>CAZKZI010000013.1:0-36813 GCA_964557205.1 uncultured Lentisphaeraceae bacterium
ATAGCGCTCACCGACAAAAACATTGCCATCATTCCAATCAAGATTCTTTTCATTTCACTAGCATCCCATAGGCCAAGCCGGAAACATTCCGGTTCCCATGATTGGCACCTATTATGCGGGAGGGGGGGGGGGACAGTCAACCCCTAGGACGGCACTGGGAAACCTTGGGCGCTGGCCTGGTAGATGTCTTCGATGCCTACGTCCCGACCTCATCACGCTAGAACCGGCCAACACGGCACAGACTCTTCCGCAAGAATGTGAGGCCCTATGTAAATCTCTGCCTGCTAAGCCATCACCGGCTGAGCCAGTAAAGCATCGGCCTGTTCATCGGTTCCCACAGTGATGCGCAAATACTCGCCGGTTATCTCGCCGGGAAAATAGCGCACATATATCTTCGCTGCCTTCAACGCCTCGAAGACACGCGCGGCTTCGCCGTCCGGCGGACGCGTGAAGATGAAGTTGGTCTGAGAGTCACAGACCCGCCAGCCGCGCTGCCGCAACACAGCCGTCAGCCGCTCGCGCGTTGCCCGTATCCGCCGCACGTTCTCGCGCATGTGAGGGAGATCCTCCAGCGCCGCCGCGCCAACCATCTGGGCGAGCATATCCAGATTGTAGGAATCCTTGATCTTGTAAAGCGCGCCGATCAGATCTTCTGGGCCAACCACATACCCGAAACGCAGCCCGGCCAGAGAGAAGGATTTGGAAAATGTGCGCATGACCAGCGTGTTCGTGTTGCCGTCACACAAGGCCAATTCCATGCAGTCGCTGTCAGCAAAATCCACGTAGGCCTCGTCGATCAGCACCACCCCGTTGAAGGCATCGCAGAAGCGCGCCACCCCCTCTTTTTCGAACATCATGCTGGTGGGCGCGTTGGGGTTGGTCATGAAAAAAACCGAGGCTTGGTAATCCTCGGGCATGCGCCAGGTGAAATCGTCGTTTATCCGCACCGGACGCTTTTCGACACCGCGGATTTCTGCCAGCACCGGATAGAGGGAGTATGACGGAACGAAGTAGCCAACACTGCCGTCGTTCTCCACAAAGGCCCGAGTACACAACGCCAGTATCTCGTCTGATCCGTTACCAATGAAAACCTGCGCCGCTGAACAGCCATGCAGGTCGGCTATGCGTTTCCGCAAAGCCGCGAAAAGCGGGTCGGGATAAAGCCGCAACCGCGAACAGTCAAAGTCCCGCAGCGCTGCCGACACCTTGGAGCTCGGCGGATATGGATTCTCATTGGTGTTCAGCTTGATGACGCCCTGAAGCTTAGGCTGCTCGCCGGGCGTATAGGCTTTTAAAGCCTGAACATTTTTGCAGATGTACATGGAGACCGCCACACATTACGGGTTTCAGATCACAAAGTTTGTAAAATATCACATTCTGCCGCTTCACGCCAACCTTACGCGCAAGGTCACTGTCGTGCCCTGTCCCGGAGCGCTTTGGATATCCATCGTGCCGCCAGCCTCTTTCATACGCTTAGCCATGTTGCCGAGACCGTCATGCCCGACGGCCTTGCCCTGGCCGACATCGAAGCCGGCCCCGTTGTCCTCGACCCGCACTTCAAGAATATCCCCTTCTATGCGCATGATGATCTTAACCTGGCTGGCCGCGGCGTGCTTCAGCACATTGCCGACCGCCTCACGCACCGTCAGTAGCAGGTGGTGGCGTGTCTTAGAGGCGATTGGACGCCCCGACAGCTCGGTCGGGCGCGAAAAATGGAAGCTCAAGCCTGAACTGCCCAGGAAATACTCTGTATACTGCTCGAAATAACTGATGAAGGGTTCCCACCCGTCATTGGCCGGATTCACCGCCCAGACGATCTCGTCAACGTTACGTGCAAGTTCATTCGCCACTTCGTAGATCTGATCCAGCCGTTTATGCGCGTCACCTTTGTCCACGTCATTATGCGCCAGCTCGCTTAAAGTGGCCACCACGGACAGCCCGTTGCCCAAATCGTCATGGATGTCACGCGAAATGCGCGCCCTTTCCAGTGCCAGAGCCTCCTCGCGCCTCAATAGCGCCATCTGCAACTGATAACGGTGCCATAACATCCAACGCGCGATCAGAAAAACCGCAGCCGCCAGTAACACTGCCAGCAAGAGGTAGAACCAGACCGTCTGCCAGAAGAACGCCCGCACCCTGAAAGCGAGTTCCACGCCTTGCATGTCCCAAATGCCACCAGCCTCCGAAATTACCCGCAAGGTGTAGCGCCCCGGCGGCAACCATTCGAAGACCGCCACCCGCTCCGCCTGCATCGGCGACCAAGCGGAGTGCAGCCCTTCGATACGGAAGCGGAAGCGGATGGAATCCGGCGCACCCGGCGACAATGCCGCCATGTGGAACACGACATTGCGTGCGCCGGGTCCGAACACCATCTGCGGCGGGTTATTCTCAATGTTGTCCATGACCTTCCTGCCGTTGAAGAAAACCCGCTCGATCACCGTCACAGGCGGAACCTTGGAAAATACGACCCTTTGGGGATCAATGATCGCCACCCCGTTTTCGAACGGGAACCAGATTTTTCCTCCGGCAGGCGAACCTGTCCCGCCGACCCCGCCCATGCAGCGCCGTCCCGGCAAGCCGTCCGACTCACCCAGATGCAACATGCTAACCGTCACGTCATCCCGTCCGCCGGACATCGCCAACCGCTCCAGATCCTCGATGCGGACACACAGCACGCCGTCTGTGGTTCCCACCCACAAACGGTTAAAGTCGTCCTCGGTGATCTGCAGCACCGCGTCCCCGAAGACCCCCGACTGCCGCCCCAAGTTGAAGGCTTTGGCTTTCCCGAGTTTGTATAAACCCACAGTCGTCCCGACCCATAAATTGCCTTTGGAGTCGCGGCACAAGACCCTCGGATATCCTTCCAGCCCGGCCTCTCGCCCGAAAACTCTCTGCGCACCGTCAGCGCCCAGGCGCAATATCCCCAGACGTTCGCAACAGATCCATAGCGTGCCGTCTTCATCGCGGCACAAGGCGCGCACCGGATCATTTACTTCAATACCGTGCAAGACAGCCCGGGACAACTCGCCGGCGGCATTGATCCGCATCAGCCCCTGCGGCGTGCCCGCCAGCACACCGTGCTCAGGATCTTCCAGCAAAGTGTAGACCGTATGCACCACCGGCATACTGTAGTCGCTCTGCGGCACAAGCGTGATCCGTCCGTCGTGACTCATGAACAGCCCGCCGCCCAAGGTGCCGAACCAGACCCTCTCGGCGGCATCTTGCAACAACGCGCTGACCGGCACATCCGCATCCAGATAAACCGTCTGCAACAACCTTCCGTCATCCGGCGTGAGGCGTACGGCTAATCCCTTGTAACCCGCCCAGGCGCCCCCTTCCGGCGTACGCCACAGTGAATACGCCGTGCCCGTGGTGGCCGCCCCCTCCGCCCGCAAAGTCCGGACGGTTTTTCGACGTACGCGCAGCAAGCCGCCGTCACACGCGGCCCACAATGTCCCGTCACGGTCCTCGACCAGCGCGTTCACGGAAAGGCTGCCCGGCGTGTCCTGCTCGGCTATGGGATGCCACACGCCATCCTGCCAACGGAACATGCCTGTGGGATTGCCGATCAAGAGCGAGCCGTCCGAGACCTCCAGCATGGCCGTGGCTATGCCGGCGTTCTCCGGGAAGCCTATCGGCGTCCAGATGTCGTTCTCGCGATACGCCAAGCCGTTCGAACCGTAAATCCAAAGCCGCCCGGAACCGCCCGCATGCACTCCGTCCGCCGCCTCGACCAAAAAATCCGGCAGTCGCATGCTGTGGTCGTCAAACCTTGCGCCGGAATATTCCACCAGCCCGTTCCACGCCGTCATCCAGACACTGCCGGCGTGATCCGCAGCCGCGTCAGTCACCGCCCCCAGGGTGGCGCGGTCGTCCGGCGGAACCGGACAAAGCCGGGCCACAAACTGTGTGGATAAATCATCGGCGCCTGCCGTTGCCTCCAGCAGGCCGCGCTCCGCATAGGCGCGGATCACGCCGTCGGGTGTCTCCACCATCCCCAGCACACGCCCTGCCCCGCCCTCGGGAAGGTCAGCCGGCCACACCTGCCACGCGCCTGACAAGTAACGTGCGATCCCGCCTGGCCCATACACCCAGACACCCTTAGCCTTGCCGCAAAAAACTCCCGCAAGCCCGCCGACCTGCCGCGTCACTGCTTCCGGCACGGCCACCTCCGCGAAATCGACCCCGTTGAAACGTATCAGATTCCCGCGCGTTACCAGCCAGAGATATCCGTCCGTGGCCTGCGCCAATCCCACCACCGGGCTACCCGGCAACCGATCCTCGACCGTCCACAGTTTAAGGGCATAAGCGTCCGTCAAGGCACTGCGCGAAGCCAGCCCGCTCCCGCAGACCAAGACCGCCGCCATTGCCGCCGCCACTGTCTTATTCCAACCTCGCATCGCACTCGCCTCGTCACCTATTCCTAGGCGCACCACACTTTTTAAAAGTATCCGTCCACTGTCCGCGCATATTCGTCCAGTGTGCGGCAGATGCGCACCGTCTGCCACAGACGCTCACCCTGCCGCAGAGTCTGGTGAAGATAACTCCAAAGCTCTTTCATGCGGCCCAGCACCGCCGCAGGACCATAAAGCTCCTCGACGCAGGCCGCCAGATAATTATCCAGAAACCCTTTCAGCCTTTCTGCCGAATGCTCCGGTGCCTGCTCTTGGCTTAATTCCCCAAACAAGAACAGGTTTACAACTGCCCCGCGCCCGATCATCCAGCGCGTGACTTGGGGAAACCGTTGCTTTAACAACAACCAATCCTGCCGCGTACGGATGTCGCCGTTGTAGACTACCGGATGCCGGCACGCCGCCAGTGCTTCGGCAAACGCATCGAGCGATACCGTGCCATCATACATCTGTTGCGCGGTACGCGCGTGAATGGTCACTTCCCGCAAAGGAAACGAGTTGATCAGCTCCATGCGCCGCATCAGCAGATCCGAACTGTCCACCCCCAGACGAACCTTGAGCGAGAAACCCTCCGGCATCTCTTCGCAGCCTGCCTCCAGCATCCGCGCTAAAGCCTCCGCGTCACGCAGCAGGCCCGCGCCGCGCCCCTTTTTGACCACCAGCGGGTAGGGACATCCGGCGTTCAGGTCCGCGCACCGGTATCCCATTGCCTTGAACGCCCGTAGCAGCACACGCAACTGCGCCGGGTCTTTGCCCAGTACCTGCGGCACCACCGTCACTGCCTGACCGAAGTCCGGATCGATATCCTTCAGCAGTGCGGGCCGGACTTTATCGCCCGCGACGGTGGGAATGAACGGCGCCACCGCCCGGTCAGGCGGCGTGAACCAGTTGGCGTGCAAGTTACGAAACGTCCGCACCGTCACCCCGCGCAACGGTGCCAGACAGAAATCGTCATGTTCAACAGCGTTTTTCATTACACGCGATGTTACCACACGTCGCACGCCGCTTCAAGGCGGCTAGCCGTCTTTAATAGCTTAAAAACTTAACAAATGAGTCAAGTTTTGTAATGTTGGCAGAGGAACGCCTCCCCGAGGCGTCCGCATAGCGCGGGATCTGCGGACGGCATGGTAGGGACGCCTCCCCGAGGCGTCCGCATAGCGCGATTCTGGCCTGCATCACAGCCCGCCCATGATCAGGCTGGCGAAGGCGCTGATCGGGGTGGTATCGCGAAAGTTGTCGACGGTCTGACGCACATCTTTGATCAGACCGTGGACATCGTTATAAAGCTGGTCATCCGCGGAAAGCTTGCCTAGCGTGCCCTCGCCCTTGGCCAGGCGCTCGGTCACCAGCTTGAGATTCTCGACCGTGGCGTCCAGATCGTTGTAAACCTTGTTGTCGTCCTTCATCAGCTTGCCCAGAGTGCCTTCGCCCTCATCCAGCCGCACGGCGACATTCTTGATGCGATCCATGGTCTCTTGCAGGTCACGGTAGACGGTATCGTCGGAAGAAAGCAGCTTGCCCATTGTCCCCTCGCCCTTTTCAAGCCGCTCCGAGATGGATTTGAGATTGGCGATCGAGTCCCGCAGGTCGGAATAAACCCCGCCGTCGTCATTTATCAGCCGGCCCAGCGAGTTCTCGCCCGTGTCGATCTTGGCGGTGACAGACTTGAGGTTGGCCACCGTATTGGTGAGATCGTCGAACAGCATCGTGTCCTCCGAGAAAAGTTTGCCGAGCGTGCTTTTCCCGTCTTCCACGCGGGCAACCAGTTCCTTGACCGAGGCGGTCGCGTCTTCGAGATTCGCGAGGATATTCTTAATCTCATCACCGGCCGTAGCCTCCCGCAGCTTAGCCACTATCTCGCCGAGATCACGCATCCAGTTGCTTGCCGCCACGCCTTGCAGGGCAGTTCCGTCCGGTAACTCCGGCCCCTCCCCCTCTTCAATCAAAAGGTAGTTGCCGCCCAGCAAAGAGCCGACGTTGACCGTTATTCTATAACCTTCACGGAATTTGACGGCTTCTTGTATAACAATAGTCACCTTGATGGAACTGTTCTCCAGCCGCATGTCGCTGACCGATCCGACCGTCATGCCTCGCAGCATAACCGAGTCGCGGATTTTCAGACCGCCCACATCATGAAAATAGACTGTGACCGGAATATTGTTCTTGCCGCTGAAAAAGTCAGTCCCCGAGATGATGATCGTGAAATAGACCAGCACGGCCAGCACGGCCACCATAAAAACCCCGACGAGTATCTCGGAAAAGACCTCACTGTTTTTTTTCAGACTCATTGTTTTCTCCTCATATCCCTTCAATGCCTTTTTTCGATATGAACTGCGCATCAAGAAAATGCCGCACATCCGGCTGGCCGGTCGCCACAAAATCTTTTGGCGCGCTGACCTCCACAAAATGCCCGCCGGTCAACATGGCGATGCGGTCCGAGATCAACAAGGCTCCCTGCAAATCGTGCGTCACCACCACACTTGTAATACCCAGTTCCCCATTCAAGTTTTGAATCAACTTATCTATGGCGCGTGCCGTGACAGGGTCGAGTCCGGAAGTCGGCTCGTCATACAGCACGATTTCTGGACGCCGCACGATCGCCCGCGCCAAGCCGGCGCGTTTCTGCATGCCGCCGGATATCTCACTCGGAAGCTTGTCGCCGTCTTTACCCATGCCGACAAGATGCAGAGCCTCGTCAACACTTTTTGCTATCTCATCTTTTGACATCTTCGTGTTCTCGAGCAAAGGCAACGCGATGTTCTCGGCGACGGTCATCCAGCCCAGCAGCGCGCCGCCCTGGAAAAGATAACCGAACCGCCCGCGCACATTGTTCAAGGCTGACCCGTTTAACGCGCTGACCTCCGTGTCGTCAATCCAGATCGCCCCGCTGGTCGGCGTCAAAAGCCGCACCATGTGCTTGAGCGTCACGCTCTTGCCGGTGCCGGAAGGCCCGACTATAGCGAATATCTCGCCTTTTACGATTTCAAAGGAAAGGTCTTCCAGGACGTTGCGGCCGCCCAGTTGCTTGGTGACATGTTCAAAACGGATCATAGGTCATAAAACAATCGGGTTATGATATAGCCCAGTATCAGTATCAACAGGAACGAGGTGATCACGGAACGGCGCGTAGCCTTGCCCACGCCTACCGCACCCATTTTAGTTGTGAAGCCCTCGTAACACGAAACCCCAGTGATAACAATACCGAACACCAAAGCTTTAAGCAATCCCACATAAAGGTCACGCATCCGCGCGATATTCATGGCCATGGTGATATACTTGTCCCAAGGCACGTTCAACTGCGTCTCACCGACTATGCCGCCGCCGATAACACCAAGCACGCAGGTGTAGAAGGAGAGCATGGGCGTCATCACCACCATGGCTGCCATGCGCGGCGTCATCAGGAAACGCACCGGGCTGATGGACATGATCTCCAAAGCCGCGATCTCGTCATTGACAGTCATGGTGCCAATCTGCGCCGCCATTGAAGAGCCCACGCAGGCCGCCAGGATCAATCCGCTCATGAAAGGCCCCATCTCGCGCAGCAGGGAGACCATAACGGCAGAGCCGATATAGATCTCCTGGTTGAAGCGCCGCAGTTCGAGTCCCACCTGCAGCCCCAGAATCATCCCGGTAAACATCCCGACCACCGTGACCACTGCTAGACTTTTGATGCCAGTGACATACAATTGCCGCATCATCTCGCTGCGACCGCGTCGCGACATCAACAGCGCGGGTATGCCCGTCAAAGCCTGCGCTGTCAAGCTGCCGGCTGCCCCGATCTCGCCCAGCCCAAGCATGAGCCGCCGCCACATGCTGACCAGCATGCTGGCCGGCTCATCGGTATATACCGGTTCACGAGTTATCATTCCAAATTCCTTTCCGGGAGCGTCGACTTGCGGTATTGTAGCAAACCCCACAGGGCATCATGCCGGATTTCTTCTTTCTCTTCTATGCGCTCATAAAAAGTCCAGAAAGGCGACCAGTTGCGCTCGATGCCGCCGCTGTAGCGGATCAGGCTGAACTCCAGCGCCCGCGAGTGCGATTCGCCGTTCTTGGTTTCTCGCGCATACAGTGGCCAGACCCTCCGATAGCTCTCGGCTATGCGTTCCACTCCCTCACGGTCTTTGCGGTAAACCTTCTCATCCACATAAAAAGGAAAGAATCGGCTGCGCTCGGTACGGCCGCCGCGTGACACCAGGTTAAAATGTTCTATCAGCGGCCAAGCCGCATACCAGCGCCGCTCGTCATCACGGTCCACACTGCCATACACAGGCCAGAAAGAGCGTTTTCTGACACTTGGCGAGGTCACAGTCTCGATGAACGGCCACGGCAAACGCCAGCGCTCGCCGGAATCGGTCTCCGCCCAGGAAAAGAACGGCGGCAGTATCAGGGTCTGCTGTTCCTTCTCGCGCTTCACCCTGCCGCACAACGGGAACAGCATCCAAGATGAGCCGGGATTACAGCCGCTGTAAACCGCCGAAGTCCAGAAGGGCCAGAAAGCGTAACAATGCTCCTCGACGTCACGTTTGAGAGTCTCGCCGTAGACCGGGAAAAAGCCCGTCCGCTTGACACTGGGGTCCTCCCCGGTCCGCGAGAAGATCGGCCACAGGCAGTAATCGCGCTCAACCCCGTTAACAGCATAGTTTAAATATAAAGGGAAAAGACAGAAGTCAATGTCGTCCATCATCAAGACGTGCGGCAGATGCCCGTACACGGGAAAAAGCGCCCAATAATCCTCCCCCTGCCGCGAACGGCCCTGGAACCATATCGGAAACAGCGCGGCTTTCCATGCCGAGTCGTCACGCGATATGTCGTTGTCCGACCCGTAAGCCAGCAGCAGCCGCCACCATGACTGCTCACGGTCGCGGTGGAATGTGCCCAGCGGCCAGACCACGTCCGTCACGCGCGTGTCGCTGACCGGATCGCTGACCTTGGAGTAGAATGGCCTGACCGCCCAGAAGGTGCCGCCTTCGCGCGTCGCACGATACTCAAAAAACGGGCCGAGCCGGAAGCGGCTGACGACCTTGTCCGGCTCTCTCCCGCCAGATTCCGCAGCACCGCATAACCATACCATAAAAAACCCGGCGAGCGCATTAGCCGAAAAAACCAGCCGGCCGTATCTTTTATGATTAAAGAAAACCATTGCCTCCTCAATAATTGTGCCGGAAATACTCGTGTATTCTTTTCTCGCAGCCGAAGGTCACCGCAATCAAGGCGGCCCTGATCCACATGCCGTTGCGCATCTGCCGCCAATACATGGCGCGCGGGTCAATGTCGATCTCCGTTGATATCTCATCGCGCCGCGGCAACGGGTGCATGATGATGCCGCGCGACGGCAGCAGCCCAAGTTCACGCATGCCGAATTTAAACCTGCTGGTGTCGATATGATCACTTTCACCCTTGTCCTTATCCCATTCGTCCTGGATGCGAGTCATGTAAACAGCGTCCGCCTTGGGCAGCGCCGCATGGAAATCACTGGTGATTTCAAATGCGGTGTTCTTCCGCTTAAGAGCCGCGATGACATCATCGCCTACCTGCAGTTGCGCAGGCGCCACAAATATCTGACGTATGTTGGCGTAGTTGGTCAAAAGATAGGAGAGAGACCGCACCGTGCGGCCGCGCAACAGGTCGCCACAGAAGACTACGGTTTTGTCGTGAAGCCCCCCGTTGCGTTCAAAACTGCGCAACAAGGTGTAAATGTCCAGCAGTGCCTGAGTCGGATGCTGATCCTGTCCCGATCCGGCATTGATTATCGGGATGGAACGTTCCGAGCTGGACAAGACCCAGGCCATGTGTTCCGCCAAACCCTTTTCCGGCGTGCGCATTATGATAAGGTCGAAGTAGGAGCTGAAGGTGCGCACCGAGTCCTCGCGCGATTCGCCCTTGAACTCCGATGAGATCGAGGTGTCACGCACCTCGCCGGTCGACACGCCCAGAATCTGGCACGCCGACATAAAAGACAGGAAAGTGCGCGAACTGGGTTGCGAGAAGTAAAGCATGGCGCGTTTGTGCGAGATCTGCGTCTTGAGAAACTCCGTGCCTGCCCGCGTCTTGGCGATCGCGCGGATTTTGTTCGCAAGCCGGGCGAGGTCATCCAGCAGCTCAGCGCTGAACTGCTGCACGAAAAGCGTATGGTAGGGTGAGCCGTTATCCTGCATCAGGTACGGCACCTTGTCGGACGGGGTCAACATCTGGAAGCGGTCCCAGGGAATGTCGAAAATCTTCTCTGTCATAGCACCTCCTTTTTCAGTGGGCTGTGACGGCGGCTATACTGTCACAGCGCGGAAAGATCCGCCATAGCCGAAACGTACAAAGCTTTGATCGTGTGCATGCGGTTTTCGGCCTCGTCAAAAACTTTGGAGAACGGCGATTCGAAAACCTCGTCAGTCACCTCCATCGCCCCTGACTTTGCCGACACGGCTGTCTCGTGGTCATGAAAAGCCGGCAGGCAGTGGAGAAAAATCAACTCGCCCTGCGCGTTGCCGGAGGCCCGCATCAGATCCATGTTGACCTGGTAAGGCCGCAACAGCTTGAGCCGGGTCTCCTTCTGCGCCTCCTCACCCATCGAAACCCACACGTCGGTATAAATCACGTTGGCTCCTGCCACGCCGGCAACGGGATCGTGCATTACCTCGACTGAGGCGCCGTGACGGCGGGCGATCTCGCTGGCCTCCGCCACCAGCATTGGATCAGGCATCAGCTCGGAGGGTGTGCAGTTCACATAGTTAAGTCCCGCTTTAGCGCATCCTATCATCAGCGAGTTCGCCACGTTGTTGCGGCCGTCGCCCACATAGGCCAGCTTCAGTCCCGTCAGACGGCCGAAACTCTCGCGGATAGTCATCAGATCAGCCAGAATCTGCGTGGGATGAAAAACGTCCGTGAGTCCGTTCCAGACCGGCACCCCCGAATACTTGGCCAGCGTCTCAACGGTCTGCTGAGCGAACCCGCGGTAAAGGATTCCGTCAAATGTCCGCCCGAGCACGCGAGCCGTGTCCTTCACGGACTCCTTGGCGCCGAGGTGGATGTCATTCTTGGACAGATACTCAGCCGCTCCGCCCTCGTCGCGTATCGCCACCGAAGCCGCCGTTCGCGTGCGGGTGGAACTTTTCTCGAAGATCAGAGCGACTTGACGCCTTTTCAAGAGGTCGCCGCGCACGCCGGCACGTCGGCGGGCCTTCAAGGCGATCGCCATTTCAATCACATCCGACATCTCCTCGTCCGCAAGATCGGCCAGCCTTAGCAAGGAGCGTCCATACAAAACCGGATTGCAGTTCAACATCGCTATATCTCCTGATTGTTTTCATTATAAATTAATTCCCCCCTGACATACAACCTAATAGCCTACAGCCTAAACTCCTGCATCCTATGGGACGCATAGGCTGTTAGCATTCTGGGCTGTAGGCTGTTAGGTTAAATGCAACTGGCGCGTATGTTTCAATAAGCAAACGGTGTTTTGTGTAAAAAAGCACATTTGCTTGTTTTGCGCATCAAAATCGTTATTTTTGTACAAACCTAAACACCTGACAGTCTAAACACCTAAACTCCTGCATCCTATGGGATGCTAATGATGAAAAACAGTAAATACAGGCATGAAAACGCCGGACAATGACCCCGTGCGTTGTCCGCCGGTCACCTGTTTACCCGCGTTCCGCAGTCAAGGAGAGGCTCGTCACCCACTTGGTCAATCAGACGCCGCGCGTATTCGACTGCCTCCAAGTCGAGATCCATAATGCAATTCGTCAGAAAGACCAGGCCTTCCACCCGCCCGGTCCTCAGCCAATCCAGTCCCAGACGGCACTGATGCTCCATGGCATCCAGAGGCATGGGTGCGCTCGCCCCAAAGTCCCACATATACACACCCAGCAATTTCCGCGTGTCCGGCGCTATTTCTTCGAGTCGGCGGAAGTTGCTCTCCAAGTCTTTCAGATCCCTGGCTTTCCATGTCCAGAAAGTGATCGCGTCCACAGCATCGAGATGCGCTTTAACCGGCTTATCGAGGTCGTGTGTGTAGAGAACCACATAAAGATCCAGCGGCTGTTTGGCGGCATGGAGTTGTCGGCGAAATCCCGATATCTGGTCCGGCGTGTACCGTCCGTGGTCTCCTCTGAAAAAATCGTCCATCATGGCGCCGCTCAGGTTGGGAAACTCCCTGCCCAATGCGATGACCTCCTTGAGATCCGGCTGCTGATCATTCGCTTTGGAGGAAGCATCTCCAACGATCGACCACACGATCCGGTTCAAGCGTCTCATCGGCAGCGCGTGTTGCCGGAACGGCGGTTCCGGCTGATTGTCAAAGCGCACAAACATCAGATTGGGGACCCCCAGGCAGTACGCGCCTTCAACCGGGGTCATCCGGGACTTGCCTGGTAGCCCGAAGGCACCGCCCTTGTTATAGGAACCGGCTTGGTGCCCCCATAGCCACAAAGCATCGCGAATCGTTCTTGCCGCCTTCATTTCCCGCCGAACCACAGGCTCCCTGCCGTAACCCGACACAACAACAACACCGACTAGTACGCATATCAGACATGGTCTTGTAGATTTCATTACCATTTCTCTTTCTATTGCCCCAAAGCACATCAAACAACTTGTCCCCGAGTTTATTCTGCCACAGAGCCGCCTGCGAGTGTCCCTTCCATAAATGATAAAGGCATGTCAGATAAGGCGGGTGTGATGTGGTCGGGACCGAGCATGCATCCCGCGAACGCAAGTGAAAGTAAAAAAAATATAGTTATGATCTTTGCGTATCCTGGTTGTTTTTCAAGGGATAACGTTTGTCAGCCGAAATGCGTGACCCTTTTGCTTCGCAAAAGAGCCTCGCCCTATACAATGTGTGATTAAAAAAAGCTGCTGGATTTGATCTGAAAATCACAACCGGCATTTAAGTCCACGAATTATACATCCGCTTTTTCGGAGAGTGGTCTATCACGATCCGCACGACCTCGCGGTCTATGCTGGTGACCGGGATCCCTTGGCCCTCTATCATTCGGCGGTTCCAACTCACGAAATTTTTTAGTCAACTCATCGCCGAGGATTTCGCGCGCCTTAAGTTTCGCGCCTATGCCGTTTTTCATAAGAGCGGCCTTGGTTGCAGAGACCTTGTCAACTGCGGCAAAGATTGCATCCTGATCCGGCTTGTCGCTGTCAATAAGCTGCTTCAACTGAATCTGCGCCTTCTCTGCTGCGGCTTTCAGATCAACCTGCTTGAGTTGCTGCTCTTCTTTAACCTTCTTGAGCTGTGCAAGCTGCTCATCAGTAGCACCAGCCTCTTTCAGACTCTCCGGAGTTGGGCCATGACGATGTCCACTCATTCCCGGATAACCACGCTGGCTGCGGAATTCCCGCTGTTGACCACGCTGTCCCTGTTGTCCACCCATCCTGTCTTGAGTTTCACGCGGCTTTTGAAAAGAACGGGGTTCTCTCTGAGGGCACTCTTCGCCCTGCGGTCCAGGATCATCCCAGGCCACTGCCACGCCGTTAATTAACAGGGCGCTCAATACTGTCGCTGCTATATGTACTGTTTTCATGATTTTTCCCTTTCGCGGAATACCTGTTCCGGCCTCACAATATGCGAGCCTTACTGAACATGGTGGTATAAACGGCGAGGGAAATATTTTATTGGCTGATGTTGTCTGTTTTATTTGCTACGTTCTTACGAATCATCAACGGCATTTCGTCATCAGCCTTATGGGCGGAGATGCTGTTGATTTCAACATGATTGACATTCTCAAGCCATATAGGGGAACGCTGGTCTTCTTCAACAACCTGAAGATCAAGATTCTGTAGTCTTACATTGTCTGCATTTCTAATGAAGAATCCGTAAACCGGGAGTTTACCCCAGACAGTTGGTTGCGGATAGCCGGCAAGTTTCTCTTCGATAACTCGCCGGGCGTCCTCCTGCGAGCCGCCACCGGCAAAGGTGAGATTGATATTGCTCAAGTGGAGATTCCTGATCGGGTTTCCCGGCAATCCGAGAATTGCACAGCCTTGGTCACCACAGCCGGTTGCGGTGATGTTACTGATGGAAATGTTTCTCATGGTGCTGTCTTTTGTAACCGTTGCGCCGGAGATATGGGCGCGATTACGCTGGCCGAGACGGACAAAGATTGGTGTCTGTGTTCCCTCAATGACGATGTTGTTGATATTTATGTTCTCGCAGATGCCACCGTCAACACAGCCGACCGTGATGCCAGTGATTCCTTCCTTTAAACCAAAGACAACCTTTTCCTTTGAATTGGAGGGTTTGACGATGCAGTTGGAGATGGTTATGTTGCGGAATCCGCCAGTGGATTCAGTTCCGGTTTTGATGGCATTACAGTGGCTGCTAACTATGCAGTTAATAATGGAAATGTGTTCGCAGGGTGCTGGACCGGTACTTTTCAGACACACCCCGTCATCATCAGAGTCGAAGATGCTATTGGAGAGAATAAAACGGCGGCAGCCGTCAATATCGATACCATCATTGTTCCGATTAGAGTGGTTGTAGACTATGATACGATCAACTATCACATCTTCACAATTCAGGTAATGCTGATTCCAGATGCCGGAGTTTTTAAGAGTTATGCCTTCCACGCGGATATTCCTGCAGGAAACAAAGAGGATATTGCGAGGCCGTCCATCCTTGTCAGAGCGAAACTGTTTGCCTTCGCGGGGGCGTTGACAGTGTCCCTGTCCGTCAATGGTCCCTGTTCCAGTAATGGCAATGTTCTCTGCCTTTTCCGCATAGATCAAGGCATTGAGTCCGTTAAGATCCGTGTGCGAACGATACTCCGGCCTGAATGTTGGGAAATCACAATGATTTGTACTGGCAATGAGAGTTGCGCCATGAGCGAGGTGCAACTCTACATTGTTTTTTATGACAAGGGTGCCGGTCAACCAGTTTCCGCTGGGAATAACAACGCATCCTCCTCCAGCCTCTGTGCATTGGTCGATGGCTTTCTGGATGGAGGTTGTACATAGGGCTTTTCCACCCTTCTCTGCTCCATATGCGGTGATATCCATTGCTGATGAGCCCAGACTATTCTGAGCCGCATAAAGGAGCGAGTCCTGTGTGGCGTACGTTAGTGAAAACAATATAACTGCGAATACGTTTCTGGTCATTTTAGGATTTCCTTCCAAGGGTAATCTCGCTTCGCCCGGCAGCTTTCAGACAGGGGATAGCACGAGGAACAGCCCCTGATTCTTGTACGTTACCTTTTCCACCTGTACCCACAGGCAGACCAAACAAATTGTTTTCCAAATGAACACGCTAAACATACTACCTTCACCAATTCAGCGTCAATCATTTGCGATTCAGACTGCCTAATGTCAAATCACGACCCCTAAGGTTTGCCCGCGCAAGCATGTCCGGCTTGTTTGTTCAGAAAGAGACCATCGATTGAACATTTATCGGCAAGTGATTGAATGTTTCCACCTCGGTTCCGAACTTACCCAGGGTATTCTCAATAACCAGATAATCAAAATTAGGAATGACGATATCATCCCAATAGTTGCCAATGCCACGTAGAGCCACGTCAAGCATTGTGACAATCTGGTGTCCTAGCGGTTCTTTTGATTCCAACGTAATTGCGCCATAAAATTCCTGGCATTCAGTGTATCCGGAATTATGGGTTCCCGTATAAGGTTTCAATCTCTCCAGATGAACAGGTTTACCGATCCTGCGGGAAACCTCTTCAGAATGAGCGGCAAAAAAGTCAATGAGGGCTTTTTCTTGAAGATAGGCTGGTCGATTATTCGCCGCAACGTCACAATAACTGTCATATCCGATGCGATAGGCATCTTCAACCAGTTTGAACCAGTATCTCTGCTCTGTCGACAAGTCTGCGGGTGATGCGCTGACGATGACTGAACGCCGCAGACAGGCATTGAGCCCATCCCGCTTGGTCCCAATCCCCAAATGAACCCAATCGCCTAAATGAATTACGCGATTCAGGGCTTTGCCAATCAGTGAACGATTGGCTTCATTCGCGCCTACCATAATATCAAACCCCAGCTCTTCAGCACCTAATTCCCGGGCGACAAAATATCCCCATGCCGCCACCTGAGTTTCAAGCATACCCGGCTTAAGAACGGCTAGCATAGCCTCCATAGCTACGTCTGCGATCATTGCTGCGTCTCGAATCAAACCCATTTCCATGTCACTCTTCTCGTATTTCACTTTATAGTAAAGTGTTTGTGCATCAACGACATTCTCGGCACCGACCAAATGCTGCAAATGTTCGACTAAAGACGCGGGGATGACTTGACGCGGAGACAACAACGCAATGCGCTCTGGAAAGCTGCCTCCATTGGCTTCGCACAAAATGTCCTCCAGCCGCTCAGCCTGAACGGGATATTTTTCATCGGCAAGCTGCAATAATTCCACTTTATGGACCTTGGCTCCAGAACGTCCCGACAATTGTTCTGCCACATAACCGCCTTCCAGTCCGGCGACGATATGAAAACCAGAGCGCCCTGCCAGTCCCGCCACTTGCTCGACCGTAATATTGGTGTTGCCGCCCAGATAGGGCACGTCACCACAATAATGCTGATCTGAAAAAACCAGCCCAACTTCCAGATGCTGTTCTTTTAGCGCCTTGTTTACCTGGTTCACTCTGTAGAGAAACTCCGGTTTTTCTATCTGTCGGAAGGGATTGATTTTTGGAGATTTCTCCAGTATTCGCAGAACTTTGTCAAAATCCTCTTTAAGTCTCCGGCTGTCCGTCAATTGTTGTTCCATTTTCACTCCTTCAACTTTTTTCCAACAAGGTTTCAACACATTTGATCCCGCGCGGCTGATAATTCGAGCGGATAAAAGCTTCACCGTATTTAACGCCGATCAAATACCCCCGTTCCATCGCACGCCCTTTCATCAGTTGAAAAATGCTTCCGACAATTCCTTTTTGGGAATTGTAGCTTTCCATGGCTTTCATCTTGGCGTCGAAGGTGTCGGTGATATCCACCACATGAGTAGGCTGAAGCATCGATTTAATTACTTCGAACTCATAGAGAGGAACGAGGTGCCAGACTTTTTCCGTCTCCATGGCACAAGGCAAAGCAGCATGGAACCAGCCTTCTGTAGTAACTTTACTGACGCTCTGGTGGTCATTGTAATCGGTGGGGGCATGGGTAAAGACGACATCCGGCTTGAAACTGCGGATATGATGGATAACTTGGCGATACGTAGCATTGTTGACGGACAGACTCCAGTCCAGTCCATGCAGGTTATAATACTGCTCTATCCCCAGAATTCGGCAAACCGTTTCCGTTTCCAGTTGCCGCCTCTGTATGATCAAACCCTTGTCCCCGGGTGTGCCATATCCCTCTGCACCGTCAGAAAACATCACCAGCCGGATGCGAGCGCCCGCTTCGAAAAATTTACGCAATGTTCCACCCATGCCGATAACCTCGTCATCCGCATGCGCACAGAAAACCAGAATTTTAATTGTCGCCACCTTTGAAAAACAAACTTACACCGCGACGGTCTCCATCGCATTTTTGGGCTATGGGCGCACACGCACAAGTTTCCCGCCGCCCTTGAGCAAGCGTAGTTCGACGCGTGAACCGCTCACGGATGCCCATTGTCTGCTGGACGCGTCGAAAACTTCCTAGGTATTCGTTATATGCTTCCACTGGCCCGCCTTTTGTCCGCAACAATTTTCCGGTTGTGACTTGATTTCAAACTCAGCGGTCTTTCAACTGTCTTGTAGTACATCAAACAACCGTCCCCTAGTTTACCCCGAAACCAACACGTCGTGACCCACCGGAATCCGTTAAACGGTTACAGTCGAGCGCGCGAGGCGTTCCCTCCAACGTGCCGACTGAAGAAATCCGCCCGTCGAGTCCGTGACCCGACAGATCGTTGACAATGACACCGTCGCTTTGCGAAAACCGCCAATCGCCGACCAGTCCGCTTTTCAAGTCTGCCGCTGCCCGAATGTTCGCAGCGCACAAGAAGAAAACCGATAATACCCGTAACCACTTGCGCATAAACGCACTCCCTTCATCAAGCTTGCGCAACACCATCCGCACACAAAGCATGCAACTATACTCGTTATCCCAACCATTTGCCCAAAGTTTTCGGACGGAGGATGCGATTTTTTCTGTTGAAGGTTAGGCAACCTTGTGGTGCGAACGGTAGTGGGCGTGGATGGCTGCCACACTGACGGCGTTGGCGTGCCGCCCGTGCATGCCAGCCTGCTTGCTACAACAAACACCCTGTCCTCACTTCTGAGCAGTTACAAGTTTCCAGGCTATTTAAGACGACTAGAGAGGTTTTGCAAGCACCTCCAATCATTATGCACACGGAAAACCCGGGAGAGCCCTTTTTTTTAAATTTTGATATACTGCCTGATGTTGTAGGGCTTCTGTTCACATTAACCACCGGAAGACGGATGACAGCCCATGAGTTTTCATTTATACGAAAGTAATGATCTGGCAACCCTCGCGGATGAACTGGCCGGAATCATGCGCGTCGCGGCAGAGTCGGCACAACCGCCGGATCCTTTCTTTCAGGAGACCGTGACCGTGCCGAACCAGGGGCTCGCCCGCTGGCTCAGCATGCGGATCGCGGAACGCAACGGACTCTGCCCGGATATCGACTTCCCCTACCCTGGCACCTTTATTTACCGCCATGTGTTTAATCCTATGGCAGGCACCTGTGACACAAGCTGTGCATCGTCTGATGAGGACGAACTGCCTTTCAACCCCGCCACTGTCCGCTGGCGTATCCTGAAACTACTGCCACGCCTTGAATCAGATCCGGCTTTCGAGCGTGTGAGAACGTTTGTCGCGAACGATCAATTTCGCCGTTACCAACTAGCAGGACGCCTCGCACAACTTTTTGACCGCTACATGACCTACCGTCCGGATATGCTAGCCGCCTGGGAAAATAACACGCAACCTTTTGAGGGCGTTGACGCCCAGTGGCAGAGCATTCTCTGGCGCGGGTTGATCGGTATGGACGCAGGCGAGACCCGCCACTTCTCGGGTCTCTACCAGCATTTCATCCAGCAAACAGCCACTTTCAAATCTCCCCCTGCTTTTCTAAAGGAGTTGCTCCAAAAACGACGTGTCTTCTATTTCGGCGTCTCATCTCTGCCGCCAGCCCACCTGGACATACTCTTCCGGCTTGCCGCCTTCCCTGATTTCGATATCCATTTCTTCGCGGTCAACCCCTGTTGCGAGGAGTGGAGCGGCGCGCGCAGTCTCAAAGTACAGTTGCGCGACAAAACTACCCTCGTGCAGGCGGTCGGCGCGCAGCAGGCCGAACACTATGAGAACCCCTCTAACCCGTTGCTCGGCTCGCTGGGCCGCAGCGGCCAGGAGTTCTTTGCGCTTCTGTTGGCCTACGACACTGTTGATAGCCGACAGCTTTTCAAAAATTCTACCGCAACAGCCCGCAGTGTCCTTTCCATCATTCAGCACGATATTCTCAATAATCATAAACCTGCGAAGACCATGCCGTTCGATGTGACTGACCATTCTGTCTCCATCCATTCTTGCCACGCGCCAATGCGCGAGGTCGAAGTGCTGCACGATCAGTTGCTGCATCTTTTCAGCCGGATGAAGAATCTCGCCCCGCGCGAGATCAGCGTCTATACCCCGCAGATCGAAATATATGCGCCGTATATCGATGCGGTTTTTGGTAGCACCCATCCCGGTGAAGCCGGTCATATTCCTTACACGATAGCTGACAAATCGCTCCTGCAGGAGTATGCCGAGTGCAAAGCCTTCCTGGCGCTGCTTTCTGTAGCTGCCAGCCGGTTCAAAGCATCCGAAGTGCTGGGTCTTCTGGAGAACGCCACGATACGCGAACGCTGGGGTTTTTCCGCACAGGATCTTACGCGTCTCGGTACCCTGCTCAAACAGGCCAATCTGGCATGGGGACTTGATGCCGACTTCCGCGCGAAACATGGAGCCTCGGCAATCCATAATAACACCTGGGAGTTTGCGCTCAACCGCCTGATCCTCGGCGCCGCCATGTGGGATACCGAGGATTCTGCCAACCCATTGGATACCGCTTGCAATGCCTGCATACCCTGTCATGACGCGGACGGACAGGCTTCGATGATCGGACGCCTCGCGGATTTCATCGGCTCGCTGCAAGAGCTGTACGAAATCTGCTCCACGGAAAGGCTCTGCGATGATTGGCGCATTCAGCTCGAGTGGGCGCTAAACCACTTTTTCGCGTCTGATGAGCAAGCGCCGTACGGCGTTATCATGATGCGTCAGACCCTCGGCCTTTTCTCGCATTTCACCCAAAACGCCGATTGCGGAAAGTTGGCTCTGCCCTTCTCTGTGATCTTCGCCTGGCTAAAAGAACAGTTGGCTGGCGCACCTGGCAGCGAACGGTTCGTCACTGGAAAGGTTACCTTCTCACGCTTTCAGCCAATGCGTAATGTGCCGTCGCGGGTAGTCTGTATGCTGGGCATGAATAACGGCGCTTTCCCCAGCGTGACGACCAGCCTGAGCTTCGACCTCATGGACCGCCGCACGCGGCGCAAACTCGGTGACCGACAAACGCGCGACGAGGAGCGTTATGCCTTTCTCGAAACCTTGATGGCTGCCCGGGAACGGCTGGTCATAATCTATACCGGACAAAGTGCCAAAGACAACAAGCCGTTGCCGCCATCCGTACTGGTCAGCGAACTCCTTGACACGGTTGATGCCAGCTTTATCTTCAAGGACATGCCGCAAGACAGCTCGCAGCCTCTGGCGAATGCCGCTGCCATGTTGTCTATCCACCACCCGCTCCATCCCTTCAGCCCCAGATATTTTGTAACACATCACGCAGATGACCTGCTGGTCTCTTTCTCGGAAAGCTACTATCAAGTGGCCACACAATTGGAGTCGGCATACTCAAACACGAACGAACAAGTCAACACTTCGCCGCCTCCCGACAAAATCGGCCGCGCGCAAACCAGCGCCTTTGACAAATCTGAAGTTGTCGAACTCGACGACCTGATCAAATTCTTTATATCTCCCTGCAAATACTTTTACACCCGACGCCTCGGCGTTCATCTGGAAGTGCGCGCCGATGAGATGCCAGCAGATGAGGAAACACTGGATCCGGATACGCTCATGGTCTTCGACATCAAAGACCGACTTTTAAAGGCACTGGACAATGCGGATGAACTGGATGCAAGCGCTGAAAAACTGCGCGTCCGCTGGGAAGCGGCAGGGTATCTGGCGCCAGGCACACACAAACATTTCGATGAGGCGCTAGATTTAGTGCGAGAAATGCTTGAAAGGAAAAACGCTCTCCATCTGGACACTCCAGACAAACCGCTGTTTATCGATATCCCTTTTGACAATAACCTCCGACTGCAAACCCGTCTGCAAACTTATACCGATAAAAAGCAAATGCTCGCCATGCGTCCAACTCAAAAAAAGCCCAAAGACGTCATCGTAGCTTGGTTACGCCATTTGGCCGCCTGCGCTGCCGGTTTGGATGCCCAAACGCATACAATATTCACCGATAACAATAACGTGCAATGCGAAGCTTATGCACCGCTTGAGCAACCGGCCGCAATGGAAATCCTGAACCTGCTTGTAAAGCATTTCATAGACGGCACACAGCGTCCGCTCTGTTTTGATCCGGCAATAGGGCTTATGCTCGCGCAAGGCAAGAAGGACAAGATCACTGAAGCCGCCTGGTCCGGGGGTTATCACCAGGAAGGCACTGATCTCTATAACCGCCGCGAGTTCGGCGACACTTTGCCCGAACCTGATTCCGCGGCATGGCGAACTCTCGCCGGCATAGCAACCGATCTGTTCACCCCTCTGCGGGAAGGAGCAGGTGTTGCCACTCCCCCGGCCACAAAATGAACCGTCTTCAATAGTGTGGGATTTTAACAAATAAGACAAGTCTTGTAATGTTGGCAGAATAAAGTCGGGGTCGGAGTCGCTATCGGAATCGGTATCGAAAAGATGCTTGATGGGATTTGGACATGAAAGACTCGATCCCGATACCGATTCCGACACCGATGGCAACATGACGCAAGCGAAAATCGACCCCAATCTGAAAAAGGAAGCCGAAAAACGTTTCCGTCTCTTCGGACTGGATTCAGCGACAGCGACCCGTTTGTTTTTCTCCAAAGTCGTCCAGACGAACCGCATACCGTTTACAATCGGGTGCGATCCCTGTATGAAAACGGAGCAGTCCCCCTACGAAACAACACCTGAAGAGGATGCGTACGATGTCCGCGCCGCTGAACGAGCGTATGCGGATTACAAGGCAAACGGGTGCAAAAGCCGCCCCTTTGCCGAACTTCTGAAGGAAACATAACTTGCGACGGTTTGACACCAGATATGAGGCAGGCTCAAGGATACTGTTGTGTCAGAAAAATGGATTGCCGCATGAGTGCTTTGTCAGGTATCATGGATTTAATTTGAGGTTGAAAATATGCAAACGGCACAAAAACTCCATCCGCAATACGTGACGGATACGGCAGGGCACCAGACCGCCGTGCTTTTGCAGCTCGGTGAGTACACCGAACTCCTGGAGGATCTTGATGATCTTGCAACTGTGGCTGAGCGTGTCGCGGAACCCACGATTCCCCATGAAAAGGTCGTAGCGGAGTTGAGCGACGATGGGTACCTATCAGATTGAGTGGAAGAAGTCTGCGTTGCGTGAGCTCAAGCACCTTGATCGTCAAGTTGTTCCCCGGATCGTAGCATCTGTAGATTCATTATCCACTCAGCCACTCCCGGCTGGAGTCAGAAAGTTGCAAGGCAGCCAGCGGACTTATCGTATTCGCGTCGGAAACTACCGCGTGATCTATGGGTTGTACGAATCTCGACTTGTTGTTGAGGTCGTCCGTATTCGCCATAGAAAAAACGCATACCGAGAGTGAAACAATATCCGGCTGAACCGTATCGCCAAAGACTGCTCTTAGCTTGTCTTTTAAAAGAGTAGCTTTGTCAGAAAGCAATGACTGATGAATCCTTTTGATGTCATAACAGCCCGGCTGACTCCAGGCACCTGCGCCTTGATCGAGGCCAACGCCGGCACTGGCAAGACCTTTAACATCCAGCATCTTTATCTGCGCCTGGTGCTGGAGCAGGGGCTGGAACCCTCGCAGATTCTGGTCGTCACCTTCACCGAGGCCGCCACCGCCGAACTGCGTGACCGTATCCGCCAGAACCTGGCCGCAACGCTCTCCTGCCTCGACAACGGAACATCTGACGAACAGCTCTTGCTAGAACTGATTGCAAACGCGCGTACCACCGGTAAATCAGACGAAGATCTGCGCGCCATACTCCGTCTCGCGCTCGCCGCTTTTGACGAGGCCGCCATTTTTACAATCCACGGATTCTGCAACCGCATTTTAACCGGTCAAGCGTTTGACAGCGGTGTCGCCTTCGACTGTGAGCTGATCCCCTCTTATACCGAACTCATACGCGAAACAGTTGCGGATTTTTATCGTCGTGAGTTGAGCGTCGCGCAGCCTCCTGCCGTAAATCTTGGGAAGTTACTGGAACACGCGAAAACTGTGCTCGGTCATATCAGCGCTCTTGCTTTCGAGCCTGCCAGCGCCGATGAGAAAGTTTTATGGAAACAATTCCTGCATGAGGCTTCCAAAACTGAAATACCGAACAGAAAATCCAGTTTCAAAGATGCTTTGATATTGCTGAAACAGGCGATAAACGACGCTAACCTTCAACCGGACAGCCATCTTCTCCAAGCAAAAGATTTAACTGGCACAACAGCCTCTAATAACGCCCCGGCTTTTGTCGCTGCGCTTGAAAGTTGCCAGGAGGCGCCGATTGTCGCCATCTGTGCGCGTTTGCGCGAGTTTCTTGCGAACGACCAACACGGGTTCGAGGCCCGCAAGCGATTGCAGCAGTCCATGGGTTATGACGACCTGCTCAAAAAAATGGCAGCAGCCCTGACCGGCCAGGATTGTCGATTGGCCTGCGAGTTGCGCAAAAACTATAAAGTGGCGCTGGTCGATGAGTTTCAGGATACCGACCCGGTCCAATACAAAATCTTTGAGACAATATTCAAACATCCGGACTCGATGCTGTTCATGATCGGCGATCCCAAACAGGCTATCTACGGTTTTCGGGGCGGGGACATCTACGCTTATCTGGAGGCCAAACAGAAGGTCGCACAGGACTCTCTTTTCACGCTGTCAAAAAATTATCGTTCCTCTAAGGAACTGATTGCGGCGGTCAACCATCTTTTCGCGCCGCCCGGCGCGTTCGCGGAAGAGAACCTCGACTATCACGATTCAGAAGTCGGCAGAGAACCTAAAAGGCGGCTGCTGTACCAAGGCAAGCCGACAGCAAACCCTTTCCAAATCGTCTGGATTAAAGGCGATGCCGGCAATAAAGCGGTTGCCAAAAGCAACCTGCGCCCGCATATCATCCGGTATTGCGCTGCGCAAATATCAGAGATGCTGAATGAAAAGGCGTACAATTTTACAAAAACTGCCGATGACCGCGCGGTGCCGGTACATCCCGGTGACATTGCTGTGCTGGTGACAACAAACAGTGAAGCCGAAGCTGTGCAGAAAAGACTGAGAAAATTCAAGATTCCGGCTGTGATCTACAAGGCCGGCAATGTTTTCGCCAGCGAGGACGCGCAAAATCTCTGGTATGTGCTATCCGCCATGCATGCGCCTGGCAAAGCCGGAGTTGTCAAAGCCGCCCTGCTGACCCCCTGGTGCGGTTACTGCCAGCAAGAAATTATCGCCCTTGAAGAAAACTCTTCCGAATTCGAGCAACACTTCGCTGACTTCGCAGAGTTACGGACACGCTGGATCACCATAGGCGTCATGTCGGCGCTAACGTCGTTCCTTAAGAATTACAGCGCGCTGACGAAAATCGCCAGCGATCCGGCCTGCGAACGTCGTCTCACCAACTTCAGGCACCTGTCAGAACTGCTGCACCAGGCCGAGAGCGCGGCCGAACTCACTCCCGAGGCACTGCTGCAATGGTTCCGGGAAAAGATCACTGATCCCGACCACGAAGACGAGACCTATGAGCAGCGGATGGAGAGTGACCGCAAAGCTGTAACCATCATGACCATCCACAAAAGCAAGGGCTTGCAGTTTGCCGTGGTCTTTATACCGTTTATGTTGACCCGCGACATCAAGCCGGGAGATAAACGCGTCTGGACGGTTCACCGTGATGACGGGAAAGGCGGCAAGAAGGTTGTCCTGCCAGTCGTCAAAAGTGCGCAGGCTTGTTTGGCGGAGCAGCGCATGGCGGAGAATCTGGCTGAGGACCTGCGCCTGCTGTATGTGGCAGTCACCCGCGCTGAAAACTTCTGCTCGCTTCTGATGGGTAACGTCGCAAAACAAGCTGCATCCAGCGCCGTTAATTTTCTTGGCCAAAAGCATGCCGACCACACGCTCTCCCCTCGCAACTTTATCGCAACTAAAGATAAGGAAAAAGAAGCCGGCCCAACCTCTCCACTCGTAAACACGCAGCACGCGGCCACCACTTCGCTCGACCTCGCAGAACTCGGTTCACAGCCTATGCGCCCTTACTTGGCAACTGCCCCGTCGAGCGTTCTCGCGCCGCCGCCATCACCGCCAATTCCGCCCGACGACTGGGCAGTGATGAGCTATTCGGCGCTGACGCAGCACGCAAGTTCCGCACCGTCCCACATTAAGCCCGATGCAGGCACGGACGAGGTCGGCGATGACGCTCCCCCGACGGCTGGCATTGACACGCTGCCCGGCGGTAAAACCACGGGGCTTTGTGTCCACGCCATTTTCGAGAAATTCGATTTCAGCAAGGTCACGTCTGACTGGCACCCTGCTGCCAATGACCTCGCGCTGGTTGACGGACAGGCCGCCCGCTTCGGTCTATATACAGCCGATGCCCTCTATGCCTGCGAGCGCCGCGACCGACTGCTTGAAATGATCGCCACAACGCTGAACCGTAAGCTGTCTGAATGCGGGGCAGAGTTTACCCTGTCGGAAATACCGGACTCCGATACCCGCCGCGAATGGGAATTCTTATTCCAAGTTCCTGAAAAAATACCTCTCGCTGATTTGCAACACATCGGCCTGACCTTCAAAGAGGGCGGCGATTGCCGCGCCGGCTTCATGACGGGTTCCGTTGACCTGCTCTTCCGCCGCGGCGGACGCTATTATTTCGCAGACTGGAAGACCGACACGCTGGGTAACTATGCCCCGGATACCCTGCGGCAGGTGATGATTGAAAGAAACTATCTGTTCCAGGCGATCGTCTATGCCGTGGCTCTGCACAGCCTGCTAAAGCAGACCCTGGGAAACGTTTACGCTTTTAACAAGCACTTTGGCGGCGGCTATTATTGCTTCGTGCGCGGTATGGGCAACGAAACCGGCGTTTTCAATTATCAACCAGACCTTAAAGAGGTGGAACACTGGAGCGCCTTGCTCCGCAGCCGAACCTGACTAGCCGTCTTAAACAATGTAGAAACTTAACAAACGAGTTAAGTTTTGTAATGAGGGTTGATGGAGATACCTGTTCTCGAAAATTTTTCCCGCTAATCTCCGCGAATGAGAACGGCCCTCATTTTTCCCGGACTACGTCCGTCGTTAATCACTAAAAAATGCGCGCCGTGGCTGCAATTTCACCCTTTCCATTGCGACCACCAGCCGCCGCCTGTCATACGGCGCACCCAAAGTAGCATAGGCATCTTGCCTGTGATTCATGGACGGGATGCGGACGCCTCGGCCTGTCTGCGTACGTACTCGCACAGGCAGGGGATGCGTCCCTGCCGTGTGCGTTGCGTGTATTGGCACTTCTTAATCGCCACACTTACTCGGAAACCCTTAACAGACCCGCTTGCAACGACTGGAATATTGACAAAATCATTGAGCAGATAGGAGTGGGGAGTGGGGGTCGCTCCGGGGTATGGGTCGATGCACACGAGCTCGTTTTCTCGCAAAGCGAGATGGCGCCGGAATACCGGCTAAACGATCAAAGTGTGCCCCGCCCCACACCCGCTTCGCTTTTAGGGAGTGCGCGCCCTCTTTGCCAATATGAGTGAGACACCCATCTAAGAAAGCAGAGGGCGATGAACACGAACCGGATACAAGGTATGGCGCATTCAATCTTTGTTTGTCTTCTCAATCCGGTTTCGCTACTATCTCGTTGGATTGTATTTTTATGCAGAAACAACTCAGCAACGTGTTTGAAAGGAAAAAAGAAATGAGAAGACGAGATAATAACATACCCTACGACTCAGCAGAGGGAAAAGCATTCCTCCAAGGAAGATTGTCATCTTTTGATGAAACGGATCAAAAGCCTTCTGGTTGTTTCACGACTTTCTTGTCCAGAAAAAGCTAGCGACAAAGATTGAAGTAAGGACAAAGGACGCGCTAAGAAACGGTACAAGTGTTTATCATGGCAGAAAGATCATGTTATGGGTCAACATTCGCACGGATGATTCCAAGTATCTAGAGATTGTCTTTTATACTGGTCTCAACAACCAAAAACCATTTCACGGAACTCGTCCATGCTGGTTCAGAGAGAATAATTGCGGTGGAGACCAATTCAACCTTACGCAAGCTACTCTCGCAACTGCACAACTATTTGCATCACAATCTGCGAAGATAATGGACGGTGAATGATAAAATCATTTTCCAACCAGCCATCTTTAATAGCGCATAAACTTAACAAGCAAATCAAATTTTATATATGGAGGTAATGAAATCGTTAGAATCAATAGAGTTTGTAAAGCAGGTTTGCATTGGTCTGGTGCAATCGTACGGTCTCCCTTTTTCTAGCGATTAGCGGCGGATGAAGGCCGCAGAAAAAGGGAGCCGTTCCCATTCGCGGAGATTAACGGGAAAAACCAAACAGATGTATGATTCAGCGGCAGGCAACCACATTACCAACACAGAGTTTTTCAGCTTCAAGGATTTTGCTATGTCTCAAACCTATCGGTCGCTCTTACAATCTCTACATGAACAGGGTGTGATCGAGCCCTTCGCCTGGCACTTCGCCGAGACCGTGGCGAAATTGGCGCCTGACGGCGCCGGCAACATGCCTGACTGTCTTTTCCTGGCTGCCGCGCTGACCGCGCAGAACACCATCGTTAACAAGCATGTGTGCCTCGCACTCACGTCTGGCCTAAAAATGGCCGATTTCCTGTCCTACGATAGCGATTCCAATGAAACGGCAACCAGCCTCGACCTGCCCGCCGACCTCGCCGCGCAGTTGCAAACCGAGTTATGCTCGTTCGCGGTTTCGAATGGCGCCGACAACAGTTTCAAACCGCTGGTTCTTGAAGAGAACCGTCTTTACATGCAGAGATATTGGGTTTACGAGAACCTTTGCGCAGAAGCCCTGAAATCCCTTGCCGCTGGTGAACCGGCTGATCCGCCTGATGAAACCGCCATCCGCAGCCTCACACGGTTGGAACTCGACCCCGACCAGATCGCCGCCATCAGACAGGCGGTGTCTAGCCGTTTTTGCGTAATCACCGGCAGCCCCGGCACCGGCAAGACCACCATCGTGGCGGTCGTGCTCACGCTCCTGTTCCAAAACAACCCTGAACTGCAAGTGAGCCTCTGTGCGCCGACCGGCAAAGCCCAGGCCCGACTCAAAGAGGCTTTGGACGCAGAGCTTAAAAACAATCTGCCCCTGGCCCCGGAGCATACGCTGCGAACCAAACTGGAAACTCTGGCGGCACTTACGATCCACCGTCTGCTCAAAACCAACCCCGTAACCGGCAAGTGCGGTTACAATGCCGACAACCGCCTGCCCGCCGATGTGCTGATCGTCGATGAGGTCTCGATGGTTGACCTGCCGTTGCTGGTCAAACTGCTGAGCGCCATTAAGGATGAGAGCAAAGTCATACTGCTGGGTGACAAAGACCAGCTCGCCGCCGTTGAGACCGGTGCTGCGCTGGTCGAGATGTGCGACGCCTGGCAGGCTGGTCCGCCGGTGGCGCGTCTGACACATTCGCACCGCTTCTCCGCCGCAAGCGGCATAGGACTACTCAAGGATGCCATTAACAGCGGCGCACATGAAAAAGCCTGGCAGATTCTGCAAACGCATGATGACGCGTTGGGCCACGCGTCTTCCCCGGATACGTACGAAGCTTGTGAACAGGCATTGAAAAATCATCTGGACGGACACCCCTTCCGGGCATACTTGAAAGCTGAAACCCCGGCAGAGGCGTTAGCCCTTTTCGACTGCTTCCGTATCCTTTGCGCCACGCGCTACGGACCGTGCGGTGTCAAGGCGGTCAATCAGTGCGTCCAGAAGCTGCTGGCGGTCAAGACCTACGGCCACGGTTACCCGGTCATGATCACTGTCAACGATTATTCTCGTCGCCTGTTCAACGGCGATATCGGCATCTGTCTGAAAGAGTGCGAGACCGACACGGTCAGGACCTGGTTTCCTGATTTAGACAACCCCGGCGAGTATCGTTCTTTCAGAATCGCCGAGTTGCCAGCACACGCCCCGGTATTTGCCATGACAGTACACAAATCACAGGGCTCCGGCTTTGGAAAGGTGCTGCTGATCCTGCCGACGCGTGACAATCCAGTGCTGACGCGTGAGCTGGTTTATACGGGTGTGACTCGCGCCAGATCCAAGTGCGTTATCTGGACCGACCGCGAGATCTTCGAAAAGTGCGTCCGCACCCCCACCCGCCGCATGTCCGGCTTAAAGGTCAAGTTGCTGCTATGATAACTGGAATCGATGTTTTACGTAAAAAGGAGTTCGGCCTCTTGCGCGGCAAGCGGGTCGGGTTGCTGAGCCACCAGGCAGCGCTGACTGCGGACGGCTCGACCTCCGCGCAACTGCTGCGCCGCTCGCTGGGTAAACGGCTGGTGGCACTGTACGGACCTGAGCACGGGTTCTTCGGCCAGGCCGGCGCGGGCGACCGCGTCGCGACGCGCCGCCACCCTGACTGGCATATTCCCGTGTACTCGCTCTACGGACGCAACCGCACCCCCACACAGCCGATGCTGAAGGACGTGGACGTGGTGGTCTGCGACCTTCAGGATCTCGGAGTGCGCTGCTACACCTATCTGGCCACACTGCACGAAATGCTAAAGGTCTGCGCATCCAACCGGGTCGAGGTCGTGGTCACTGACCGCCCCATCCCCTTGCCGCAAACTGTCGACGGCCCGCTGACCGTTCCAGCCTTCGCGAGTTTTGTGGCTCCCTGCGCGCTGCCGATGGTGTATGGCATGACTCCTGCCGAGTCCGCGCAATGGATATGCAAAAACAACGGACTTGACCTGAAGCTGACAGTCGTGCCCATGGAATGCTGGCGACGCGCGGATGCCGCCTGGGACGGCGACCGCCCGGCCTTCATGCCGCCCTCCCCCGGTATCCGCACCTGGGGGAGTGCCATGAGCTACGCGGCCACTGTTTTTTCAGAGGCGTTACCCGGCATCGACTGCGGACGTGGCACCAATCTGGCCTTCCGCGTGCTGGGTGCGCCCTGGTTGCGCGCCGAGGAGTTCTGCGCGTTGCCGGATATCCGTCTGCTCAAGGGTGTCACGCTGCATCCCTACAATTACGTGGCCGCCGTCGGACCTTACGCCGGACGCGAGATCAACGCGGTGCGACTGAACGTCATCGACCACGCGCGTTTCAAGCCGGCCGAAACCTCGGCCGTGCTACTGCGCGCTTTTTCTGAGACATACGGACAGCCCCGCGTGTGGCGGCACAAGGGCGTGCGGCCGGAATGGTTCGACAAGCTTTACGGCACCGACCGTGTGCGCGCCCACCTGCTCGGTGACAAACCATTGTCCGTCATGTTCGCCGACTGGCGGCGGGAACGCGCCGCTTTCAACCGCACACGCCAAGCAGCCCTGCTTTACAGCTAGCAAAGCTGCGCTTAAAACTAATAAGTAACGCACAGCGTTACCGGGCACTGGGTACCAGTTGCCTGCCGCCAGAATCATACATCTGTTTATTTTTACCCGCGAATTTCCACGAATGAGAACGACCCTCATTTTTCCCGGACTGCGTCCGTCGTTAATCACTCAAAAATGAGCCCCGTGACCGCAAGGTTATGGATATGCGTATCGCTCGTGTGTGATCAGGCATTCGCCCCTCTGATCTTGGCATAGGCAAAACAGTGAAGCCGTTGGTTTGAATTTTTAGCGATCAGCGTAAAAAAAATTCGAGCCAATCTCTTATTCGCGGAGATTAGCGGGCAAAAATTCAGAAACCGGTATCATCAACAAACCTTCTTTACAAAACTTGGCTTATAAGACTGCTGGAATCCGGCGGCCATACTGTATTATCATACCCGTATGCATATTCTCCAAATTCTTCCGGCGCTGAACGAGGGCGGCGTGGAACGCGGCACAATGGAACTCAGCCGAGAGTTCATCCGGCGCGGTCACGTCAGCACGGTGATTTCCTGTGGCGGCAGATTGGCCGGACAAATCGGACAGGACGGGGCGCGCCATGTGACGCTCGACGTCAAATCCAAAAACCCGCTGACAGCTTTTAGACGCGCCGCGAAATTACGACGTGCCATAGTCGAGATCAAACCCGACATCGTCCACTTCCGCAGCCGGGTTCCGGGATGGCTTTTCCACTTTGCCAACCGCAGTCTGCGCCTGCCCTGCGTTTCTACGGTTCATGGATTCAACAGTGTCGGCGCCTACAGCAAGATCATGACCTCCGGCATGCGGGTGATCTGTCCAAGCGCCGCTGTTGCCGAACATATCCGCCAGCATTACGCCACGCCGTCCGAAAAGATCCGCGTCATTCACCGCGGCTTGGACACCAGTCTGTTCGATCCTTCCCGCCTTGATGCGGCCTTTATGACGGATTTCCGGCAACAACACGGACTTGACAACCGATTCGTCGTGTTGGGGGTCGGACGCGTCACACAACTCAAGGGTTACGACATGCTCCTGAGAGCTACCGCGCTGGCCCGCGTACATCTGCCCAATATCAAGACCGTGATTGTGGGCGGCACCGATCCCGCCCGCGACGCTTATGGCGAGGAACTGCGGCAACTGGTTCGCGACCTGGAGTTGGTTGAGCATGTTGCGTTTGCCGGCAGCCAGAGCCGCCTCGCCGAGATTTATGCTTGCGGCAATGTGCTGGTCTCGGCCAACCGTTACAAACCCGAGGCTTTCGGACGCACCATGGTCGAGGCACTGTCCATGGGGTGCCCGGTTATCGCCACCCGCTTCGGCGGTGCGCTGGACATCGTGCGCGAGGGTTTTAACGGCTGGCTGGTTGACCCCGGCGACGCGCAACAGCTCGCCGACCGCCTGACCCAAATCCCGGCGGCTAGTTTCACCGGACTGCGCGAAGATGCCTTGCAGCGGTTTTCGCTGGAGCAGATGGTAGACAAGACCCTGGCAGTCTACGCCGAGATTCTATCGGAATCAGGCTCGGTTACTGCACCCAGACGTGCCTGATGCGCGGCACTGTTGCCGCTGATATGCTTATAGGCCGGGTTCTTCCACGGCACCATCGCGTCCAACTGCGCCTCTTTCGATTCATGGGGGGCTAACTTACCTTGTCCTTATCACACAAAAAAACCTTGTTATAATTACTGATTGTGCTTGATGTTGATTGGCAAATGCGGTATATTTTTCACGATTTTTGAGAAGGGTTCGTTCGGCGTGACTGCGAGTGGTCGCCTGTGATGAGATGAACGGTGGGCAAGACAGGGTGTGTGCTTGCTCGCCAAGACATGCGGTTTGCAAGGAGGAGAAATCCATGAACACTAACACTACGCAACTTCGGGACAAGTTCGCTCCGTTCTGCAGGAGCAGGAAAATGACGCGTCTGATCGTCCTCGGACTGTTAGCGCTCGCGGGCGCGGCCTAGGCTCAGATTAACTTGGAAACGCATTATGTCTCGCCCTCCGGCAACCACACCGCTCCCTTTACCACTTGGGCCACGGCGGCAAGGAACATTCAGGCGGCCGTGGACGCCGCCACCGCCGGGCACACCGTGCTGGTGACCAACGGAACCTACATGCTCGCCAGCAACATCTCCATCACCAAGGGCATCGCCGTGCAGAGCGTCAACGGCGCGGCGGTCACGGTGATCGACGGGAACGGGGCGACCCGCTGCATCTCCATGAACCACACCGACGCCGTCCTCGACGGGTTCACCGTCCAGGGAGGGTACAACCCCGGCGGATTCGGCGGCGGGGTCAACATTGTCAGCGGCGGTACCGTGCGGAACTGCTTTCTGCAGGACAATCAAGCTCGCGACGGCGGCGGGATCGCGATCGACAACGACGGGGTAGTCGTCAACTGTGTCGTCCGTGACAACCTCGCGGCCAGCAATTCCACCACAGGATACGGCGGCGGCGTCCGACTGCTCAACGGTGGCACCGCACGCGGATGTCTGATTGTCGGCAACACCTCCCGCAACTACGGCGGCGGAATCAACATTTGGAACGCCGGGCTGGTTCAGAACTGCACGATCGTCTCCAACACGGCGCCCAACGGCGCCGGCATCCGCACGCGCCAGCAGGGCATCGTGGTCAACAGCGTCATCTACGACAACGTCGGGCTCGACTGGCAGTTGAACGGCATCGGTTACGGCTATACCAACTGCTGCACGCCCGGCGCCGCGGCGCTTCCAGGCTCGGGCAACATCGCGTCCGATCCGTCGTTCGTGACCGCGGCCGTGGCCGACTACCATTTGCAGGCGGGGTCGCCCTGTCTGAACGCGGGCGTCTACTAGGACTGGATGACCAACTCCGTCGATATAGACGGAAATAGCAGGATTTTGGCGGGCACAGTGGACATAGGCGCCTACGAAACGGCCGTAGTCCACCACGTCACCGTGTCGTGCGGCGCCAACGGCAGCATCGCACCGGGCGGCGTCGTTGCGGTGGTCGATGGCGCCGACCAGATTTTCCAGATTCTGCCCGACGCGGACTACAAGGTCGAGGACGTGCTGGTGGACGATGTATCCGTTGGTGCGGTGACCTCCCTGACCCTGAGCGCAATCGCCGCGGATCACGTGGTCCGCGCCACGTTCGTGCCGGCGTCATGGGCCAAGGCGGATTTCGCCGTCGAGACGATTCAGCTCGCGACGACGACGCTGGCGCCCGGCGCCGTGTTCGGCGCGACGGTCACGGTACGGAACCGGGGCGGCATCGCGGGCGACGCGGGCATGCTGCGGGTCTGGGTCAGCCACGCGCCCCCTGTCGCACCGGGCGAGGCCGGCAACGCCGAACAAACGGTGGGCGGGCTGGCTCCGGGCGAGAGCCGGACGCTGACGTTCGCGGGGCTCACCGCGGCGGCGGCGGCGGGAACGTACCAGTTCCGCGCTTGCGTGGATGCCGACAACGTCACGCCCGAGTATAGCTGGGGCGACAACCAGTTGCCCGTGACCTATACGACGGTCGCCGACGGGTCGTCCGATCCCGGCGCGAACGTTTGGGAACGCGCCGATTTCGCGGTGACGCATCAGGAGTTCATCGGTCCGTCGCCGACGGTGGCGAACGAAGTGTTCGCGGTGCGGGTGACCGTCGAAAACCGTGGCCAAATCGCTGGCGATGCCGGTAACCTAGGCGTGTTCGTGTCGCATGCCTCCCCCGTGGTGGTGGGGGAGACGGGTCAGGCGCTGGCGTCCGTCGGCATACTCCAGCCGGGCGAGAGCCGGACGCTGGAAATTGGCGGGCTGGTAGCGGCTGCGGAACGCGGCGCACACCTCCTGCGGTCGTACGTCGATATTGACGATGTCACGACGGAGTGGAGCGAAGGCGACAACCAGTTGCCTCTGACATACCAGATCAGCCCGGTGTTCCTGCATGTGCAGCCGGTGGCGGGAGGAATCGCCTTGTCCTGGAACAGCTTCTGGGGCGACCGGTACATCGTGTACCGCGCCGGGAGTCTGTCGGCACCGTTCGTGCCGTTAGCGACAGACATCGAGGCGACGCCACCGACGAACGGGTACATCGACGTGAACCCGCCGCCAGGCGGGGCGTTCTACAAGATTGGCGTGCAGCCGTGGGGGGCTGCGCCGTAAGTGCGACGGATCGGAGGACTGTGAAGCCGCTGACTGCCGCGTCGAGTCCGTCGTAACCGAGTCCCCGGATTACCCCGCCTTGAAAGGGGCTGGCGCAACAAGGGACGTCAACAGCCGGGAGAACCAGTTCATCATGGCTTATGACCTTTCTACGGTTTTTGTTTCTGACGCATCCGCGACCTTGCGCCGCGCGGGTTGTTGGCGTACGGCTTGGGCGGAGAAGGGGGTTCATATTACACTTTGAGCACCCGTTCAACCGTGACGGTGTAGCGGAAACGCGCGGACTGGCCCGGCGCGAGCGTGTAAGGCTCGTGAAAGAGCATTGACGGCCCGATGAGATAATAACCGCGCCCCTTGTACGCGCCCGTGTTGTGGCGCACGAACCACGGGGTCGGATAACGCGGATTATCAGGGTGGTCCCGAAAGGTGATCCGGGCCTGCGCTGCGGTCGCCTGCTCGGTCACGATGATCGTCACTTTTTCACTGGGCTCGCCACAGGCCTCGACGTTATCTTGGCCTTGCGCGTTCTTCAGCGTATAGGCAAAAGCCGGACTGTCAGCCAGGCGTATCATCAGGCCGGCGTACCCGCCGGAAGCCCACTGACCGGTTTTGTCCTTTTTGGCGGGGGTGCAGGAGAACACCGCTGCCTCATCCCCGGCAGTGAAGGTGCTGTCCCACTCGATCGCGTAATCGCCGTTTCTCTGTGTCTTCACACAGACCGTGCGCTTTTCACCGACCGCCGCCTTGCCTTTGGCAAGGTACGACAGCAGGGTTTCCGCCGTGAAAGCCATGTTGTCTTCACGGGCAAGTTTTTGAGAGATTACCCGCGTGAGTCCATTGGTGTCGGGTTCCCAGAAGTTCGCGCCGTTGATGAGCTTCCAGGAGAACCACAGGCCGAGATGCCACGCGTGATCCGGCGGACGGTGCGAAGTGAAGACCGCGCCGCTGCCGGGTATGGCGAGCGGATGGAAGTAGGGCTTACCATCCTTGCTGCACGGAACATATGTCCAGCAGGGAAGGTCGCCGCAGCGCATGGAGACGGCACCGCTGTCAGGATCAGTGGAGTACTGCAGGTTTGACGCATCAGCGGTCTTGGCTGATTGCGCTCTTGCCGCAATGGCATAAATCAGCATGAGGGAAAATAAGCTGTGACGATGATTGATACGCATATGGGGTCCTTGATTAGAAAAAGTTCTGACTGTACTATAAGGTAGCAAGACCGGCACACACAATTGTATTTTAGTAACTGCGCAGGCAGTCAGGCCGCCGTATTCGGCAGAGCCCACACGCAGTCGTGGGAACGAAGCGTCAATCCAGAAGTTGAACGGCAAGGAGTTACGTCGTTTCCCCGTTCGCATTTGATGTCTCGGTTATGCATACATGAAAAGGATACACCCTTTAAGCGAAAGTTGCGCGAAAACATTCTGAATTCTGGATTCTGGGTGCGATGCAACAAAGTAAACCTGCACCCATGCCAAACGGCCCAGCCCAG
>CAZKZI010000014.1:0-5929 GCA_964557205.1 uncultured Lentisphaeraceae bacterium
TTTATGCTGTCAAGTACGCGCCGCTCTTTATATAATCCAGTTATCTAAAACAACGAGTGTCAAATTGAACTTTCTATAACTGCAGGAGCACATCCCGATGAAATCATTCCGCGAGGAACTCTGGTTCAACATCCCGCGCCGCCGCGGCTTTGTCAACATCACGCCCGAGGTTGAACGTTGCCTGGCCCAAAGCGGCGTACGCGAAGGACTGGTACTGGTCAACGCTATGCACATCACCGCATCGGTTTTTATCAATGACGACGAGAGCGGGCTGCATGCCGATTTTGAAAAATGGCTGGAGGGTCTGGCTCCGGAAAAACCCTACAGTCAATACCGCCACAACGGGGCCGAGGACAACGCCGACGCGCACCTGAAACGCACTGTCATGGGACGAGAGGTGGTCGTGGCCATCACCAACGGAAAATTGGACGTCGGCCCGTGGGAACAGATCTTCTACGGCGAGTTCGACGGCCTGCGCCGCAAACGCGTCCTCGTCAAAATTATCGGCGAGTAACAACAAAAAGGGAACTATAACACATGAACTCAGAAGAAATCATGCGGTATTTTGAACTGCGTCAGCAGCTATTCGAACTCGAGGAGCAACTGGAAGCGCTGAAGCCCGTTGTGGCCGACCAGCTCCGCAAGATGAACGGACTGGCACGTCTGGACGGCTTTGACCTTAAATTGAGCACATACACCTCGTACACCTACTCGCCGAAAGTCGAGGGGTTACAGCAGTCGCTGAACGCCACCAAGCGCAAGGAGCGGGAAGAGGGTGTGGCTAAAGTCAAGGAACGCCGCGACATGCTGGTGCTGAAAGCCCACCGCGATAGCGGCAACGTCCGAGAAGATCCAGCAGCTTACGGCGAGTGGGAGTCGGACGACACGCCGGAGACGCTCTGACCTGCCTCCAACCGCGCCTGCACCCACCGGTGCTCGCGTACGATGTTCTCGACGACATCGCGCGCACGTAGTTCCGCGGGCAGCACGTCGAAGGTGTAGGTCTCGATCTCCAGAGGATAGCCCTGCGCCTTGACATGCGCGAAGAACTCCGCGTTGAGATCGGTGTTGGTTGAACCAAGCACTGCGTCGCCGTCATAAAAGAGCGGCACATGGAAATGCGTGCGCAGTTCGCAACTGGTGTGCTCCCGCGCCGCCGCCAGCGTTTCCTCGGTAAGATCCGGCAAAGCCAAGACATGCCCGAGCGGCAGTCTGATCTTGGTTTGATGCAGATAGACCGGGTCGAAAAAATCACGGAGCCGCCGCAGAGACTCCTCTGAAACGGTCGTGCGAACCGCCGCGCTCAGTTGCACCCTTGCCAACCGGATGCAGGCGCTCTCGAAACGAATCATCGCGGTACGAGGCGACTCGAACGCCAAGGCAAAGTGACAGGTGTCGAGACAGATGCCGACATGTCGCCGCAGCAACGCCTCGGCTTCGTCGCGGGTGCGCCTTTTGCCGGCGCTCAGCCAGCGCATGCCTTCAAACAGCAATTCCTCCTCGAACCAGGCGACCACTTCATCGGTGTTTTCGAGCACGCAGTCCGGTTCCGGTTCGAGCGCGAGCACGATCTCGCGTCCCTCCTCCTTAAGCAGCAGATCAAGAAACTCCGCCAGCACCGCGATCTGGCGCGCGTAAACGGTCGCTTTCCTCGCTCTCTCTTCCACATTAAGACTTTTATATGCCAGCGGCACAGTCGAGATGTTGCCGACCGCACCCTCCGACAGCAAAACGCACAGGATGTTAGCGAGCCGTCCGGTGTATTTCAGCCGCTCCGGCGTGGACCAATCCGGCGTGTATACCGCGGTTTTGACGGCTGTGTTGTGGAACGCGCCGTACGGGAAACCGTTGATGCCGGCGACAAAGAAACCGCGCTCTTTTATAAAATCCGCGAACTCATCCAAAACGCGGACTCCGGCGGACAGTTCCTCCGCCGCCGCAGCCGACAACCGCAAACCGAGCGGATACGGCCTGTCCGCCGCGACAAGCTCCTTGACTGCCGCGGCATGCGTCGCTATTGCTTCCCGCACTGCGTCAAGACTCTCGCCGGGATGAATGTTCAGGCAGTATGTAATAGAGGGGTCGTAATTTGACATTACGTAACTGTCTCAATTGCCTTGTCGTGTCAACACTTTACCACAATGAAGGGACGGCCGCCGGGCTGTCCGCGGATATACGATGCCCCATCCCATCACTTCGAAAAAAACACCGTAGCGTTCTGCGGGCGGATCTCGGTGAGCGTGCCTTTATAGTGACGCAGGGAAATCGGCTGAAACGGATACTTCGCGATCGCCACCTCGTCGATATCCACGCCCAATCCCGGCTTGTCGGAAATGGACATATAGCCGTCGCGCAGGGTGACAAACTCATTGCAGACCTCGCGGCGCCAAGGCACGTCGCTGGCCATGGTCTCCAGCAGGTAGAAGCCCGGCTGAGACGCGGCAAGCTGAAGCGTCGCGGCATTCGCCACCGGCCCGCTGGGGTTATGCGGGCAGAACGGGATGTGATGCGACTCGGCGATGGCCGCGATCTTGCGCAGCTCGGTGATGCCGCCGGCGTGCGAGACATCGGGCTGCACAAAGTCCGCGCCCCGCGCCTCCAGCAACGCACGGAACTGCCATGTGCTGTACAGCCGCTCGCCGAACGAGAGCGGCACTTTCACGCGGCTGCGCAGGTCGGCCAGCGCCTCGATCGTATCGGGGATGATCGGCTCCTCAAACCACAGGATGTTGAAATCCTCCAGCGCATTGGCGATACGCAACGCGGTGGGCAGGTCGAAACGCCCGTGTCCCTCGACCATAATCTCCGCTCGGCCATCGACGGCCTCAAAGACCTTCTCCACGCATTTGATCGCCTTGCGGAAGGCCTGAGGCTCCAACTGCCGGTACGCTGAACCGAACGGGTCCCACTTGAGGCCCTTCCAGCCTGCCGTCTCAACGGCTTCTGCCGCCTTGGCGCCGAACTCTTCCGGCTCTTTCGCGCCCGCGAACCACGCATTGGCATAACACGGCACCTTGTCGCGCATCTGGCCACCCAGCAGCCGCCAGACCGGCACGTTCAGGCTTTTGCCCAGAATGTCCCACAAAGCAATGTCGACCGCCGAGATCGCGCTCATCAGCACAGGCCCGCCGCGCCAGTAAGCGTCGCGGTAACTGCTGTGCCACAGCGCCTCGATGTCGCGCGGATCTTTTCCGATCAAGTCGCGCTCCAGATCTATGCAGGCTGCGACAATGGTCCGCTCTTTGTATTCCAGCGTTGCCTCGCCGACCCCGTAGAGCCCCGGCTCGTCGGTCAGCACTTTCACGAACACCCAGTTCGTCCGATACGCATTGCAAACAAAGGTCTTGATCCCAGTGATCTTCATTCGATTTCTCTCCGATCATTCTTGAACGTGAACAACAAGGAGGTCAGCATCGCCACGCCTCCGACGACATAAGCCGCAGCCATCAGCTTGAACCCGATCTGCATGCCGGCCTCTGTGCCCACACGTTTCATAAAAAATCCCACCAGCCACGGACCGACCGTGCCACCCGCCAGAAAACCGGTCATCGTCAACAATCCGACTGCCGTGGCGCGGTAACGCGCCGGCACCACATCAAAGAGTGACGTGTGCGTGTTGACTTCAAATAGCCCGCGGAACACACCGTAGAGCGCACAGAACACCCAAACCATGAAAACCGTAGAGGACTTGCCGACCATGTAAAGCGCTGGTGCGCCGAGCAACATGGCTACCACCTGTAGACGCAAACGGAATTTAGGATCACGTTTCACAAAGATATCGGTGATCAAGCCGCCACAGAGAATCGTGATCATGGCCGCAATCACATGATAGGTGAACGCGCCGCTGGACTGCGTTTTGGTCAGTCGGAACATGCCGTCCGGATCCTGCATGTACTTCGGCACCCAGAACCAGTAGATGTTGTTCACAAAAACAATGGCCGTAAAGGCCACGGTCAGCAAAACCGCACTGGGAATCCGGATCAGCACACGGATCGACTCCAGCACGCCGGGCTTGTCCTGCAAGCCTGCAACTTCCGCCACATCATGCGGGGCATCTTTCAACCGGAAAATAGCGATGAACCCCAACAGCACGCCGAAAAGCCCAAACGCGACAAACGACCAGCGCCAACCCCAATGTTCCGCAATAAAAGCCGCGAAAAAACCACAGGTCATCACGCCGATGTACAAAGCCGACTGATGAATCGACATCGCGATCGCCCGCGTCTCTTTATGAAAACTGGCCAGCAGCGAGTAGCCCGACGGCGCGTACAGCGCTTCGCAACTCGCCGAAGTTACGCTGTAAAAAAGCACCAGCGTCAGAAACCCCACCGATGCGCCAGCCAAAGCGGTCGCCGCGCTACCGATGATCAACGTCCAGGTGATGATCCACTTGCGGCTGTAACGGTCCCCTAAAACACCGGATATCGGAATCATGATGCCGAGCACAATCGAAAGACACGCCGGCACCCATCCTGCCAGTTCAGACGAGAGATTGAGGTCGCGTTGCACATCCGGCAACACAATTCCCAACACCGCCCGGCCCGCCTGATGCGTAAAGAATGAGAGCGACAACCAGAGCAGTAACTCCCACTTGTATTTCTTGGAAAATCCCATTAGCTCCCATCGGTCGGATGCGTCCGACTCGTCTGACATGTCCGACCGCAACAGACCCTACAGGTCCACGTCGACCGGCATGTGCTGCGCGCTGCACCCCGCGTCCACCACCAACCGATCACCACAGATATTGCGCGACGCGTCCGATGCCATGAACGCCACGGCCTGCGCGATGTCGTCCGCAGTCGCCTCAATCCCGAGCGGGCAGTTCAGGCGCCGACGTTTCATCGTCTCCCCGGAAAGCTTGTCCCACCGGTCCGTGTAAATATAACCCGGCGCAACCATATTCACGCGAATCCCTTTGGGGCCGAGGTCGACCGCCATCGACCGCGTCAGCGCGTCAAGGCCTCCCTTGCTCGACACATACGCCGTACGGTTGCGGATCGCCCGCATCGAGACGTTCGAGCCGAGGTTAACGATTACGCCCCGGCTCTCCTGTTTCAGCATCATTTTCACCGCTTCTTGCGCCACCTGGAAGGTTCCCAGCAGATTGGTTTTAATGACCGTCAGAAAATACTCGGGGTCCATTTCCTCAAACGCAGGGCCGATGCCCTGGTTGCAGGCGTTGTTCACCAAAATGTCAATGCGGCCAAACTTTTCCTTGATCGTTTTGAACATCGCCCGCACCTGCGCGGTGTCCGAGATGTCTGCCGGCGTCTCCGTGAACTCCGTCAGCCCCATGGCTCGCAATTCAGCCGCACCCTTCGCCGTGCTCGCCGGCGACGAACTGCAGACGCAGACCTTCGCCCCTTCTCGGATGAAGAGCGCGGCAATCCCAACGCCCGTATTCCGGCTCGTGCCGGTGACCAAAACCACCTTGTCTTTGAAACGTTTCATCTTTACCCTTTTTTTTGCCTAACGCGAGCAGAGCCATCAACATCTGTTTCACCATCTGTCTCTTCTCCCTTGCTGCCAACGGCCTACCGCCTGTTGCCTACCGCCAATTCGCCACCCACCATTTCAAACAACGCCGTGTCCGGTGTCGCAAAGGTGTAGACAAACCGCCGGTCTTTCACCGGAATGACCCGATCAGTATAGAGCTCCTTCACCTCACGACAGGCGCAAGGCAGCGTAAGCGTTTTCTCACCGCCCTTGGCCATATGCACAGCCACATAATGTTCATTCGCATAGACCGGCACGGCATCCTCACAGTATATCGTCACGCCGGCATCCACAGCGGCCTGCCGCAGCACCGTCGGCGTCAGCTCGTTGTAATCAGACACATAGACCGACAGCCACCCGTCCTGCCGCACTGAGGTGACGCCGGCTTTCTGAAAGGCCGTGCCGGTCAGCACTTTCACCCGCGCCGTATCCA
>CAZKZI010000014.1:6029-12802 GCA_964557205.1 uncultured Lentisphaeraceae bacterium
TGTCCCACAACTGCTTTGCCCGCGCAACCAACTGCATCGTCTCGGGTGTCTTGAAGACCCCGCCCCACATGTCGAAACACCACAGCGAGGTCTGATTGATAATGGCCAGCGCGAACTCACGCTTGAGCCCGGCCGTCGTCTGCGCCTGATCCTTCCAGGGCACCATCCAGGCTATGGAGATAAATTCGTCCAGAGCGCAGTTGTAGGTCGGCGTGCGGTGATCGATCTCATGCAGAAACCCTTTGCCATTCAGCACACGCGTGCCATTAGGCACCATGAATCCGCTGCCGCCGCCCATCGGCCGGTCGGAGTAGGTGCCGGGGCTGACAAAGAAATCAATGGTGGGCGATGCGTACAGCCGCTCGTACTCCAAATGTCCCGCCCAGACCAGTCGTGAACCGGTGAGTTCCAAGATGTAGCCGAAAAACATGCCGACCTTCCGCTGCTTCGGGATGAGTGCGCGTGTCTTCGCGGTAAAACCCAGCACGGTATCCACAATCAGATCGCCAGTAAACTGAGCGTAGTCAGTCACATCACCCTCGGTGGCGGGATCGCGGAGTAAATTGTTGAATGCCGCGTGGTCAATCCGGTCGAAAGCAGGCACGGGAACCTCCGCTTTGCCATGAGCCTTCAACCATGCTTTCCATGCTTCCGTCTTGGCCCGGCCGGCGCTTCCCCGACTGTAATCCATCCACTCATCTGTTGTTCCGCAGGCGAGCAGATAGGCCTTCACCCGGTCGCCGTAACGCGCCTCCATGTGCTTGACCACCGCCTCCAGATAAGCGCCGGTCTCTTTGCGCCAGACAGGGTTGGCGCAAGTGCAACTCAGCATCGAAAAGCTCTCGCACTGCGCACTATGTCCCCTCCCCGACAACTGCCTTTGCAGCCAAATCGGCGTGTTAAGATCGACCATGCAGATGAAGGTCGCATTGCTGTTGACGGCCAGCACGTCATCGTACTGCTTGTCCAGCGAGGCAAAATCGTATTTGCCGAACCAGCGCCACACCGGAGGATACTTGGAGTAGGGTGTACCCAGTGAGTTGTCGGTGTTCGCGGCAAAGATGCAGACGGTATCCACACCCGCATCTTTAAACTGGCGCATGGCTCCAAACTCCGGCCAGAAGGAGCGGTAGGCGAATGCGAGCGGCTTGGACGCTTCTTCAGCAGAAACAACGCTTGCCAGATGGATGAAGGCCAGTGACAGGAGCAGCCCCAACCCGGACGGCACAGAGACCGTTGAGCGCGCTGATTCTCGACACATGTGAAACATAACAAACACCTTTCTCAATGTCCCCAAACCGATATCACCGACAACAGCTTCTTGTCGGTGATAAAAGCGGGCGCATCATAAACCGTCCCGTACCGGAGAATCTTTACTTTAACCTCACACAGAGAATCCCGCAAATCGCGATTCTGCGTGCGTACCCGCACAGGCAGGGGACCCATCATCTACGTCGGCAAGGCTGGGGCGCACTGTCAGAGCGACTGGCGTTTTACCGGATGGCCGCCGAATACGCCGCGCCAGCCGCCGGCGGAGGGCAGGCAATAGATCGTGATCTCGCGATCTTTTGGGAAAACATCATCGCCGATTTCCGGGGCGGCGCCTTGGAAGAAAACACTCCGTAGCCGCAGGCAGCCGGCAAAAGCGCTGTTGTCGATTTGCTCAACCTTGGCCGGGATTGTGATTTCAGAGAGGCTCACGCAGTTCTCGAACGCGCGGCTGCCGATTCGCGTCACGCTGTCAGGCAACGTAACATTGGAGAGTAGGCCGCAGTCGGCATAAGTGCGGCTGCCCACGGAGACAATACGGTCGGGCAGCGCGACACCTGAAAAGCGCACACAGCCCTCGAACGCGCCGCCCCCGATGGAGGTGACGCTGCCCGGGATATTTATGCCGGAGAGCCGCGGGCAATGCTTGAAGGCATCTTGGCCAATGTTCAAGACACTGTCGGAAATAACCACGGTTTGCAGTAAGGCGCAATCTTCAAAGGCGCTTTCGGCAATTTCAGTCACTGTGCCGGGAACCGTGACACTGGCATCTCTGCCTTGCGGACACTTGAGAAGCCGGGTTTGCTCTTTGTCGAAAAGGATGCCGCGGTCACTGCTGAACGCCGGGTTGGCCGGCGACACCGATATCATGTCCAGAGCGCGGCAGGCCTGCACGGCGCGGCTGGCGATTTTAGCGACGCTGTCGGGCACAATGATTTCTTGCAGGTAGGCGCAATCCTTAAAGGCGTACTTGCGTATCGCTTCAACCGTGTCAGGTATCGCGTAAGTGCCGCCAGAGCTGGAATCCTCGTTGTCAGTCAAAAAAGTCCGACGAAACCAAGAGGCGCGTTTGCGGAACCCTTTGGCGAACGGGTATTTGATGAGTTCCTTCTGCGGATGGTTGAACAACACCCCGTCTAGGCTGCTGAAGCTCTTGCTACGCGCATCGACATTGATGGCGGCAAGGCTGGCGCATCCCGAGAAGGCGTCGTCTCCGATGTCGGTCACACTGTACGGCACAGTGATCTGTGGTATTGCCGAACAGTTCAAAAAAGCCTCCGCGCCGATCGCGGTCACCTTGTCATGAATGATTACGCCGGTAAGCTGGTCGCAACCGTCAAAGGCATTCCGTCCGACGCGCTGGACGGTCGGCGGCAGCGTGTAATCACCTCGGATGCTTTCGGGGCAGCGGATGAGCGCGGTGCCCTCTTTGTTGAACAGAACCCCGGCCAGGCTGCTGAAGGCCGAGTTCTCGGGCGCCACGTCGATGGCCACCAGACGCTTGCATCTGTTAAAGGCGTGTGTTCCGATACGTGCCGTGGCGTGCGGCAGGTGGATCAGGGTAAGGTTACGGCAGCCGTGGAAGGCATCGTCGCCGATGCTGGTGACGCCTTCAGGAAGCACGAGGCCGGTGAGGCTGCGGCAGTTGTAGAACGCCTCGTTGCCCAAAACCGTCAGACCGCGTCCCGGCCATATTTGCGACAAGTTCACACAATCCCGGAAAACGCGGGCTCCGATGCTGGTGACCGAGTCAGGGATAACTATGCGCTCCAGTACGACACAGGCTTCAAAAGCGCCCATGCCGATTTTTGTCGTTGCATTCCCGAACGAGACATCGCGCAAGCGGAAGCAGCTTCGGAAGGCGTTGTCATCAATGTAGGTGACGGAATCCGGCAGCGATATGCCGACCAGGTTGCGGCATGACCTGAAGGCCTCGCCGCCGATGTGGTCGACCGCGTTGCCGATCTCTACCTCGGTCAGATTGACACAATCGCGGAAAACGCTGAAGCTGACGTTGGTCACATTATTGCCAATCTTCACCTTGGCTAATGACCGGCAGCCCGCGAAAGCCCAAGTCCCTAGATGTGTCACATTATCGGGGATGTTGATTTCCGGCAGCCGCCCGCAATTGAAAAAAGCTCCGTCGCCGACTTCGTTCACGCCGTAGCCGAGATTGATGCCGGCAAGGCGGTCGCAATCCCGGAAAGCCTGTTGTCCGATGGTTTCCAGCGTGTTGGGCAACGTCAAGCCGGTAATGTGCGGACAGCCTCTGAAAGCAGAGGTGCCGATGCGAGTGACAGGGCAACCGCCTAGCTGGTCGGCCACGATCAGAGCGCCTTGGTAAGAGGTGTTGAAGCTGATGATCGTAGCGTTATCGGCGGATATCACATAGGTATAGTCGCCGAATTGCAAGGCGGCTGCGGGAGCCGCGCAGAACATTGGCACTGTAAAGCAAAGCGCGGACAATAAGCGGTAAAAATTGCGGATGCCACGGGAAGGTGTCACTGCCGACTGGTAGAAGTTAATCATATTTGAATGCCTTGCTAGTATTTCAACAAAAGATCGAGCATTTTGCGGTCAAGTTTATGGCCGCGGAAATCTTCATACCGGACGTCTTTGCGTCCGCTGTCCAAGATGCCGAAAGCGCCGCGCAGGTTCCAGAGAGCCCAGCCCAGACCGTGCTCCTGCCATAATTTAAGATTGTCTTCCATCCATGCCAGAACAATGCCATGTGGAGTATGGTTGTAAGCGCCGAACTCGCCGACCATGGTGAACACGCCGGCGTCAAAGGCCGGCTGCCAGGGTTTGATCGCCACTTTACGCAGATAGCGTAAGCCGTTGATCTCTCCTTCAGGCGTTACGAAAGGTGTGCGGGCGGCAAAGCCCTGAAAACGCATCACAGAATTAGTCTTGCCCCATTCCCTGTTGTTGATCGTAAGGCTAGCCGTCTGGCCGTCATTCCCGGTGATCTCAAGGCTGGCCAGACTCATCCAGTCGCCGGACGCGATACTGAGGGACAAGCGGCGCGCGCCGTTCGGCAAAACGGCCTTGAGCTCGCCCAGATAACAGCCCTGCTTGATGTTCCACTCTGTACGGTGAACGACATTCGACCAGTTTTCATCCTCGCACGGGTTGAGTTCCTGCTCCAGCACTGGTGCGCCGTCCGCCTCTGCCAGCAGCTTGATCCGGCCCGAAACCAGCATGGTTTTCAGGACGAGCGTGGAGGGCGGGAGGTTGTCGATCAGCAGCGGCACGTTCAGCGGCACTTTGGCCGGACCGTACAGGATACCGAAGGCCTGCGGCTGCGGCGGCCAGACCGGCGGATCGGTCGGCGTCGGATCGACCCAACTTGCCATGAAATGAGAAATGGACATGGGTTTATAGCCGCGCGTCGCCTGTCCGATGTTGAGCTTAAAGAGCGACTGAGCCGGAACGCATCCCCAGCGGAGGCCGTCGGCCATGATGAAGCGAGCGGGATCTTGCTTGCGGATGGACTCCACCAGAGCGGCCGCCACCTTTTCGTAAGCTTCTTCACTGATCTCAGCCGGTTCATTGAAGAGGTTAAAGCTCAGTTCTTCAGAAGGGATGCCCTTGTAGCGCCGCGCGAAAAAGGCCCAGTGCTGGCAACAGACTCGCAGAGCCTCGGCATCGGTGAAAAGGTCGCGCGGCTCGGGCGGGCTGGCTACCGTGTAGCCCGGCGCGCGGTGGAAACAGAGCTGCACATGGAGATTGCGTTGGCGGGCGTAGACCACGGCCTTGTCGATCTCGGCGATAAAGTCCTCGTTGATGCTTTCCCAATCCTTGTCCTTGATCCAGAAGCGGTAATCCATGGGCAGGCGTACGAAGTTGAAGCCCAGCTCGCTGACCAGCCGGAAGTCCTCTTCTTCGAATTTTCCGGGAGAACGGTCTTTGATAAACATGCCCAGCAGGTTGAACCCGCGCCATCTGGTGCGCGGACGCCAAGTGCTTTGTTGCGTGTCCGCGATGGAAAAGACAGCAAGCATCATTGCCAGAAATAATGTAGGCAGTTTATTCATAAGTCATTTAGCGCCTTACGAACCAACAAAAGCGCTAAAAACAAGTTGTCTCGGAATGATGTAATTTCGGAAGATAACTGCGGCGGCTTGGGGTTACAGTATGCTGTCGGTAAGATTGGCCGCGAGCCCGATGTAGGTGGCCGGACTCAGAGCCAGCAGCCGCTGTTTGTCGGTGTCCGGTATGTCGAGTCCCTGAATGAAGCGGCGCATGCTGTCAGCATCGACCTGTTTGCCGCGGGTCATCTCCTTCAACTGCTCGTAAGGATTGGCCTTGCCGAGTTTGCGCATGACGGTCTGCACAGGTTCTGCCAGCACCTCCCAGACCGCGTCGAGGTCTGCGGCCAAGCTTGCGGCGTTAACCTTGATTTTGTCGAGACCCTTCAAGGTAGAGTGATAAGCTAGCAGGGAGTAGCCAAAGCCGACCCCCATGTTGCGCAGGACAGTCGAGTCGGTGAGGTCGCGCTGCAGACGCGAGACCGGAAGCTTGCGCGCCATGTGCCCCAACATGGCATTGGCGAGGCCAAGATTGCCTTCGCTGTTCTCAAAGTCGATAGGGTTGACCTTGTGCGGCATGGTTGACGATCCGACTTCGCCCTTAACGGTTTTCTGTCCCAGATAACCCAGTGAGATATAGGACCAGATGTCGCGGTCGAGGTCGAGCAGCACGGTGTTCCAGCGCGCCAGCGCGTCGAACAGTTCCGCGATGCGGTCATGCGGTTCGATCTGTGTGGTCAGCGCGTTACGGCTTAAGCCGAAACGCTCTTCGATTACGCGGCCGGACACCGCTTCCCAGTCCACTTCCGGGTAAGCCGCTATGTGCGCGTTGAAATTGCCGACCGCGCCGTTCATCTTGGCGGTCAGCGACACGGCATCGATCTGGGCGGACTGCCGCCGCAGGCGTGCCACGAACACGGCCAGCTCCTTGCCCAGAGTGGTTGGTGAGGCCGGCTGGCCGTGGGTGTGCGCCAGCATCGCGGAAGCGCGGTTGTCTTGGGCCAGCGCGGCCAAAACGTCGGTCAGGCGTTTCTGGGCATCGCGCAGCACACAAAGCCCGTCGCGCAGCATCAGGGCGTGCGCCAGATTGTTGATGTCTTCCGAAGTGCAGGCGAAATGCACGAATTCGCCGAGGTCAGCGAGAGAAGTCTCAGTTATACGCTCCCGGATGAAATACTCAACCGCTTTTACGTCATGGTTGGTGACAGCCTCGATGGCTTTGACCCGCCGCGCGTCCTCCAGAGAGAATCCGTCGGCCAGGGAGCGCAGCCAATCCCGTTCTTTTTCGGTCAGCGGACGCGCCTCAGTCACGGACGGCTCGTCGCACAAGGCCTCCAGCCATACGGTCTCGACCGCCACGCGCCTTTTAATCAGGCCGTACTCTGAAAAGATGGTTTTCAGGACATCCAACTTGGAGCCGTAACGCCCGTCGAGCGGGGAAAGGGTCATCAGCAAGTCAACAGAAGACATGGG
>CAZKZI010000014.1:12902-29303 GCA_964557205.1 uncultured Lentisphaeraceae bacterium
TCAGGCGCGTACTGCCATCTAGCAGGTGATGTTCAGGCCAAGCGGCCTTTACCTTCCGTCCTGTGCTTATTCAGAAAGATCGCCATTTTGCGGTCGTCGTTCTGAACCTGGTCGCAGAACCACTCGATCAAATAGCGGCTAAGCCGGATGGTGAACGCATCCGTGTCCATTCCGCTGCCCCACTCCGCAATCAGCGCGTCAGTTTTAGAACGAAACTCATTGTGTTTTTCGCGGTGTTCAGCATAGGCGGGGTAGTTTGCCGAAAGCATGATGTACTCTTCCGCGTCGAAATGCTCCACCGCATACTTGATGACTGCGTTCACCTCGGCGGACAGGGTCTGACGGCTCACGCCACCCCCGGTCGCCATTTCAAAGACCTTGTCCACAAGATCCGCATACTCCGCGTGCTGACGGTCTATCAGGGGGATGCCAATAGCCAGTATCTTTCGGTCTATTTTCATCAAACTTTTCCTGTCTGCGGCCGCTTACAGCTCTCTGATGTAGATGTTCTTGAACTCGATCGGATCGCCGTGACATTGCAGCTCAATCTGCTCTTTCTGGAAGATCGGTATCGAACGGTCCCAGTAGTTTTCCAGCACGGTATCATCAACGACCAGAACGTCGTTGAGTTTGACGGTGACTTTCTCGCCGACCATCTTGATGTAGAAAGTGTTCCAGTCACCGATCAGGCGGTCGGCGATCGTGAGCGCTTGGCTCGGGTTCTTCTTGTTGTTATAAAGGCCACCTGAACCGATGTTCCACTGGTTGTGGGCGTCCCAGATTTGTACCTGGGGTGAACCGCGCAGGTAGAGGCCGCTGTCGCCGCGCACGGTCAAGAGCCGCCAGTCTACCAACATCTCGAAGTCGGTGTAGTCCTTGGCGGTGGCGAGGCTGTATCCCTTGCCGTCGAAAAACAGGACGCCGCCGTCGCGCACATGCCAGTCCGCGCGCATCTCGTCGTCGGCCACGGCCTGCATCTCCGCGCGCTTTTCAGGAGAGGCATTCTGGCGCACGAGAGGGTTGTTGAATTTTTCATTGCGTGTGACTCCTTTCCAGTTGGTCAGGTCTTTGCCGTTGAATAGGGCGGCGAAGCCTGCCGGCGGGGTATTGTCGCCGGGCTTAAGTGCCTTATAATCGGCGGGCACCTCTTTGATGCGGATGTTGCGCCAGTCCACCCGGGTTTTGTGGCCGAGCCAGCCGATGTGCCCCTTGGCATTGTGCAGGCCGGGGTGTTTTTTGCCGTCGATGGTTGCCTTATCTCGGAAATCTTCCAAATCGGTATCGACAATGACTTCGCCATTGAGGATCACCGTGATGCGCGAGCCAATGGCGCGCACTTCCTGAAAGTTCCATTGACCGTATTTTTTGAGGAAGCCCGGTTTGGCCGGCGCGACCCCATAAACGGAACCATGATGCTGCCAAGGTTTAATGATGTTCAGATGTTGCGGACCGTTGTCGTCTAGTATCTGAAGTTCCATGCCGTTATAGGAGCCACCGCCCTTCATAGGGCAGCGCACGCCGAGGCCGCTGTTGGAGTTGGTGTAGAGCTGAAACTCGAAGCGCAGGATGAAATTGTCGAACTCTTTGGAATGCCAAAGGTTGCCTCCGCTATCCGGCTTGCTGTAGAGGATGTTGTTTTCGACCGCATAGCCGTTGACCGCGCCGGTCCAGCCTTCAAGGTCCTTGCCGTTGAAAAGCGATACGAAACCCTCGGCGTCACCCGTCGACGCGCTTACGGTAACAGCCGCAGCCGCTAAAACAGCAGATAATACTCGCTTCATTTAATTACTTGCCTCCAGATGTTTATGCTTTAACTAATACGGGCAGAACCCGCAACCCTCACCTCATGCCTGCGGCAGGCAGGCGACCCTCTCCCAGAGGGCGAGGGAGTGGGAACAACTTGTTTTTTGGACTTCCTGATATTAAAGCCGATTGGAGGTGTGATGACAATCCTATTTTTTACACCCTCGGGAGGCCGCAGTTTGTCATAACAATGTGCACCCATTCCGTAGAAGAGCGGTGTTTCGGCGGTTACAGGCAGTTCCGGCGCCATGGCCAGGCCCGCGCTGAACAGGTTGTCAGTGTACGCCAATAACACCCCGGAAAATCAGTTGAAAGATGTGGCGCCCTTCATACCGCAGACTTTTCTTATGTGATCGAATTCTGATTTATATTTTTCCAGTTTTTTTCCGCCTACCGACTGCCCCGACATTGTCACCGGATGGATGAAAGTCAAATCTTTGCCGCTCAGCGCTGCGACAAGTGAGACATCGCCCCATTTAAGAATGCCGGGGAGATGAATGCCCATGGTAAAAAAGTCGATAGTGTCCCTATCATCAAAAAGATAACTCACCGGAGCGTCGCGAAGAATTATAGTGTCGATTTCCCCTCCCAGTGCCGCAAGGAACAAGCCGGCAAGTCCCGATTCCCTCGTTCCATCAATACTTATTTTCCGCGCTTTCTGTTCCACCAGAAGAAATTGTGTTACCGCATCCAATTCCTTAACCCATTCTCCCATTACTGTTTTCCCCAACCAGAGATTGGCGCGGGCCAATGTGTGAAGTTTCGCCAGTTCGTCATTGGATGCGGACAGGGCCGACAACGCTTCCCCGGTTCCGCAAAGATCGACAAAAACAACGCCTGTGCCTTTTTCCCTCATCTCATTAAGAAATGACAACGGAAAAGCGTTTGCCCCATCAGGTCTGGACAGGATCACATAATCAGATACCCCTTTCCTTGGCGCGCGATGCCACAGGGGAATCAGCTTGCCATCGGATGTCTCGAGGATGACGGTGTCCCATCCTGATGCAGACAGCGTTTTGTTTGTTTTCTTCAGAGCCGGGATGTCACCTATCCGCAAAACCTCTTTCAACTCCTTTTTCTTCTGCTCTGCATCAAAAGACATGGCGTCCAGACAGGCCTTACGCAGTTCCTGCCCCCTTTTTCTGCAGAATTCAGCCGTCGAGATCACCTGTGCATCACGTTCCCCTTTTGGATAAACCATGATCTCTTCCTGCGGATGACGGTCGGTTTCAGGAATCACGATTTTAGTCTGGCCCGCAGGTATCCCTTTGAGATGTACATTGAACAGATCAACCATCGCTTCCCTCGTTTCTGGAGGATAAGAATGGGGGCCATCAAAAATAAGATGGCTGAACTTATTGCTTGCGCCGTACATTTCAAAGATGGGCATCGCATTGGTGAAACTTCTCAGCATTTCAGAGGGATAAAAAGCCGGGTTGCTGTCTTTAAGTCCATTCGATAACATCAGCGCCCTGGGAGCTGCCAGTGCAAGCACCCCGGATTCTTCAGTAAACGTCAACCCGTCGATGAGAACTTCGCAGATACAGTTATGCCCCATGACATACGACTCGAATGTGCCGACACTGACAACAGGTACGGCAGCCTTGACACGTTCGTCCATGGCCGTCAGCCACATGGTTTGGTTTCCTCCCCCGCTGGCTCCTGTCGCGCCCACCTTTTCAGGATCAACAAAGGGTAACGAACACAGAAGCTCCACCGCGCGCATGTTGTCCGTGATCTGGAGCCCCATCAATGATTCCCCGACATTCATGAGGGAGGCACCCAGGTTCGCCCCGTGATATTCGAAGGCGCCGTGGTGTGTGGTCCTCTCCCCCGCACCCCAGGGGTCTATGGTCAAACCCACAAAGCCGTTGAGTGCGAGCGTATAGCCCAGATACTGGTATCCTATTTTACCGGTTCTGGTGTGACCTGCCATCACCACTGCCGCGGGGAAAGGCCCGGAGCCGTCAGGAATATAAAGATTTGCAGTCGCATAAATCCCGGGCCGGGTTTGAAACACGATGTTTTTAACCGTATACCCCCGCATCTTAGCCACGTGCGTCTCCCGCATGTTGAGCGGCAAATCCTGTTTCAGCAAGGCACCTGTTTTTTGGGCGATCTTCTTTTTCAACTGAACTCTGTAAACTTCCCAATCTTTCAGGTTATCGGGTAGCCGATGTACGCTGAACTGGACGGCGGCTTCACATCTCGCCCTCTTTTCGATCAGGTCAACGTGGTTTTCAGGAAAAACCGGGGGCAGGACCCCTGCAAGTTTCTCCCGGGATGTCGTCTGAGCGGCGTTGCAATTTTGAGCAAGCACGCAAAGCAGACTTGCGCAAAGGAATCTCATCTGTTTCATTTGTCTTACACTGCCTTTTAGAGTTCAATCGCGGCTGCGCCGCTGGTTCAAGGGTTCAAAGGTTTAAGGGTTCAAGGGTTCAAGGGTTCAAAGGTTTAAGGGTTCAAGGGTTCAAGGGTTTAAGGGTTCAAAGGTTCAAGGGTTCAAGGGTTCAAGGGTTTAAGGGTTCAATCGCGGCTAACGCCGCTGGTTCAAGGGTTCAAGGGTTCAATCGCGGCTAACGCCGCTGGTTCAAGTAGGGTTGATTTTATTTGTAACGCGGACCCTTAAAAGGGGAGTTGCGAAGGGACGCGATAAACGCCTGAAGCATCACGGAAACACGTATGCATGTATGCACCATACTCTCAAACTGAACTTTATCGACATAACCCTGATCAAAGGCAACATAGAGCTGTGAGCGCACCTCGCCGCACGAGCCCTTGGCAATACACAGAAAATTGATAAACTCTTTGTTTCCGCCTCGTTCAAAACCTTCCGCAATTTTACTCATTATCGAAACTGCTGCACGCCGTATCTGATCCTGCAGTCCGAAATCCTTGGCAAACAGGCTCTCTCGGCTCACCCGGTAGACGTCTAGAGCCAATTCGCGGGAAAGCTGCCAAGCTTCGATCTCTTCAAACGTGCGCATGATTATCTCCTCTCTTGAACCAGGCCGCCAGGCCGTTTGAACCTTTGAACCAGGCCGCCAGGCCGTTTGAACCCTTAAACGAGCGGCGTCAGCCGCGTTTGAACCTTCTCCCCTTTTTACCCTCGTCATTGCGTCCACTGGGTGGTCGCAATAACCTCATCATTTCGACATTTCCATCAGTTGACGGATCTCACCTTCCCATTTCGTCTCGTCCGGGGTTTCTATCACCAGCGGGATATTCTCAAAACGCTCGTCACTCATGATGTACCGGAACACGTCAATCCCCAATAAACCGATACCCAGTGACTCATGCCGGTCAACATGCGAGTTCAAAGCCACCTTGGAGTCATTCAGATGCATCCCCCGCAGATACGACATGCCAACCGTCCGGTCAAAATGATCCATGGCCTGCAGAAACCCCTCGCGTTGACGTATGTCGAATCCGGCTGCGAATGCGTGCATGGTGTCCAGACAAACCCCCACACGACTTTTGTCCTCAACCCCATCGATAATCGCCCTTATCTCCTCAAAGGTAGATCCCAGATTCCCGCCGCTTCCCGCTGTGTTCTCAATGACTATCGCAACCCCGTTTGTCTCCGCCAGAACGGCGTTAATCGACTTTGCCACCCGGGCGCAGGCCTCCTGCGGCGTTATCAGCCGCAGGTGACTTCCAGGATGCAGGTTGAGCTTGTCCAGCCCCAAGGTCATGCAGCGACGCAACTCATCCAACAGCGAAGCCATGGATTTCCCGTGCGCCTTTTCATCCGGATTGGCAAGATTTATCAGATATCCTGCATGCGGCAAGACTTGCGCGGCAGTATAACCTTCAGCAAACATCCGGGCTTGGAACTCCGCGACATCCGCCTCTGCATAAGGCGCCGCCGTCCATTGCCGCTGGTTCTTCACAAACATGCCGAAGCCTGTAGCTCCCAGCGCTTTGGCGTTCACAGGCGCGTTGTGCACCCCCCCGCCGATCGAAACATGCGGCCCGACATAGTACATGCATGCCTCCCTTAAACACTCTGCGTGGCAACAGCAAAACGATCCTTGCCCGCCAGATCCTTTATGATTGCCACCTCCGTAAAACCGTAGTCTTCCAACATGCCGCGCAGCGCCGCGCCCTGTTCGTCGCCGATCTCCAGAAACAACCCTCCGCCGGGCTTTAGCACCATCACCGCATCCAGCAACAACGTCCTGTAAACGGCCAGCCCGTCCGCGCCGCCATCTAGCGCCATGCGCGGCTCGTGCTCGCGTATCTGCCGTGCCAGGCCGTCCACCACCCGCGACAGTATGTACGGCGGATTGGACACCAGCAGGTCAACGCTGGCAGGGTCGAACTCGCCGCACCCGTCACTCTCCGCGAACAGCACACGCTGTTCCAATCCAGTTAAAACCGCGTTCTCTCGGGCCAAATCCAAGGCATCAGCGCTTTTGTCGAGACCTGCGAAAATGCCCTTCCCCAATTCCTGCGCCAGACTGAGTATGATGCAACCGGTGCCGGTGCCCACATCCACGACAAGCGGCTTCTCACTCTTAGCGGCATGCGGCGACTTCAAAACCAAGTCCACCAACTGCTCAGTCTCCGGCCGCGGTATCAAAGCCCGGCGATCGACCTTAAGCGTCAAACCCCGAAAATCCCACTGCCCCAAGACATATTGCACCGGCTCGCCACCCGCCACACGACGCACCCCCCGCCGCATGGCGTCCACCAGACGTTCCGGCGGAACAACACAGGCATACTTGTATAAATCCATCCGGCCGCATTTGAAAAGCCGTGCCGCCAGAAGCTCGCAAACCACGCGCGCGTCAGGCACCGCGTAACGCGACAGATACCCCTCGCCAAGGGTCAACAGCTCTTTGAGCGTTTTTTTTTCCTCCGCCATCAGACACCCCCGGCCAACCATTAAAACGGCGTGGGGTCATCCTCCAGCGGCGGCTCCACTTCGTCATACGACACCGACGATCCATCCACATCCACACCGTCGACTCTGAATGCCTCCAGATCGGTATAATAGCGCTCTTTATACTCCCGGCTCCTGATCCGGAAACCAACCTTGACACGGTCTCCGGGATTAACCCGGTCGAGCAGCGCAATCCGGTCTTTAACGCAGGCGAACTTAACGTCTTGCGGATAATCGTCCTCCATCGTCAAAACAAACTCGCGCTTTGTGAACCCGCTCGCAAAGGTCATAGGCTCGCAAAGTGTCTTTATAGCCCCGGTCATTTCATAGGTGTTGCCTGCCATATACTCAATCCTTCACTTTGAGACGCTTGCACAAACCAGAGGTTTTGCAAGAGCCTCATTTATAAGCCAAACCTTTATTATTAAACCATATCGCAGCCTGACGATCAAACCTCTTCCTTCCTCCCTCGCCCCGCTTACCATTCACGGCTTACGATTTGCCGTTCATTATTCTTCCATTGAACCAGCGGCGCAAGCCGCGTTTGAACCTTCTCCCCTTTTTACACTCGCCATTGCGACCACTTGGTGGCCGCAATAACCCCACTCCTAACTCCTACCTCTTCTCTCTTCGCTCTTCGCTCTTCTCTCTCTCCCCCATAAACTCCGGCACGCTCTCGTGTCCTTCCGCGCAGATATTCTCCCGGCGCAACACCCGCCAGAGCGTCAGCCACAAAATCTTAAAATCCAACCCCAATCCGCGGTGATCCACATACCAGATATCAAACTTGAACTTTTCCTCCCAGCTCAGGGCGTTGCGCCCGTTGACCTGCGCCCACCCCGTGATTCCCGGCCGCACTTCGTGCCGCCGCGCCTGTTCTGGAGTATACCGCTCCAGATATTGCGGCAACAACGGCCTGGGCCCTACCAAAGACATCTCGCCCTTCAAGATATTCAGCAATTGCGGCAATTCATCCAGACTCGAAGCCCGCAGCCATTGCCCCAGACGCGTCAACCGCTCGGCATCCGGCGCATCCCCCTCGCGCATCGTACGGAACTTGACCAGACAAAACGGCCGTCCGCGCCATCCGGTCCGCATCTGCCTGAAAAACACGGGACTCCCCATGACCACACGTACCACACCTGCCAGCACCAGCAGCAACGGCACCCAAACCACAGCCGTCACCACCACTGCCGCCATATCAAAACACCGTTTCATACCTCTGTCCTTTTCGCGCCACTCGCCCGCCACCACCCTGCCCGCCACCACCCTGCCCTCTGCTCTCTGCCCTCTGCCCTCTGCTCTCTGCTCTCTGCTCTCTGCTCTCTGCTCTTTTCACTCTCCTTTTTTACCCTCGTCATTGCGACCACTGAGTGGTCGCAATAAATACTTCCCCCGATATAGCCAATACCCCCAAAACTCTTTCATCATTCTGGTGTTTCGATCCAAATACTCATGCGTGGGGAAAAAGTGGAACCAGCGCAAAGGACGGCCATTGTTTTCCATAGCCTCGTGGTCCGTCGCAGCCGGGATCACCTCTAAGCCGGTTTTTTCAAAATTCAGCAGCGACCGCCGCATGTGCCAGGCGGAGGTCACCAGCAGCACACGCGGAATTCTCTTTTTCTGTATGCCCGGCAACCCGCGCACGAGCTTTTCGACCAGCCGCGCATTCTCCTCTGTGTTGCGCGCCTGCGACTCCACGCGAATCGCCTTGCGCGGCACACCCAAGTCCATCAACAGCGGCACCGCGGCATACTCTTCGCAAGAACCGGATGGAATTACCACGGTGGCTTTGCCCGCCTTGTAAAGCCGGGACGCATGCCACACCCGGTCGCCCGCCGACCACATCTCCGCATACGGCAAGTTGGTGTTGCACCCCATGCCACCACCCAGCACCACGATCGCATCCGCCGCAGGCATCGTTTCCACGCGCTGCGGTGGATACGGATTCTCAAGCATACCGCCAAGAACACGGTAAAACGCCTGAGTGCCCCACACCCAGAACCAGAGCAACGCGCCAAGCAAGGCAACCATCGCCGCCCGCCGTTTACGCGACCAGGATAAAACTAACCCGATTGACACCAACAGACACCCGATCGTCATCGGCATCAACATATACCACACGACTTTATTCAGCCATACCATACCCAATCTCCTCCAACTCTTTGACAAACGCGGCATAGATTTTGCGAGCATCAAACTGCTCGCAAGCCAGCCGAAACGCCCCTTGCCCCAAGCGCACTCTTTGCTCTCTATCTTCCCGCAACAAATCCACCCCGTGTTGCAATGATTCGTTCTTTCCGGGAATGTAGGTGATACCCGCTTGATAGCGTTTCAGCAAAGCGGCGGATTCCCCCCCCAATGACGACAGGATCGGCAGACCATGCGCCGCATAGTCGATCAGTTTGTTAGGCACCGCCACGTATGATTCCCGCTTCATCGGAAGCACACCGACATCCATCTCATTCAAGAGACCATGCAACTGTGTGTCAGCTAAATAACCGTGAAAAATGATGTTGGGTCGTCCGGCAGCCAAGCGTTTCAACCGCTTCTCATCCGGCCCGGCACCCGCAAGATGAAAGTACACGCGAGAATCTCTGCCGACACACGCAATCACTGTGGCCAGATCATGCATACGGCCCATGATTCCCACATAGATCATATTAAGGACAGAGCCGACCTTCCTGGGTGCGACATGCCTGGAGGCGGAATCAACCGCAACATTGGTCCCCAGATAAAAAGGTTCACGGGCAACATTACAAGCCCCATAGCTGCGGGCAAGCTCCAAATAACTTTCAGCGACAGCCGTCACTCTATCGGCTTTCGTGTAAATTTTTTTCGCTCGATGGTGATACAGAGCAAAAATCACTTTCCCGAAAAACGGACGCATCCATGCCGGAAGCGGCAAAAGACGGTAAAAGGTTTCAGGCCAGGCGTCTTGAATATCAACGACCAGCTTACAGGCAAAGACACGCTGCAAGGTCTGTGCCGCTAATCCTATTTCCAAAGGCGGCATACTGGTCAGGATGATGTGTGGCGCCTTCATATCGCGGCTGTTAACAGCCGCGAGCGCGGTTTGCCGCCAGCTTCGCGCATATTCGTAATGGCTCAGCGCGCGGTTCAGACAAACATTGTCCGCATACGGCCGGGTAGGCAGGAGGATCACACGGTACTTTGTCTCCGCCAGATTCAATACGCGTTTCCGTTTGAGCGGATGGCTGAAGTCACTGCTCCATAAAACCACCTCGTGCCCCGCATCAGAAAGCGCCTGCGCCAGAAAGGTATAGCGGTGGGGACGCCCTCCTTCTCCAGGCACATTATCAAACGGATTGTTGATCCAAATCCTCATATCCGATCCACGGCAAGATCAATGACCTTCCACCAGACCATGCCTTTGCAATTCACGCCCTCGGGAAATGCCTCATCTACGGCACGCGTGACACCAAACAGTTGATTGCCATAATCATGCCCGCTGATGAGGCGAACCCCCATCTGCCTAGCCCAAGCGATCTCATCCCGAACCGCCGCATACGAGTGATCCGCATCCAGAAAAACCATGCGGGGTGCGATATCCGCGTAGTGCTTACGGAACGCCGCGCTATCCTGGCCGATCAGACGCACACGTCCCGAGTTCAGGTACGGACGCAAAACCCGTTTGGTGAATTGCCTATGCAAATCAGGTGGCAGTCCGAAAGGATTCCAGCAAAAATTATCCACCGTAATAATGGACACGCCGGACGGCGCGGTTTCGGCCAACAATTGTGTTGTCAAGCCGAACAGGGTCCCGAACTCCACAATCGGCCCGTTTTCTTCACCTGTCGCGCCCGCTTGTGCGCACGTTTGCGCCAACACCCTGACGGCTTCTTCTTCTTCTTCAGTCAACCCGCCCAATGCTGACGCGACACCGTCTTTTTCCAGCAGAGACAAGTGCGCGGACACCAAGGCCTTAATAGCCTGTCGGTGTCTAAACAGTTTCAAAACTTTTTTCAACTTACGCATCGCTACCCTCTCACTTCTCGCCTTTTTGTGACCACCAAGTGGTCACAAATTCGAGTGTAAAAGCCTGATGTCTGTCTCTTTTTTTTACCCTCGTCATTGCGACCACTTGGTGGTCGCAATAACTCCCGCCACCTCATTGAGCCTCAGGCACGCCGCCCGGTCAAGCCGCGCATAGCGCACAAACGCGCCAGCCACAGACACCTCCAGCAGCCGTCCGGCACAGCACAGGTCGAACAGCTCGCCCATCGGCTTATACCGCTCGCCGAAAAACACATGCGTCAGGCGTATTGCCCTCCCACCGGCCTCAACCACCCGGCGCAACACGCGCTTCTCAAACGGCGAGATGAACGGCGAAACCAAGACATGCCCTTGCGCCAGATAGTCCTCCAGTGCTTCTTGCGCCGCCTCCCACTCGGCCTCGGTTGCGCCGCGTGAAAACTGCACCCGCACCCGGCGCGGATGGTTCACGAGAAAGCAATTCCCGATCCCCCACAGATCGCTACCGTCAGGCAGGGCTATCACGCGTCGCGGTGCGCGAAACAGCTCCGGGTGCGCCTGTAGCATCCGGTAGCGCCGCACGTTATCGCGGATATACGCCACCTCGGGCTCCAGATGATCCCGGCCGAAAACGAGACTATGGTGCATGCCCGTTTCGAACACCTGAAAACTGGCCTTGCCGAAATGATCGCGACAAGTCCGGGCCACCCCGATCTTGAAGCCGCGCACCACGCGCTGCAGCGTAACGCCCTTAGGCAAGTCGCGCACGATATGCAGCATGGCATGCAGATGATCGGGCATGATCTGGTAATGCCCGATCTTCACCTGCTCGTAGAAACCGGTGATTCCCTTCAGCTCCTGCTGCACGATCCGACCCGTTTCAGTCAGGGCGAAAGTCTCCTGCGTGATGCGGCAAAGCCGCATGCCTGGGCGCGTTTTGAGCGTCACCATCGCCACGCCCGCACGGTTGTAATGGTATCCTTTCTGCGGCTTGTTGCCCATCGTCCGGCTCCTTTTTGCGGCCACCAAGTGGTCGCAAAATCGAGTGTAAAAACCCTAGATCAACCTTACGCTGGAACCTTTGAAACCTTTTTGAACCAGCGCGGCATCATCCGCGCGTTTGAACCCAGACGGGCCTATGACCCGTCCTCTCTTTTACCCTCGTCATTGCGGCCACTTGGTGGCCGCAATAAGCCCTCATACACCGCCGCCATACGCTCCGCCACCGTCTCCCAGCGGTACTTCGCCTCCACCAGCCTTCGCCCGTTCTTCCCCATCTCGTGCCGCTCCTCATCCGTCAGGCCCATCGCCTCACGCAGCGCCTCCGCCAATGGCTCAGCGCCAATCTCCACCCACCAACCGCAGCGACCGCTTGGTAGTGTCTCCCTTTTACCCTCGTCATTGCGACCACTTGGTAGTATCTCTTTTTTACCCTCGTCATTGCGACCACTTAGTGGTCGCAATAACTCCTCCCACGGCGCTCCCTTGGTCGTGATCACCGGCACCCCTGCCGCCAGCGCCTCTGCCACCACAATCCCGAAATTCTCGCTGCGTGTCGGCAGCACAAAGAGATTCGCCGACTGCAACAGCCGCTCCTTAGCCTCCCCATACATCGGCCCGCAAATGGTGATGCTCTCCATCAACCCCAATTCCGCCACCTGTCTTTCCAGCACCTCCCGCGTCCCCTGCTCATCCGGCCCCGCGATAACCAACCGCCAGGCAAGAGGTTCATTAATTATCTTTGAACCAGCGCCATCGGCGCGATTAAACCCTTGAACCAGCGCCATCGGCGCGATTAAATCCTTGATTTCCGCCCAAGCGGAAATCAGCAAATCCAACCCCTTCAACGGGTGCAGCCGCCCCAGATACAGCACCACTCGCTCCCCGCCTCCCGCCTCCCCTTTTTTCCTCCCCTTTGCGGCCACTGGGTGGCCGCAATAAACCCCGTTCGGCACCACCACAATCCGCCCGCCTCCCATTTTACCCTCTCCCTCGCGGCCAATATGTGGCCGCTCTCCCCTTTTACCCTCTCCTTTGCGACCACTTAGTGGTCGCAAAAACCCCTCCACCCACTCCCGCTCGACCTCGCTCGTCACATGCACTACCGCCGCCCTGCGCAAAAAGCCCCAGTCCAGCCTACCCGCCAACCGTTTTTTCCACGCCGAATACGCGAGTCTCACCGGATCGAAACTGCCTTGCGGAGACATCACCAGCGGCTTGTGTTCCATGACCGCGCAGCGGCAACCCCACCAGACAGGGAACGTCCAACTTCCGTGAACGTGCACCACATCCGCCTGCCGCACCAGCGACCGCAACCCGCGCAACATCTGCCACGAAAAGAAAACAAAACCCGGCCATGACGCGGTCATGCGCACCACGCACACCCCTGCCGCTTCCGCCTCAATAGCCGCCAAGGCCAAGCGATCCGCCTTCCCAGCCCTCGTGACCAGTGCAACCTGATGCCCAAGCTTCTGCTGAGCAGCCGCCAAACGAGGCACAAGCTCTGACAAGCCGCCACCCTCCGGCGACAACCCCGCCACTATATGCAAGATTTGCATGCTTCTCTTCCCTTGAACCAGCGGCGTCAGCCGCGTTTGAACCCTACTTGAACCAGCGGCGTCAGCCGCGTTTGAACCCTTGAACCAGCGGCGTCAGCCGCGTTTGAACCCTATCTCTCCTCTGTCCACGCCCGCAACTGCCGCACAAACGCCTGTGCCCTGACCTCCGCAAACGTTCGTCCCACCGCTGCCTGCGCCTTCACCCCATGCTCCGCCGCCATCGCTGGACACCTCGCATACCTCAGCATTGCGGCCGCCAGCGCATCCACATCCCCAGCCGGAACGCAAAACCCATTCTCGCCCTCTTCGATCAAATCCAGTGCCGCGCCGGTCCGATCTGAACCGATCATGGCCAGTCCCAGCGCGGCCCCCTCCGCCAGTGTCATGCCCCAGGCATCATACCGGCTTGGCAACACGACAACATCACCCTGGCGTAACTCGTCCTCCACACACTCAGGTGTCACCGCACCAACTAACGTGATCGACCCTGCCCCTTTCGCACCCTCCTCACCCTTCAAATGCTTTTGCGCAAACTCTTCACACCAGCCGCGCATAGAACCATCGCCGATCAATCTTAACGATACACCATCGCACACGGCATGCACCTTGGCAAAAGCCTCCAGCAAAACATCCACGCCTTTCCTGCGGATCAGCGCCCCGCAGAAAACAAACGTACACCGCTCGCCACGCGGTGGTCTCTGTGACGACACCGGCACTGGCGTACTGTGACAGTGCCAGGCGATTTTCGCGTCCCGCACACCCCACCCGGCATACTGCCTGCAAGCCTCACTCCCAATCGCAAAGACCCCCAGCGAAAAGCGATCTACCAACCGGGCAAAAAAAACGCGCAGCGGCCATGTTAAAAAGCCGCCGCGCGATCCTTCGGTGCATGCGCACCAAGCCACTCTCTTCGCTACACAATAAATCACAAGGCGCCAATAGGAGCATCCGTAAAAACCGGTACACACTTGAATTCGTTCATCGAAATCAGGCGACGCCTTGCGAACCGCGCTTACGCTTGACGCTCTTATCTCCCAAGGTTCCAAAACGCGATCATCCCGCCACCCCAGTCGCATTCGATATTGGTCATAGGTGGTGAAATAGACTACGCGTAAATCAACCCCGGCCTCACGCAAAGCATGAAAAAACACCGCTTGATAGCGGCTCGGATAGTTTGTCCAATAACAGATTTTCATGCCACTCTTCAAAACAGCCAACCTTTCTATCTCCTACACCTATCGCCCAACAAACCTGCACATCAACCCGACAAGTGGTATGCAGAGCACAGCGATGCTGGTTGATGGTGGATGGTGGATGGTCTCTCATTCTGACTCCTGAGCAGTTACACTTAGTCAACCTGCTTAATCGATTCCGCTACCGCAATTCGGCGGACGGTTCGGGGAACCATCCCTACCAGGCACACGCACCGCACGGTATGGACGCATCCCCGAGGCGTCCGCTCTCCTTTTTTTGCCCTCTCAATTGCGTCCACTTAGTGGTCGCAATAATCCCCCACCTCCCGAACTTCCCCCTCCATAGCTTCAAAACTTACTCATTTGTTAAGTTTCCAAGCTATTTAAGACGGCCGGTACTTCAGGTTGGCCCCAAGGCGCCTCGCATGTCCCTCTGTTGAAGGACCCCCGACATGTCAATCAGAAAACCGCCTACAATACAAATCATCCACAGAATACCACCACCACCGCCGGGCGAGAAAAAAGTGGCCTCAGCCATATTCGTTGAAAGCAAAACAACAAAAAGGGTAAACGTTGCGATATAGCGCTTGTTCCCACACCCCATCCAAAAAGACCAGAGGAAAATCAAAAACACACTCAACCCTAGAATGCCCGTTTCTCCTAAAACCATCAAGGGAAGAATGCCTTTTTCAATAGACGCGGAGAAAAGATTAATTATACCCGCCTCATACTGTTCACGATGACTTTCGGAAACTTGAAACCCACTTCCCAATAACGGAGCACGACGATAATCATGCAAGCATTGCTCAATTAATCCTTGTCGGCTTTCTGTCACCGCCTCATTCAATGTCCGTGTGTCTTCAGACAAATCATCGCTCTTTCGAATCCAACGCGAGATAAGACTATCTTTCGCCTCTAAAATCACTCCGCCAACTAAAAGAACCACGAGAAAGCTCAACATGATGCCAGCCACCCGGCCTTTAATGGCAGATGGAAGAGAAGTTTTTGGAAGACAATAGAAATAAACCATGATTAGCATCACTACGAACGCAAGCAAGCCGGCACGCGATCTTGTCATAAACAAGAGAACTGGGATTAACGCTAAAAGAATCGCATGCAGTTTTGCTATCCTTTTTTCAATGAGCAACATATCGCACAACAACCATCCGGCCAGGCACGCCAACATGGGTGCTAGAAACTGCGCATGAATGGTTAACCCCGAGAACAAACCCATACGTCCGTATGAACCCATCATATTAGTGGCATATTGAATACCTTCATTCGATATTATGCTAGCCAGCGAGGTATAATACGCGATGGCTGGAAAAGGCAGAGTCATGAGCGAACCTAATACAATCAAAATCGCGAAAGCAAACAAGGTTGCCCGTAACAATAAAATGTCATTGGGCCTGTGATGTAAGTTTCGAGTACCGATATGAATACCCAAAATAAACACCAGAAAGTTAACGATTTTAAGGAGACTGATTAACGGGAAGTAGCCCTGAAGCGAAGACAAAAATGCGACGGCAAGATACAAATACATGACTCCAAAGGGAAGCGCTTGTTTTCCCGGACTGCGTATTGCGGAAATTAACAGCGCTACGCTCATCACGAGTGTTCCGCCACGTGCAAATGCTGAAAAAAACCCAACTTTGGGTAGAATTAGAGGATTGATAATCGTCAAAAAAGGGAGCAGTAAATAAAATATGAGCGCTTTGCCGCGCTGATAAGAAAGAGCGAAAAAAACACCTGCACCAATTATTGGAATTAATGCATAGTTCTTAGTGAAACGACATAACAAGATTGTCAAAACAAGTAACAAAAGAATCTTTGCCGTCAATGTCAGGAAGGGCTTGCCCGTTATTTGTATGTTAGATTGAATCACAAAACCTCTCAAAATTTACTTTGGTAATTCCAGCGATACTAGTTACTGGTGGATGGTGGATGGTGGATGGTGGATGGT
>CAZKZI010000014.1:29403-34297 GCA_964557205.1 uncultured Lentisphaeraceae bacterium
TGGTGGATGGTGGATGGTGGATGGTGGATGGTTTCTGATTTCATTTTCGAGCCTTTCGCGTGTTTCGTAGTTTACATACCCTTGCCGAACAGCTTGAATGAATCAGTTGATTTTCTTTCCCAACGTTTGCGAACCTTTTCAAAATAGATAAATAGTCTTTCGCCTGCTGGTCGCGGTTGTGCGCCTTTGCGATATGCCTGTAAGCATTTTGCCCAAGATGACGGCCAAGCGCAACGTCATTCGCCAATTTCACAAGCGCATCCACCAAATCCTCCGCATTCTCGGGTTCCATCGAGATGCCTGCCTTTGCATCTAAGACCAGCTTTTTCGCAAAACCATCCACCCCAATGATCATTGGTCGCGCACAACCAGCGCTTTCGAAGATTTTCGAAGGTATTACGGTTGTAAACAAGTCTGTTTTTTTCAAATGAATCAAATTGACGTCTGACGATGCAACCCAGTCCGGCATCTCGCTCTTCGGTCGGCACCCAATCATCAGAACGTTCGACAACTCGCGTTCACGGGCTTCTGCCTCCAGTTGTTCTCGCAATGCACCGTCGCCAATCAAAACCAGCCGGATATCGTCACGGCCCATCTTACGAAGCAATTCGCCGGCTTCGAGGACGACCCTCAACCCGCAAGCCATGCCGATTGTGCCGATATAACTACAAACGAACTTTCCCGCCAAAGCGTTTCGCTTCAGCAGTTCCACATTTTTTTCACGGGGAAAGAACATCGTTGAATCAACCCCGTTCATAATAACATCGATTTTCTCACGCGGGACTCCTCTTTCCACCAGTTTAGCAACGTACCCCTCACCAACAGTCACAATGTGGTTGGCAGCGCGATACATAATTTTTTCCATCTTGCCAAGAATCTTGATAACGCCCAACGGCAGACCTGCATCGACCGTGGAAATCGATTCCGGCCAGATGTCCCGGATCTCAAGCACGAAGGGGAATCGGCGGAAGAAGTGCAGTAAGAGACCAGCCCAACCGCAAAAAAACTGCGGGCTTGTTGCTATCATAACATCCGGCCGCCTCATAAAAAGACCACAAAGCGTTGCACGGAACATGTAAGATAGAAAATTTAGAATCCGACGAATCGTCCCCTTGTTTGGCGCAATATAAGTCCAGACACGAACAACACATACGCCGTTTATTTCTTCGACCTGTTTCCATCGATTCTTGTATCCATCGTAAACAACACCATTCGGCACATTTGGGAACCCAGTCAGGACGGTCACCTCATGTCCCGCCTTAACCCACCTTTCCACCAATGCACTCACACGGGAAGCTGGCGCGTTCCCCTCAGGTGTATAATAATGCGTTAAAAACAAAATTCTCATAATGTGTTAGCTGTTTAGCTCCGCTCAACCAAGCGCACCCCCGCTCAACCCCGCTCAACCAAACTCAACCCCGCTCACCACCTCGCATGGTAAAACTTCACTCAGTCTTATAACCGCCACTTTGCACGGCACACGTTTCCCGAATTCACTCGACCAATGTGAATCGACAACAGTCACCTGACCTTTCGAGCAATGCAAAGTCCATTTGTCATTCAACTTAACAGCGTTTAAAGCCGTCTGCTCCACTTTGATGTCAGGATGGAAATGAAAAAAGATCTCAACAGAATGCCGACCCGAACCTTCCAGCCGGTCATGAATGCTTAAACCGTTCGACAGCCAGCGCCACGTTCTTTCGTGCAGCAGAGGACGATATCCATCGTGGCATGCCGTTAAAGAATCGACTGCCTGAACCCTCCGCACTATCCTGGCTCGCTGTCCCACGCGATGCCCGCTCCAAACCTCGGAAGAATCTCGCCCATCTATCCGAACGGTATTATGCGCTGCCGTACCCCGTTCTTTCAGTCGCACCGCGGAAACCCCATAACAACTTGTCCCTGTATCCACCATCAAGCGTTTGCGGCCTTCAAACAATTCAAAACTCAAGGTGTCTGCATGTGCATGCCCGGGTTGATAATCAGGTCCAATCGCACCGACATCGGAAAAAAGGGTCAGGTCGCCCGAAGACATTCTGATGTAATCCGCCCCGTCCTGACCTCTTGACAAGACCTCGTCAAGAGCAGGAATTCTAAAGCCTAATCGCGCAGCATAATCCAATAATACGGCAGGCTCCTGCGCAATTCCCCATGCGGCATCGTTAAAAAGAGCAATCCGTCCGTCCGGCCCCGTCATCTTAACCAGAAATCCAAGCATCCGTTCAACAAACGGGCAGAGCCAAATTCTCTTATCTTCATCTGGCAGTATCGAAAACACATCAAGCAAATCTTCCAAAATAATCGCGTGGTACATGACGGAACGCTCAAAGTGAGAGCCATCCGGCAAAATCTGTTCCGGCAATTGTTGCTGATAGAGAGACCAGCCTTTTTCAAACCAACCGTCAGCTTCTGTCCCTTGAAACAACCTTCCGGCAAAGATCAACGCTTTTGCATTCGCAAGAAGGTGATTGGCAAGCAAATGATATTCCAATTGACCTCGCAGGAATCTTGTCTGCAATGCCAGGCTTTCAATCATTTCCGGCGACAACTCGCCATATCCGGCAAGCCGCCACTTGATCCAATTGACGATGCGGAGCGACAGAGGATAGGGTTCCCACCCACTCCCGTCGGTAGGCGGATTGTCCTGTATCCAACGAAGGATGAGGGTGCTCTCCGATTGACCCGTTGCCCTGTTTTTCTGTCTGAGGCAGTCGAAATAATGCAGATTGTAGAGCCACAGCTTGAGCCAGGCAGCGTTGTTCCAGTCTGCTGCCGACTGGATTTGATGCGACTCATTCAGAAACGTGAACCCATCGGCACCATCCCAGGAATCAAAATAAGCCGGAAACTCCATTTGGGGCAGCTCCGGCTTCAAAAACGGAAACTTCGTCAACGACAGCCGTGGCTTCCAGACTTTACGTTGGATGCGGTTCAGGATTTGAATAAGCTTCAAATAGCGAATTGTACGAATAAACCTGGTGAAGCTGCGCCTCAAACCGATAAGTAACGCGCAGCGATACTGGTTGATGGTTTCTGGATGCCTGCCGTTAGAATCATACATCTGTTCGGTGCTCCTTTTCAACAGCCGGAATGAACCAGTTGCGATTTGGGATTGGGGATTGGGGATTGGGCCTAGGTTCAGGGGTCAGGGGGCAGACCTGTCAGACGAGTCCGACTTTTGCGCAGCCCCCTAAAAACCTCTGCGTCTCCGCGTTAAACCTCTCCCTCCGCGTACTGCCCATCCACCATCAACCATCAACTATCAACCACTAAACCACATCGTGCAGGCAACGAACAATACGCTCGGCGGTGTGGCCATCCCAGAGTTCCGGTATCTGACCCGTCTTCCACTCGCCCGCATAAAGTCGCTTCAGGTAGCCGCTCAGTTTGGCTGGATCAGTGCCGATCAGTTCATTCGTCCCAACCTCGATAGTTTCAGGACGCTCCGTGTTGTCACGCATCGTCATGCAAGGAATGCGCATGACCGTCGTCTCCTCGGTGATGCCACCGGAATCGGTGATCACGGCGCGCGAATTCTTCACCATCCAGTTGAACTCGAGATACCCCATCGGTTCCGCACAAATCAGCCGTTCCCCGAAATCGGACGTAATCTGCGCGAGTACCTTGCGCGTACGAGGGTGAACCGGCCAGATGATTTTATCGTTCTCGGTGTCGGCCACAATCGCGTCGAGTAACTCTTTCAACTTCGCCGGATCATCGACATTGGCTGGCCGGTGCAATGTCAGGACGATAAACTTCTTAGCCTCAAGTCCCGCCTGATCGAAAATCTCCGGCTTTCGCAACTTAGGCATCTGACGGAGGAGTGTATCAATCATTGTATTGCCGACAAAAAAAATTCGGCGCTTGTCCACACCTGCTTTACTCAAATTATCATTCGCATACGAACTTGTAGTGAAAAAATAGTTCGTAACCGCATCCGTTGCCAGGCGATTGATTTCTTCTGGCATTGTCCAGTCACCCGAACGGATTCCGCCCTCAACGTGGGCAACGGGAACAAGCATTTTTTGGGCAGTAATCGCACAAGCCATGGTCGATGTGACATCGCCGACAACGATACAAAAATCACTCTTACGCTCAAGCAGAACCTTCTCGTAGCCAATCATAATACCGGCAGTCTGCTTAGCCTGAGTGCCAGAACCAACCTGCAGATTCAAATCCGGCATAGGAATGCCGAGATCTTCAAAGAAGCTGCCGGACATCGCCTTGTCGTAGTGTTGGCCGGTATGGATCAGGCGATAGTCAAAAACGCCGTCCTTCTTCAACGCCTCGATAATTGGTGCGATCTTCATGAAGTTCGGACGCGCACCGGCGATCAAATCAATTAGTTTCTTTGTGTTGTTTGTCATAAATGTGAGCAGGGTATGAATTTTACATAGAGATCAGAGGTCAGAGGTCGGATGTCAATGCTCTTTTACTATTAAAAACGGCGATGGATTGCGCACCATAGCACCTAACATTCTGCCGACTTCTGTGACTTCTTTCATTAATTCACCATGAACATCATCAGTAATATATCCGCAACCCCTCGCGTAATCCAACCATGTATCAGTCTCGCCATTCTCACCATCACAATCAGTAAGTTTCGATGTAAAATGAGCCTCATACCTCCGTTTAGCCCAAGCTTCCCGGAGATTACTGCAAACCGAACGGGAACTACGACGGATCTGATCAATTAATGAATATTTTTCTTCAGCAGGCCATGTCTGACTTAAATAGAATATTTTCATCGATGTAGAGTATGCTTTCTTGTAAACATCTAATTCCTTCGCCGAATTTATCCTCATACTTGACCTCCGACCTCCGACCTCTGTCCTCCGACCTCCGACCTCCGACCTCTGTCCTCCGACCTCCGACCTCTGTCCTCCGACCTCCG
>CAZKZI010000015.1:0-34286 GCA_964557205.1 uncultured Lentisphaeraceae bacterium
TGGTGCCGAGAATGAAAGACCAGTTGGTGGCGGGCAGCCAGAAGGTGTCCTCGGCCACGCCGTAGACGGTCCAGGGCGGATGGGTCACGGCGTTGGAGGGTGTGTCGGGCCAAGGCGCGGCATTGGTGGAGACGGAGATCAGGGCCAGGCCAGCGGCGTACTGGCCGGGGGTGAGCTGGTTGGTGGAGGAAGTCAGCAGGGAATAGTCCACAGTTAAGGGCGAATAGTCAAAAGAGGATAGGGAAGAGTCAACAGGGAAGAGTGAAGAGTCGGGGTGCTGGAGGCTGTAATCGGGAGGCGCGGGGGAACCGGCGGGGGCGTTGGTCTTGGACCCGCCGTGGATGCAGAGTTTGGCGCCGAAGATCACGAAAAAGAGCATTTCGAGGACGTGCCGGGCGCGGAAGCGGCGGATAAGCTTCAAGAGGAAGCCGCCGCGGGTCTCGCGGGCGCGGGCGATCAGCCAGAGCGTAAATGACGTTGCCAGGAACAGAAAGAGGACGCGAGGTGTCATTTCAAAGGTCTCCTGTCATTTGAAGCTTATGCGCGCGCCGTCCGGGGCGAACACGGCCTTGATGTTTTCCTGCGGGGTGTCCGCGCCGCGCGCGGTCACGCGCAGACGGTCCCATGTGTCGGGGCGCAGCCATTCCGGGAAGGGGTCGGCGGACAGGCTCTCGAAAGTGACCGCGCCGTCGCGGTCGGAGAAGGACGGGGGCAGGCAGGCGCCTTGCGCGGTGACGCGGATGAAGGCGGTGAGTTTCTGCGTGCCGTTGGACGAGGCGGCGGGCGCGGCGTGGCGCTCGCGCAGGCCGCGCGGCGACAGGAACCACTCGCCGCGGTCCCAGCCAATGGCCAGGTCAGTCTCGCCCGCGTCGAGGGCGTTGTCGGCAGGGGCGGTGTCGCGCCCGAGGCAGACCTGCACGCTGTTGGAGGGCGTGGCCTCGAAGGCGAGCTCCAGACGGAAGACGCGCAGGCCGTCCAGGCGGCCGGCGGGCAGGGCGTACGCAGCGGACGCCTCGCGGTCGGCGAAGTCCGGTTCCGGCAGGCGCGGGACTTCGAGGGTGGCGGCACCGGCCGCCAGCACGGCGGCGGCGGAGGCTGCGAATGCTTTGTGCTTCATATTCTTTCCCTTCGCTTTGTTTTCCGGCAGGGAAAAGGCGCGAACCCCGTTCCGTGCCTCAAACGAGGTACCGTCAAGCACCTTAGGAGAAGCCCGGAGACGAGGCCGCGCCCGATTGGGCGCGTCCCCGTGCATCCCGCTTCTCCTGCTGAAAATTGACGGTTTTCGTTTGAAGCGTTCTGCGCGAAAGCGCAAAAATCAGATTTTAAGGGTCTGTCTTTCCTTCATGTCCGGCCTTGCTGTGCTAGGCCATGCTCCTGTCTCTGCCCGCCGGGCGGTTTGTGTTCAGCAGTATTGTTGTTTGCGACTGTTCTTGAATCGTTAAGGTAACTATAAAACAGAAAGAAGGTCAGGCGCAAGCGGTTTTGTTTGCAAAAAATTAATCGAAGTGTTGCCGAGAACCTTATGAACAGGTAGGATAAGTGGAAATTATCTGAAGCAGACCGGAATCATAAAAGGGCAGCGTAATGAACAGACTCCGTTTTTGGAATGAGAAGGCCGAGACCATGTCGCGTGACGAGCTGAGCGCGTTACAATTGGAGCGGTTGAAATGGACCGTAAAGCACGTTTGGTCGAACAATAACTTTTACCGTGACAAACTGACTGCGGCTGGTATTGAGCCTGGCGACATACGGTCGCTGGACGATCTGACGCGGTTGCCTTTCCTCACCAAGGACGATTTCCGTGACCAGTACCCGCTCAAGATGCTGTGCGCTCCTTGCAGCGCGGTGCGTGAGATGCACATGAGTTCCGGGTCGACGGGAACGCCGGTGGTGATGGCCTATACCGAGACGGATTTGGTGCAGTGGGCGGAGTGTATGGCGCGTTGTCAGGTGATGGCCGGACTGCAGCCGGGCGATACGATCCAAATCATGCCGACTTTCGGCCTGTTCAACGGCGGCTTTGGCTTTTATCACGGCGCGCGGCTGGCGGGACTCTTCATCGTTCCGGCCAGTTCCGGCAATACGGATCGGCAAATCAAGCTGATGCGGGACTTCAAGGTCAAAGGCATAGGTTCGGTGGTCTCCTACGCTTCGCGCATCATCGAGATGCTGGACACGCAGGGTATGGATCTGCCGGATTTGGAGGTTGGGATTTTCGGCGCGGAATCTTTCTCCGACGAGATGCGGCGACGGGTGGAGTCGCGGCTGGGCATAAAAGCGTTCGACATTTACGGCATGACCGAGACGGGTGGTGTGGGTACGACCGGTATGGATTGCGAGGCGCGTTGCGGCATCCATGTGTGGGAAGACCAGTATCTGACCGAGATAGTCGACCCTGCCACAGGCGAGCCGTTGCCGGACGGGGTGGTCGGTGAGGTGGTGTTTACCTCGCTGACGCGGGATGCGGTGCCGGTGATCCGTTACCGCACCCGCGATCTGACGCGCATTGTCAGCCGTGAGTGCTGCGCCTGCGGACGCACCAGCCTCAGGATCGACCGTATCGAGGGGCGCTGTGACGACATGCTGATCGTAAAAGGGGTGAACTTCTTTCCGAAACAAGTGGAACAGGCGCTCATGGAGATACCCGGGGTATTACCCGAATACCAGATCATCATCGAGAACGATCACGGCGTGACGGATGTGCGCATTAACGTGGAGGCTTGCGATGGCGTTACCGGCTACATGGTCGAAAAGCATCTTAAAGAGCGCTTGGGCTTCAGTCCCAAAGGGGATGTGTTCAAGGCCGGTGCCCTGCCGCGCAGTGAGGGTAAGGCTAGGCGTGTTTTCAAGGTGGACAAGTGACGGTGCGCGTCACTTGTCGGTTTGATGCCAGGCGTTGACGGCAAATGTTAAAAGCCGTATGATGGGGCAGTTTTTTGTTCAAAGAAGATAGGTACATGCGAACAAATTTGTTGATGATTCTGAGTGGTTTGCTGCTGAGCAGCGCGGTTGCCGGCGCGTTATACGAGCCGGCCGGAGAACCTTTTGCCAGCATTGTGGTGGGCGGGAAAGGTCAGGCGCAGATTGTTACTCCTGCCAAGCCAACCACCCTGGAACAGTTTGCAGCGTCGGAGTTGCAAAGCTATTTTGAAAAAATCTCCGGCGCAAAATTGCCGATTGTGGAAGAGTCGCAGAAGGACAGCGTACGCTATACCTTTTTTCTGGGGAACACCCGGCGTGCTCTGCAGGCTGGTGTTGCCACTGACGAGCGGACGATGGGGCGTGATGGTTTCACGTTGCGGTCCGTGTCCGAGGGGCTGATTGTGCTGGGTCGCAATCAACTCGGTACATTGTTCGGTGTTTACGAGTTGCTGGAGCGTTACTACGACGTGCGCTGGTTCATGCCCGGGGACATCGGAGAATACGTGCCGCAGCACGAGACTCTCAAGATGGGGCAAGTCAATCTGACCTACAAACCTTCGTTCCGTGTGCGATGGGTGGGGCTCGACGAGTGGGCTTTGCGGCAGCGGATGAATGTTTTCGTGAGGATCGGAAAAAAAAACGTCGGCATCAAATGGAAGTGGAACTTCCACACGTTTAGCAAACTGATGCCGCCGAAGAAATATTATGCCGAGTATCCTGAGTACTTTGCAATGGTCAATGGCAAACGCACGGTTACCGACAGTAAGTCCCATGGCAATCAGCTCTGCACGACAAACCCTGATGTGATCCGCATAGTGGGCGAAAATCTCAACGCCGTGCTGGATGCTGACCCGGACATCGAGATTATCACACTGTCGCCCAATGACGGCGGCGGCTTCTGCGAGTGCGATAAATGCGTGGCGCTCGATGAGCCGGGACGTGACTGGTTCGCCAAATACTCTCGCCGTCTGGCCATCTTCAACAACCAAATCGCGAAGCTGGTCAAGCAAAAGCATCCCGACGTGCTGATCAAGGTGGGTGCCTATGCGATGTATGCGCGACCCCCGCTGGATGCGGATTATCGTCCAGAAGAAAACTTGTTCTTCCAGCTCTGCCATCTCTATTTCTGCCACAACCATCCTTTGGGCAGCAAAGGCTGTAAAGCCGGGGAGACCTATCAGCCGAGCAAAAGCTTTCAGCCGAATCAGGAGTTCTGCAAGATTCTCGATCAATGGAAAGATTTGTCGCCTCATCTGTTTGTCTACGAGTATTACACCATTGGCGGCACGTCGCGCTCGAATCTGCCTTGGCCGCTGGTGCATACCATGCGCAGCGATATCCCCTATTACCGCGACCACGGAGTCGAAGGGTTCTATTCGCAGCAAGACGGAAATCTCTGGCATCGTCTCGGCCTCAACTACTATGTGGCTGCCAAACTCTGCTGGAATGCGGATCTCAACGTGGATGCCTTGTTGGACGACTATTTTGAAAAGTTCTATGGTTCTGCTGCCGAGCCCATGCGGGATTACTTTATGGCAATGGAGCAGTCTATGCAGCAGTGGAACGGCTGCGCCTCGTACGGACTGCAGGGAGTGAACGGGCTGCGCGTAATTGGGCATAAAATATTCACTCCTCCGGTCATGCAGCGTATGCGCGGTGGTCTTGAACAAGCCGAACAGCTGACAGCCAGGGAAAAGACCCTCTCAGCGCGTGTTGCCATGGTGCGCAAGATGTTTGACGAGACAAAAACGGCGTTGGAAAAAATCCCGCGTAAGTAAGAATGTCCCATGCGTGCTGATTATGCTGTCCGATCCGCTTGCGCGGACAGGACGTATAAGCTGAGTTTTTCAGAGGGGATGGTATACGATTCGGCTGGTGAAGCTTTCACCAGTGTCGTTGTGGATGGTAAGCGTTAATGACACCATAATCCTGCAAAATTAATAAGAATATGGATGATAATAGCACGGAACGTCTGTTGATAATTGCTGGCAGCGGGACTTATCCGGCCTGTATTGCGGCTGGCGCACACAAGGCCGGGGTCAAGCATATCACCATGCTGGCTTTGCGCGGCACGACCCAGCGCGCCACCGTCAAATTGGTGGACGAGCATGTATGGTTCGGTCTGGGCGAGATCCGCGCGATTTTCGAGTGGGTGGCGGCGCATCATTTCAACTGCGGCATGATGGCCGGGCAGATAATGCCGCTGGCGCTTTTCCGCACGCGGTTTGATGATCTGGCGCGCGCGTGGTTGGGCGCCTTGCCGGTCAAGAACGCGCACACGATCTTTGGCAAGTTGGTTGCGGAACTTGAGGGTGCCGGTTTGCGGATATTGTCGGCTTCGTGCTTTATGGATGAGCACATTCCCGGGGCGGGTGTCTTGACACGTCGCGGTCCGGATGAGCGCGAGGCGCGGGACATCGAGTTCGGGCACAGGATCGCACGCGAGATCGGGCACCTTGACATCGGGCAGACCGTATTGGTCAAGGACGGCATGGTATTGGCGGTGGAAGCGTTTGAGGGTACCAACAAGGCTATAGTGCGCGGCGGGCGTTTGGGCGGTAAAGGCGCGGTGGTGGTCAAGGCCGCCAAGCAGGGCCACGACATGCGCTTTGACATTCCGGTGATAGGTGCCAAGACCATTGTGGCTTTGCGCAAGGCGGGCGTGTCGGCTTTGTCTTACCAGGCGGGACGCATTGTGATGCTTGACCGGGACAAGGTCATCGCCGCCGCCGACCGTCTGGGGATAGCGATCACCGGCATCGACAGCGGTCTGCCGACTGCCCCGCTGCGTCCGTGAAAGAAAACATGTCCGATCCAAACAAATCTTCTTTGCGCATCATGATCTGTGCCGGCGAGGTCAGCGGCGACATGCACGCCGCAGCTCTGATGCAGGCTTTGCGCGAACGGTTGGGGCGGCCGGTCGTGTTCCGCGGTTTCGGCGGTGACGCCATGGCTGCGGAGGGGGCGGAGCTGCTTTATCACACAAACCGCACAGCGATTATGGGCATAACGCCGGTTCTCAGGCATCTGCCTTTTCTGTTGGGCATGATGCGGCACATGAAGCGCGAGATTTTAGCGTGGCAGCCGGATCTGCTGTTGACGGTCGATTATCCGGGCATGAACCTGCGCCTGGCGCGTTTCGCGCATGAGCACGGTGTCAAGGCCGCGCACTATATTTGTCCGCAGGTATGGGCCTGGCATCGTGGGCGGATTCCCAAGATAGCGCGTTTTCTCGATATGTTGCTTTGTATCCTGCCGTTCGAGCCGGAACTGTTCAAAGCGACACAGCTGAACGTGTGCTTCACGGGACATCCTTTGGTGGACCGTGTCACGGAGACTCGCGCCGCACCAGTGGTGGCGCTGCCGTGGCAAGGGGATTGCCGCGTGGCGTTGTTGCCGGGTAGCCGCAAAAGCGAGATCACGCGGATATTGCCTTGTCTGCTCGAGTCCGCCGCCATCCTGGAACAACGACTGGATGGTGATTGCTCTTTTATAATTCCGGCACCAAACGCAAAGATCAAGCGGATGGGGGAGGAGATCGCGGCATCGGCCCCGATCAAACCGCAAAGTCTGTTCTTTATCGAGGGGCAGGCGCGCCATGTGATGATGCAGGCGCATGCGGCAGCGGTGACATCCGGCACGGCGACGCTGGAAGCCTGTCTGTTGCGCTGCCCGACGGTGCTGGTGTATGCGGTCAGCGCTTTCACCGCTTTCTGTGCGCGGCTGCTGATCAAAGGCGTGAAATACATCGGCTTGGCGAATATTATCAGCGGCCGCGAAATCATGCCGGAGCTTCTGCAGGAAAAGATGCGTGCCGAGAGTGTCGCGGAGACGCTGCACGCTTACTTGTCAGATGCTGCTGTCAGGGCGCGAGCCTTGCGGGACATGGATGAGGCTAACGCGCGGCTGGGCATGGGCGGCGCGGCCGGACGCGCGGCAGAGGCACTGATCGAGGGGATGGCGCTGGGGGACGGGTGTGATGCAACTTTATTGCATCCCCCGAGGATTCAGGATGCCGGACTCAGAACTCAAGACGCAGACGACGTTGACTCTCATTGAGTGGGCGGTGGTCAGACGCTTTTCAGGGCGGAGAGGATGGAGGTGAGTTTGGTTTCGGCATTTTTGCCGCTCAGCTTCGGAAGGTGGCCGTGTGTCAGCAGCGGCGTGCGTTGATGCTGGCGGTAGAGAAATATTTTGTTGTCGCGTGTCTCGATCCGTCCTATGCGTTTAACGGCGGCAGTCACGCGCAACTCGGCCAGTTTTAACAGGCGCAGCACGGCTTCGGGCGGCTTGCCGTAGCGGTCTGACAGCTCTGTGCGCAAGACGCGTAGATCTTTAACCGTGGAGGCTTCGGCGACGCGGCGGTGCAGGATCATGCGGTGAGCCTCCTCATCGATGTAGTCATACGGCAAGCAGGCTGCGGAATCGCGGTCGGCGCTGCCCGGCGAGAGGTCAATGAAGTCGAGTGTCAGGCCGACATCGACCAGCAGCGGCGGTTTTTCGCCTTTGAGGCTGGCGATGGTGCGGCGCAACAGTTGGCAGTAGAGGCCAAAGCCGACGGCTGCGATATGACCGCTTTGCGCCGCCCCCAGCAGGTTGCCTGCGCCGCGGATTTCCAAGTCGCGCAGCGCCAGATTGAAGCCCGCGCCCAAGCCGCTGTGTTTCTGCAAGGCCGCGATGCGTCGGCGTGCGTCCTCGTCCACATGGCCGTATTCCGGCAGCAGCAACCAAGCGAACCCTTTTTGAGAAGAGCGTCCCACTCGTCCGCGAAGCTGATAGAGGTCTGCTATGCCGAAACGGTCGGCACGGTCGATCAAGATCGTATTCGCGCGCGGGATATCGAGGCCGCTCTCGACAATAGTGGTGCAGAGCAGGACATTGATCTCGCCGGACTCGAATTCACGCATGACTCGAGCGAGCGAATGTGACGGCATCTGACCGTGGGCGACTTCGATGTGCGCTTCAGGCACAAGCTGCTCGAGGCGGCGACGCATGAGTTCTATGGTCATGACCCGGTTATACAAGAAATACACCTGCCCGCTGCGGTTCATCTCATGGCGGATGGCCGAGGCTATGACCTGATCCGAATCGCGCGCGACTTTTGTTTCAACTGCCACACGCTCGCGTGGCGGAGTCTGCAAGAGACTCATGTCGCGGGCGCCGGTCATGCTCATGTAAAGTGTGCGCGGGATCGGCGTGGCTGAGAGCGTAAGCACATCCACGACATGCCGGATCTGTTTCAGGCGTTCCTTGTGTTTCACGCCGAAGCGTTGTTCCTCGTCAATGATAAGCAAACCGAGGTTTTTGAATGATACGCCTTCTGCGAGCAAGGCGTGTGTGCCGATGACGATGTCGGCATGGCCATTACGGGCATCGGACAGGATGCGTTTGCGTCTGGACAGGGAGTGGAAACGGCTGATCACCTCGATCTTCACCGGGTAGGCCGACATACGGTCGCAAAAGGTTTCAAAATGCTGTTCAGCCAGCACGGTGGTTGGCACCAGCAGAGCCACCTGCCAGCCGTTCATAACAGCGATAAAGGCCGCCCGCATCGCGATCTCGGTTTTGCCGTATCCGGCATCGCCGCAGATCAGGCGATCCATTGGACGCTCTGCCGCCATGTCGCTTTTAACTTCGGCTATGACCCGTTCCTGGTCGGCGGTCTCTTGGTAAGAGAAGGAGGCCTCGAATTCGTGTAGCCATTGCGGCTCGGGGTTGAAGGCGATGCCCTGAACAACCTGTCGGCGCGCTTGGGTGTCGAGCAATGAGGCTGCCAAATCAGCGACTGCCCGTTCGGCGTCGGTTTTTTCGCGTATCCAACGTTTGCCGCCGATGCGATGCAGTTTTACGCGGTGGCCTGCCACGCCGACATAGCGGCTCAAGAGGTGCGCGTGAGAGACCGGCACATGCAGCTTGGCGCCTTCGGCGTATTCTATGGTGAAGACTTCTGAACGCTGTCCATCGACAACTATCTCGGTCGCGCCGCGGAAGCGTCCGATGCCGTGGTCAAGATGCACCACCAGGTCTCCCGGTTGCAGGTCGGCGGCATTCTCCAAGCGACCGCCGCGCGCGCCGGCCGCAGCGGTGGCGGCGTTACGCGAACTCTTTTTATGTACCGCATACAGGTCGGGTTGCGCAGCCACGGTCAGCCCAGGCATAGTGAAACCGCCTGAAAGCACCGCCCTTTTGACAGTTACCTTGGAGTGCTGGCCGAGTTCGCGGGCAAGCAATTCGCAGGTGCCCGGGGTGTCGGCAAAGACCATGACGGTTTCACCGCTTTCCGCTTTCTGTTCCAGGCTGGTGAGCAGGCGTTTGCGGGCTCCTGACAGCAGTTCCGGATGGTGTGCAGTAGCGGCGCCTAGTTCGGACAAGCCTGGCAAAGAAGCGATATCTAACGGCAGCGCGGGTGTCTTGGGCGGCGGAGGATCCCCGCTGAAGATTTGCATCCAAGGCTTACGCGATTCGATAATGTCAGAAAGATTCCGCCAAGCTTTTTCTTCGTTAGCTAAAGTCTCAAAGCGGGCATGTGTCAGGTCATGCTCGATCCAGAGCACAGCCGAGCCCGCAGGCAGTAAAGAGGCCAGGCTCACAGTAGGCAACGGGCGTTCAGCGCAAGGCGGCAGCCAGGCCTCGCGAGATTTTGCCACCGAGAGTTGGGTGGCGGGATCAAAAGAGCGTAGCGATTCGATATCTGCTCCAAAGAACTCCGCGCGCCACGGAAGGGGGGCGGCTGGCGGCCAGACATCCAGAATGCCGCCGCGCACTGCCATCTGGCCGGGGGTGTCAACTTCAGCAACACGTTCATAGCCGTTTTCGGAGAGGTGGACGATTAGCGTTTCAAAATCGTAGGTGCCGCCCACTGTGAGATAGACGGAAGCGGCGTTTACGGCGGCCGGGTCGGGAGCGGGCTGAAGCAGTGCCCGGATTGAGGTCACGACCAAGTTGGCCGTGTCGGACGTGCCTGCTGCGTTGGTGTCCAGCATACGGATGACCCGCATGCGGATGCCGGCGGTCTCGGTGTCGGCTTCCGTCTGTAGAGGAAAGAATGAGGGGGTCACGCCGCTGTCTCTGCCAAGCGCGCAAATGTCGCCGTAAACGCGGTCAAGGTCAGTCTGGCCCGATGTCACGGCGAGGGCGAAACGAGCGGGCGAGCGGCGGGCGAGGTTAGCGGCTGTCAGCGCGGCGGCTGCGCCCGGCAAGGACGGAACAGAGAGGCGTGCGGCGACGGGCGGCCAGCCGCGCTTTAACAAACCGCTAAAGATCTGTGACAGTGATTGCACACAAAATCTGCTCGTCAATCAATGTGGCTATTGGCCACAATAAATAATATTTACCACAGAGGCACAGAGATTATTTGATTGTTATAAACTCTGTTTCTCAGAGGTAAAAACAGTTGACGCGTTAATCCTCTTGTGGTTGGTCGGGAGCGGCTGGCTCTGGAAGGTTCTCGGGCGCGGGTTCGGGCGCGGTGTCGTTATTGTCGACCTCTTCCGCATCAGCGATGCTGACCGAAACCAAGACGGCATCTTTGCCCAGACGAACCAGCCGCACGCCCTGAGCCGTGCGGCCGCAGATGCGGATGTCGCTGACAGGTGAGCGCACCATCATGCCGCTGGAGGTGATTATAATGACTGACTGATCCTGTTTCACCGCATGGGCTGCGACGACTTGACCGTTGCGTCCAGAAGCGTCCTTGATGGCGATGATGCCCTTGCCGCCGCGGTGGTGCGCTGTGAACTCGTTGAACTCGGTACGTTTGCCGAAGCCGTTGGCGGTGGCGACCAGCAGGGTTTCGTTTTCGTCGACCACGTCAAAGCTGCGGACGAGGTCTCCAGCCCGCAGCCGGATACCGCGCACGCCGGTGGCGGTGCGTCCCATGCGGCGCACCTGGCTTTCGTTAAAACGCATGGCGATGCCTTGGGCTGTGATCAGCAGAACATCATTGCCCGAGCGCGTAAGCCGCACCTGGATAAGCCGGTCGTCGTCCCCGATGTTAATGGCGCGGATACCGTTTCGGTTGATGTTGCGGTAATCGGAGAGGGCCGTTTTCTTGACGGTGCCGCGTTCGGTCGCGAACATGACATCGACATCCTCGGCGAAGGCACGTATCGGCAGCAGAGCGGCTACCTGTTCGCCGGGCTGGAACTGCAAGAGATTGACGATCGGCTTGCCGAATGAGGTTCGCGGCGCTTCAGGGATCTCGAAGGCCCTTTCCGCAAAGACCCTTCCGAGATTGGTGAAGAACAGCAGTGTATCGTGGGTCTCGGCCACGAAGACGGTCTGTATGAAATCCTCTTCCTTGATCGAAGCGCCGGTTATGCCCCGGCCGCCGCGTTTTTGTTCGCGGTAAACGGTCAGCGGCACGCGCTTGACATAACCGCGGTGGCTCAAGGTGATCACGCAGGGCTCGTCCGCGATCAAGTCTTCGATATTGACCTCGCCTTCGATCGGCACGATATCGGTACGACGCGAATCCGGGCGTTTGGCTGAGTTCACATACTTGGCTTTGATGGCGGCTAGGTCATCCTTGATCAGGCCGTATATTTTGGCGGGATCATCGAGAATCCCTTGCAGATAAACTATGCGTTCGCACAATACCTTAAACTCGGCTTCAACCTTTTCACGCTCCAACCCGGTGAGCTGGTAGAGGCGCATTTCCAGAATCGCATCGACCTGTTTGTCGGTGAACGAGAAGCGCGTGACAAGGGCGGCTTTAGCCGCTTCACGATTCTTGCAGGAACGTATAATCGAGACCACCTCGTCCAGATTGTCGAGTGCTATCAGCAGACCTTCCAGAATGTGCTTGCGCGCCTCGGCCTTGTCGAGTTCGAAACGAGTGCGGCGCGTGATGACTTCGAAGCGGTGATCAACGTAGCAGCGGAACATCTCTTTAAGGGTCATAACCTTCGGTCGGCCGTGATCGATGGCCAGCATATTCGCGCCGAAGGTCGTCTGCAATTGCGTATGCTTATAGAGGTTGTTAAGCACGATCTGGGCCATGGCGTTGCGTTTCAGCTCGATAACTACGCGGATGCCGACGCTGGAACTTTCGTCACGTATGTCCGAGATGCCCTCGATGACCTTATTGTTCACCAGGTCGGCCATGCGTTCGATCATGCTGGCCTTGTTCACCATGTAGGGGATCTCGGTGATGATGATCGCCTCTTTATTCTTAAATTCCACGATTTCGGCTTTGCCACGGACCACTATCGAGCCGCGTCCGAGCTTGTACATGGCTTCGATAGAGCGGGTGCCGCAGATGGTGGAGCCGGTAGGGAAATCAGGGCCTTTGACGAATTGCATCAAGTCGTCAATTGTACAGTCCGGGTTCTCGATATAGTGGGTCAGGCCGTCGACCAACTCGCCGAGGTTATGCGGCGGGATATTGGTGGCCATGCCGACCGCGATGCCGGTGGAGCCGTTCAACAGCAGGTTGGGCAGGCGCGCCGGCAGCACCGCCGGCTCCATGAACTCCTCATTGTAGTTGGGCCTGAAATCGACGGTGTCTTTTTCAAGGTCTTCCAGCATCTCCTCGGCGATGCGGTCCATGCGTACTTCGGTGTAACGCATGGCGGCAGGGGGATCGCCGTCGATGGAGCCGAAGTTGCCCTGGCCGTCGACGAGGGGGTAGCGCATCGAGAAATCCTGAGCCAGGCGGACGATGGTATCGTAGACGGCCTGGTCGCCGTGCGGGTGGTATTTGCCGATGACGTCGCCGACCACACGGGCGGATTTCTTATAGGGCTTATTCCAGACGTTATTGAGTTCGTTCATGGCGAAGAGAACGCGGCGGTGGACCGGTTTCAGGCCGTCGCGCGCATCGGGCAAGGCGCGCCCGATGATAACGCTCATGGAATAGTCGATATACGAAGAACTCATCTCGTCTTCGATATTGATGCTGTTCATGCCCTGGTCGATTTTTCCGGCGGGCAAAATTTCGTCGCTCATGGTCTCTCCGATACTGGTACAAATAATTCATATAATATAGCATAATAATGGTCGCACAACTAGCCTTTTCGCTTTGCATCCGGACTAATGGGTCAAGTGCTTGACAGGTTGACAAATCTCTGGACATGACGATAATTTTCGTCTGGCAAACTAATAGTAAGGCTTGCGTAACGGCAAAAGCCATGAAAGTCGTCAGTATGACTATGAATCATAAATTGACATATCCGGTGGCAGAGATTTTCGAGTCGCTTCAAGGTGAAGGTTACAACACCGGTCAACAGATGGTGTTTCTGCGTTTCGGAGGATGTAACTTGGCTTGCCCTTGGTGTGACACTGATTTTCACACTTACGAGATGCTGAGCGAGGCGGAAATTTTGTCAAGCGTGGCATCGTTCGACGTTAAGTCGCTGCTGTTGACCGGCGGCGAGCCTTTCATACATAAGGAGCTGGGCCCGCTACTCTCCGCCTTTAAAGATGCTGGTCATTGGATCGGTGTTGAGACAAACGGTTTGATCGCGCCTCCTTCGGAATGGCTTCGTCACATAGATTATCTTTCGGTCTCGCCTAAGGCGCTCTATGCCGACTTGTATGATGATGCCAGCATGGTGACAAGCGCGGATGAGGTCAGGATTGTTGTTGATGGTGACGTGCGCGCTTTTTGTGAGGATATACGCGTGAGGATTGATGCAAAGCGCTTTTACCTGTCACCATGTGAGATTGACGGAGTCTTCAACATTGGAGAGAGTGTGCGACTGCTGGGTGAACTCAACCGAGGACGCAGGCGCGGCAAATGGTTGTTTTCGCTGCAAACGCATAAGCTGGCAGGGTTCCGCTAGTTCCCCGCGATGCTGGTTACTGGATGCCTGCCGCTAGAATCATACATCTGTTCGGGGGTTTCTCGCAAATCAACCCGCAGGGTTAATGGCCGTACCGAAGCGTACCGCACAGAACTTCACGAGTTGCCACTGTCTTGTGGTGACGGGGGTTCTGGACTGGGCGGCAGGAGGCTGTCGAGCGCGGAAAACTGGGAGAAAATGGAGGGAGCGAGTGTTACTTTCTGGGCGCGTGCGTCTTCATAATGGCCGGCGAGCAAATTCTTTTCATGCTCGTGATCATGGCAGTAGAGACAGAGGAGTTCCCAGTTGCTGCCATCCGGCGGATTATTGTGGTGGTTATGATCCTTGTGGTGGACGGTCAGCTCCCGCAAACGTTTGCCTTCGAACGCACGTCCGCAACTTGCGCAGACGTGCGGGAGAATACGCAAAGCCCGCTCGCGGTAGCCGTCTTGGCGTTTTGCAATGTCGCGTCGCAATTCCGCTTGAATTTGGGCGCGTTTGGCAGCGTCTAAAGGTGCTTTACTCGGTTTCATCCCAGGAACTCCAGAGAATCAGTGGGCGGTGGTCGTTTTCATCGTTTGTTTCCTTTCGGCTATCGATGCCCTTCGACTTCTTCCGAAAAGATTAAATCTGAGTCGAACGGCCAATGTTCCCAGTTTCACGGGCAAGATGCCCGTGCCACAAGTTGCCGTCCGGTGCAGCGCCTTGTGTACGCCCGGCATGGGCGCGAACTAATGGGGTGTTAGCGGCAAACGAAAGAGGGATCACCTGATGCGGTGTAAAAAATAACTTAAATGAAGGCTGGGAGCAAGCCCGCAGTGTTCGTCTAAAGCTCCCAAAAGGGGGGTTATTGAGGCCACTAAGTGGCCGCAATGACGAGGGTAAAAGGGGAGCGGGGCGCTTCTTGGTGCGGGACGATGCGCACGAGGAGTCGCTACGGGGTATGGGACGCTTCTTGGTGCGGGACGATGCGCACGAGCTCGTTTTCTCGCAGAGCGAGATGGCGCCGGGATACCGGCTAAACGATCAAAGTGCGCCCTGCCTGCATCTGCGAAGCTTATAGGGGGCGGCAGGCTGAATTATGGGTGCGTTTCAACTATTGTGAAACACACCCTTTTTTAAAAATGTGTCATGGCGGCGCGGGCAAACTCTTGATATTCTAAGTAAATGATTTGGAAGAAAGCATTTGTTTTTTTTACGGTCTTTTGGGCGACAGCGGCCAGGGCGCAAGAGATGTCCGGGGCGCGGTTTGTGAATTATCGGCATGGTTTCAATAAAGATACACTGGCATTGCAGGTGCTGCTGGACCGCCAGCATCTTTCCTGCAACTGTGTGGATGGGGTTTGGGGTTCGCGCACGGAGATCGCGCTGATGACATGGCAAACGCTAAATGGCATATCTGCGACTGGTGTGCCGCACAAGTCTCTTCTGTCTGAAATGGGAGGCGGCACGGATGTTCTGGTGCGTTACACGGTGACTTCCAACGATCTGTTTTCGGTGGGATCTGTACCTGCGGCTTGGGAGGATAAGGCGCGGATGGCGGCACTGACCTATGAGACGGTGCAGGAGATGCTGGCTGAACGAGGGCACACCTCTCAAAGAGCCCTGGAACGTCTTAACCCCGGGGTGGCTTGGCCTAACCCGGCGCCGGGCACCGAGGTGGAGCTGCCAAATTGCGCATATGATAAGCCGGATAAGGCAGGTTCGATGAGGATAGCTTTGACGCGTCGGGAAATAACGGTCTTCGACGGCACTGGTCGGCTGATCGCGCTGTTCCCTTGTTCGATAGCCCGCAACAAAATCTACCGACCCGTCGGCGAAATGCGTGTCACAACAATCGCGCCTAATCCGAACTATACCTATGACCCGCAGTTGTTTGCACACGGAGGCGAAAAAACAGCCAAGCTGGTGATACCGCCGGGTCCTAATAATCCAGTCGGTTCGGCTTGGATCGGGCTCTCGTTGCAGGGGTACGGCATGCACGGCACGCCGTTGCCAGAACATATCGGCAGGGCTGAATCTCACGGCTGTTTCCGTCTGGCCAACTGGAACGCGGTTAAGTTGCTGAACATGGTTGAGATCGGTATGCCGGTGATCATCGAAGAGTAGGCTAACGGCCGTGAGCGTTAACGCCGCGGTCTGACAGGGTAATGAAATGTTAGGCACGTTACTATTGACTGTCGGCGTGCTGTCGACGTACGCGGTATTCCGCAAGGCTGGAGGGCTGGGCGTCAGAGATGCGGCTTTAGCGTCTTGGATGGCTCTCTACGCCTATGTGTTTGCGGTTACCGAAGCCCTGTCATTTTTTGGCCTGTTGATGCCGACCGGGATCATGCTGGTTTGGGCCGGGTTGGTCTGCACGAATATTTTCGTCATTATAATTCATTTAAAAAACAACTGTAAAACCGCTTTGTATGGCTGCGTGACGCAAGAGGCCGCAGTATGGCGTCGGGGTTTCATCATACTGCGGCGCGAGTTTCCATTGGCCTCGTGGGCGATCTTGGCGGTATTGGGGCTGACGTTAATCCATGCGCTCTTAGCGCCGAATTTCGAGCCGGACGCGCTGACCTATCATCTGCCACGCGCTCAACACTGGCTAGTCAACCGTTCGATCGGGTTTTATGAGACGGCGATAGCGCGGCAGAACTATCAGCCGCCGGGTTTCAGCATGGTGGTGTGTCACCTCTGCGCGCTCACGGGTGGTGACAGGCTACTGAATCTGGTGCAATGGGGTGCGTTCTGCATCGGTGCGGTGTCGGTCTCGCTGATCGCGCAAGAACTGGGCGCCGGGCGGCGCGGCCAGTTGTGGGCCGCTATGTTGGCGTTGACGCTGCCGGCTTCTATCTCACAGAGTTTTTTGGCGGTCAACGATCAGTTCGCGGCGGTGCCGGTTTTGGTTTTTGCGTTGTCTTTGTTGCGTCTGGAGCGCGCGAGCGCACGTTACGCCACAATAGCGGGTCTTGCGGCTGGTTTGGCTTTTCTTGCCAAGTGGACATCTCTGGTTTACGTGGCGGTTTTCGGGGTGGTATTGTCGCTCGGATTGCTGTGGCGTGTTTTAAAGACTCAAGGATGGAGACGTTGCGCAGGTTTATCGGCGGTCTTGGCAGCGGCGGCTTTGGGCGGCACGCTGATGGTGGCACCGCATGTCGCGCGCAACATGCGGATGTACGGCGATCCTTTTTCAGGAGAACCGTCTTCGATGCTGACCAACCAAAGGCTAACGCCGATGAAGTTTGCGGTGAATGTTGTAAAGCATGCGGCGCAGCACACGGCAGCTCCGCTGCGGATCATGAACCGGCCTCTGGAAAAGGCAGTGGCGCTATTTGCCGGCAGGTTGCTGAATGACCCTGACATCACGTATGTTTGGACGTTGCTGGACTCCAGTTTCAGGCTGGTGCCGCCTTTGGGCAAAGCGTCTTCGGCCGCTTCCAACCCTTTCCATTTCTGGTTATTTGCAATGGCGATTTTGTGTTGGCTGTCGCGTGCCCGGCGGTATTCATGTCTGCTTTCCAAATGTTGTGTGCCGGTAGTGACCGGAGCTTTGCTATATTGCGCCTTGTTTAAATGGCAATTGTGGGCGGCGCGTCTGCAGATACCGCTTTTCCTGCTGATGGCGGCAGGTGTGGCGGTGTGGTTGGAGGGGCTAGGCTCAAGATCCAAAGTGGCACGTTACGTGTCGGCCGCCCTGACGGTTTACGCTCTGGCTCACACTGTGTTGCGACCGACCTGGTATATGCCCGCGTTCCTGTTTGGCCACGGGAGTGTTGACAGCGGGATCGCGCAAGGCTTGCCGGTTTCCGACAAGGTCAGAGCCTTGAACCGTGCCGGTTGGCCGATGGAAGAACTGCGCGCCATGGCCGCGAGCGTGCCGCCTGAGGTCGCTTGCGGCTACAGCTTGTTTTTCACCAGCCGCGACCGTCAATATCTTGGGAACGAGACCTATCGCGCAATGACTGTGCCTTACGCGTGCCTTCGGGAGGTGATGGGTTTTCTTCAGTCCGAAGCGACAAGGAGGCTTTACCATTCTACCGTCGGGTTGCTAATCGCCTCTGATCATGGCAATATAGCTCCTGAAAACAGCAGGTTGCCTTTTTCTTATGAGTTTGTGTTTTGGGCGTGGGCTGGTAATTTTTCAGGAAGCGGAGAGATGCGTTTCGAACATTTCGGGTTGTCAGACCCTGATGTTTTGGCGCGCAGGTATTTCGGTGTCCGGCCGGGATTGGTGGTCAGCGACTTGACCAGGCACAGTGTTATAGAACGCCTGAATAGAACGCGGAAGGTGGAGTGCGTGTTGAGCAACCGTTGTTTTGCCGTCTATGGCATCGGCGAGCAGCATTTGCAGTAGTTTGCGGTCATTAAAGATGCGGCGGCAAGAGTAGCTAAAGCGGGCGGGGAGTTGCAGTAATGAAAAAAATTGTGATAATCGGCGCTAGCGGATTAGGATCCGAGTTGGCGTGGGTCATCCAACGCATTAATCAGACCGCGCCGGAATTTGAGATGCTCGGGTTTTGCGATGATGCTGAACAGAAACGGCAAGGCGTTTTTTGCGGTTATCCTCTGCTGGGGCGGTTTGACGAGTTGGACGCTTTGTCCGGTCTGTGCGGGTTTGTGTGCGCGATCGGCAGGAACGCGGTCAGAAAAGCCGTTTTTGAGCAGGCCGCTTCCAAGTGTTTGGCGCCGGTTACGTTGGTTGATCCTAGTGCGGTGGTTGCGCCGGATGCCAGATTGGGTGCGGGCTGTTATGTCGGCATAGGCAGCGTGGTGTCGTGCGGCACAAGGCTGGGTGCAGGTGTGCTGGTGAATCATAACGTGACGGTCGGCCATGATGTCGAGATCGCGCCGTTCGCGCAGTTGTGTCCCGGGGTGCGTGTTTCCGGCGGGTGTTTTTTAGGAGAAGGCTCGCTGATGGGGTCGAACGCCTGCACGATCCCGGGGGTTCGTGTCGGCGCGTGGGCTACGGTCGGCGCCGGGGTTGCGGCGATGCGGGAGCTGCCGGACCATGGCAGTCTGGTGCGTTTCCCCCGATAAATCTTTGTACTGTTAGAGGCGTTTCTTGATGGTTACTGAAGCACAGGCGGAGGTTGATCGGCAACCGGGCGGACGTATTTTTTCGCTCACGGTTTTTATATGTTTCCTGGCGTTGTATGCGGCAACCGCGCAGCGCGGATTGAGCTGGCAGGATAGCGGTGAGTTTCAGTACCGCATTCTGGTGGGAGACTATTTTTGGCATTCTGGCATCGCGCGGGCGCATCCGCTTTACATCGCGGCGGCCAGATTTTTCATGTTTCTGTTTCCTGTTTCGCAGCGCATATATGCTATCAACCTCTTCAGCGGTGTGGGGCTGGCGCTGGCGCTCGTGTTTCTGACGCAAAGTGTTTGGCGTGTTACAGGCAAGATCTGGTGTGCGGCTGTTTCGGCTGTGCTTCTGGGGTTGGCGCATATGCCTTGGTGGCTGGCGACGGTAGCCGAGGTTTACACATGGTCGCTGGCGTTTTTGATGGCCGAGTTGTATGTGCTCTCCAGGTTCTTTGAGCGGCGTGAACGGCGTTGGCTCCTGTTATTGTTCTTGCTGAACGGTGCGCATTTTTCTGTCCATAATTTCGCGTTGCTGGCTCTTCCGGTGTATGGCTCGGTGTTGGTTGCCGAGCTTTGCCGGATGGTTATGGGTCGGCAGGAGTTTGGGGTCAGGCGCTGGCTTCAGGCTGGCGCGCTGGCGATTTGCGTCATGCTGGTATGGTCGGCAGGGGCTGTGCTACTATGGTGGCAGGCTCTGGCGGCCTGTAGCGTCTCCGGCTGCTGGCGTTCAACACTGGCGAGTCTTTTGTTTGGTGACGGATATCGGCAGGCGGTGGTGGGCTTTCGGGTGCCGGCGGGAGGAAGGTTGGCTTTGGCCAATTTAGCTTTAGCTGGTGTCAGTCTGGCGAATCCGTGCTGGCTGTTTGCGTTGCGGGGATGGCGCGGGCTGTCCGATAATCGGGCGTTAAGGTGGTGTCTGTTATGGCTGACGGCGCTGCATCTGGCATTCTGGTGTCGTTACTTTGTGCCGGATCAGGCGACTTTTGCGTTGCCTTCGTTGGGATTGCTGGCGGTCTGGGCCGGGCTAGGGGCGCGGGCACACGCACGTCCGAGATATTCCTGGCTGGCGGCCGGTGTTGCTTGCGCGGCTATGGTGCCGTTGTTGCTCTATTGCGGCGCGCGCGGACGGGCGGACGGTCTGGCAGGAAGACGCGAGTTGCCGTTTAGGGACGAGGCCCGTTATTGGCTGGTGCCGTGGAAGATGACAGAGCGTTCGGCGCATGAGTTCGCAGTAGCAGTCGCGTCCGGGTTAACAGCCCAGTCGGTTGTTGTCGCCGACGCGACGTCTGCGGGACCACTGCTGACGGCGCGGGAAACCGGGCTTATTAAAGGAGAGTGGCGGATTGTGACACCCTGGTCTGGCGAGAGCGAAAGCGAACTGGAGGAGTTGGTCTTGGCTGGCGGAAGAAAGATTTATGTGGTTTCTCCGCTCGGCGGATATGTTCCTGCGGCGATAAAAAAGTCGGCAGATGGTTTTGTCAGAGAAGGCGTCTTGTACCGTGTGCAAGTGAGGGAGCGGTAAAGTCGCATTTTTGAAAGTCGTTGTTATTTTTGCAATAAGGATTCTCTATGAAAGAAGAGTGGAGAGACAGAGTTTTGGTATGGGGCGGCCGTGCGGGATGTTTTCTGGCGGATACAGCAGTTATGCTGGCGGCTTACGTTTCGGCATTTCTGCTACGCTTTGATTTTCATGAGCCCTGGTGGGGCTGGCGGAGTGTGGCCTTGTCGTTTATCACTGTCTGGATCGTGCAATCGGCGGCGCTGACCGTTTTTGGATGCAACAAGCTTTTGTGGCGTTATGTTAGCGTAGGCGACGTTCCGCGATTTATAGGGGCGGTTATGACATCAACCGTAGTTTTGTTGGTGTCGCGCCTGTTGTTTCCTACCCGCATGGGACTGCGTCCGCCTTACAGCATTTCCTTTTTCAACAGTTTTTTGGTGTTAGGCGGTCTGCTCGGAATGCGTATCTTGTGGCGGTTCGTTGTGGAAGGCGATTTCGCATGGGATGCGGTCAAGCGTAGCAGGGCTCGCAGGGCGCTGTTAGTGGGTGCCGGAGCGGCAGGCAATCTGGCGGCCCGCGAATTGAATCGGCAGTCCGGTCGACGCGTGCAGGTTGTTGGCTTTCTAGATGACGATCCTGCCAAACAACGCGCCAAAATGCAGGGGCATGCAGTGTTGGGTAGAATCGAAGACCTACCGGACATCGTACGACGGCATGCCGTCGAGTCGGTGATCATTTCGATGGTGCGTGTTCCGCGCGACGTGATCTGCCGGGTTGTGCGGCTATGTGAGAGGGCTCATGTTCCCGCACGGATTGTGCCGGGATATTATGAGTTGCTGGAAGGCACGCTGACCGCATCTAAAATACGGGATATTGACGTGGCTGACTTGCTTGGACGCGAAGAGAGCAAACCCGATGTGGCATCTGTGATAGCGCTGCTCGGCGGCAAATGTGTTTTAGTTACCGGCGCTGGCGGTTCGATCGGCAGCGAGCTCGTGCGTCAGATTTTGCTGACAGGCCCGGAACTGCTTGTGATGATTGAGCGGTCTGAGAACGCCTTGTATGAAATAGAGCGTGAGATCAGGAAGCTTTGTTCCGAGATACCGGTGGTGGCGGTCTTGGCGGATATCGGCGAACGTGCCCGCATGTCGGAAATATTTTTGAAATACAAGCCGCTGGTTGTGATTCATGCCGCAGCGCACAAACATGTCCCGCTGATGGAGCAGAATCCGGTGGAGGCTATCAAAAACAACGTGCTGGCGACACGCGTTTTGGGAGAGTTGGCGCTGGAACACGGTGTAGAGAGGTTCGTGCTGATTTCCACAGATAAAGCGGTTCGGCCGGTATCTGTGATGGGCATAACGAAACGGTTGGCCGAGATGGCTCTGCAAGATCTGAACCGGATCGGCAGAACGCACTTCTCGGCGGTGCGTTTCGGCAACGTGCTGGACTCTTCCGGTTCTGTGGTGCCGCTTTTCCGCGAGCAGATCCGCAAAGGGGAAGTTGTGACAGTGACGCATCCTGACATGAAACGGTATTTCATGACGATCTCCGAGGCGGTTTCGCTGGTATTGCAGGCGGCGGCTTTGGCCGAGGGCGGAGAGATTTTTGTGCTAGACATGGGAGAACCGGTGAAAATAGTGGAATTGGCCGAAGAGATCATCGCGCTTTCAGGATTGCGTCCGCATGAAGACGTTCCGATCATGTTCACCGGGATTCGTCCCGGAGAAAAGCTTTTTGAAGAACTGGATGTAAGCGAAAAATCAACTTACAAAACCGGGCATGCGAGGATCTACGTAAGCAAGATAAGTCTGGTCGACCAGATGGATGTCGACAACATATTGGATGCCTGCCACAAACTATGTGAATGCGGTGGCGAAGCCGATGACCTGCGTGCCACCATATTAGGGTTATTGTCTGGGGGGAAGAACCAAAATGTCGTTTGATGGCAGAATAGGCAGGCATCTGAAATTTGCGAGGTTAGCGGTTCTTGTGCTGCTGATTTTGGCGGCGTTGTTCAATTACCGGCAGATGTTCAGGTACACGATGGCCATGTTTGCCGAGCCTTTGGAAGACATGTCGCACGGCTGGCTGATTCCTTTTTTCAGTCTTTATCTGTTATGGCGGCGACGCAATGATCTGCGGTCAGGGGCGGGGGCTCCCTCATGGACCGGGGTTTTGTGGGTAGCGATTTTTCTGGTTCTGGCTTGGTTCGGTGGGCGCGGAGGACAGTCGCGCATTGAACAAGTGTCGCTGATCGGGCTGATATGGTCAGTGCCTTTCGCTTTTTGGGGGCGAGGTGTTGAGCGGCACATTCGTTTACCTGCGGTTTATCTGGCCTTTACCATTCCGGTCTCTTCGTTTGTGGACTTTTTTACAATACACTTGCGCATATTTTCTTCAGCGATGGCGACCGGATTACTTAATGGCGTCGGGCTCGTAATAGAGCGCTCAGGCACGGCTATTTTTTCGCGGGTTCCGGGGGCAGAGTTCAATGTGGACGTAGCCGATCCTTGCAGTGGCATAAGGTCGCTGTTCGCGATGATGGCTCTGACTGCCGCGTACGCATCCATGACACAGAAGTCGGTTTGCCGGAAGTGGCTGCTGTTCGGTTTCTCGATTCCGATTGCGGTGATAGGCAACATGGCCAGAATCATGACGATCTGTCTGGTGGCGGCATGGTTCGGCCAAGAGGTTGCTATCGGTTATTATCACGACTATTCGGGATACGTGGTTTTTCTGGTCGGGGTGCTATTGATGATCAAGGTCGGTGATTTGATTAATAAGCACAGTGCCACGCTGTCTCGAGTGTTTAAACACGAAAGATCAGAGAAGATTTCAAATGAGGCTAAGGCTACAGTGTCGTCACCCAAACAGGGGCAGTTTTTCTGGTCATGTCTGAAGGTCTGTGGCGCCACTGTTGCCGTGTTGGCAGTGTTTGTCGCAAACTTTATGAAGTCACCGCCTGTTTATGATCAAGAGGTTTTTGTGTCCCAGAACCTGCCTGTGCGCGTTCGCGATTTTATAGGCGACGTGCCTTGGTTCTGCCACAACCACCAGTGTCTGGCTGTAGCGGAGGAACGTGATCTGATCGCAGCCGGCATGGCGGAGGGCAATGGCTTTTTATGTCCTGCTTGCGGGAGCACTATGCAAAAAATATCGTTGGGCGAGAAGAGTGATTTGCCGCGTGACACTATCATAATCAAGCGTAATTACAGGGCAAACGATGACCTTCGTTACGCGGTGAGTGTCGTGATCGGGGGGACTAGCCGAGGCAGCATACATAGAGCCGAATTATGCTTGCCTGCCCAAGGCTTTGCAATGCTTGAGGCCGAGAGGATATCACTCAACCTCGAAAACCGCAGACCGTTGAAGGCACGCAAGATCGTGGCTAGACGTGCGGGAAGCCCGGAGATTAATTTGGTGTACTGGTTTATGAGCCGTGACCGCGAAACCAGTTCCCACATGCGGCGGATACTTCTTGATGTATGGGATCGTTCCGTACACAACCGTATAAACCGTTGGGTGATGGTGGCGGTAAGCATCAACGCGCCATTGGAAACGCCTGACAGCGTTGAGCGTTTCAGGTTGTTTTTGTCGGAATTATATCCTAAAATCACAGCAATTCGTTAAGGTTTTTTATGACGGTTGATTGGGTAAGCGGAGTATTAGATTACTCGGAAACGGTTTGGACCAAGATTGCGATTGGCGGACTGAAATACGCGGCCGCGTTTTTCGGTTCTTTTGTGATTTCGCTTTTGCTGACGCCTCTGGTTCGCGAGATGGTGCGCAAGGCGGGCATGGTCGACAAGCCCGGAGGGCGTAGGATTAACGATAAACCTATTCCCCGGGGAGGCGGTCTGGCGGTTTTCATCGCCTTTCACTTGACGGTATGGATTCTCTTCTGGTCTTTGGGTGGCCCATTGAGCAGTGAGTTCCCGCTGTTCTGGCAAAAACGTTTCCTTTTGGCCTCCGGTGTTTTGGCGTTCGTCGGGCTGGTTGACGACAAACACGGGATTAAGCCTTTGGTAAAGCTTGCCGGCCAGACCGCCGCGGCTTTGATTCTCTATATGTCAGGCGTGAGTTTGGGCGGCTTGTTTGTGGCCTTTCCGCCCTGGCTGGACTGTGTGGCGACGATTTTTTGGATCGTGATGACTGTGAACGCCTTCAATCTTATAGACGGTATGGACGGGTTAGCTTCGGGACTGGCGTTTATTGCCTGCATCGGTATGGCGGGTTCGTTGCTATTTATGGGGCATTCGGCGGCCACGTTGCCTTATCTTGTGCTGGCGGGTGCATGTCTGGGTTTTCTTCGTTACAATTTTCACCCGGCATCGGTATTCTTGGGCGACACCGGCAGCATGTTTCTGGGGTTGTGCGTGGCGACCATGCCGTTGATGACGGGGACACGTAAAGAGCTGGCGGCCTCGCTTGGCATGCCGCTTTTGGCTATGGGGGTGCCGATCTTCGATACGATGCTGGCTGTCTGGAGAAGGTCGGTTAGGGCCATGCTGCCTAGCGGGATAACCAAAGTTAAAGCCAGAATAAGAGTGATGCAGCCGGATAAAGATCATCTGCACCACCGTCTGCTGCGAGACAAGATGAACCAGAGGACGGTTGCAATCATATTGTACGTCATTAGCGCTGCACTTGTCTTTATCGGTTTGGGAGGAACGCTTTTAAAAGGGCGTGCGCCAGGCTTTTTCCTAATAGCGTTTATTGTGGCGATTTTTGTGGTGGTGCGCCATCTGGAGCGTGTCGAGCTGTGGGATACCGGCCGGCTGATTGTTTATAAGCGTGGGACAATCCGTCGAGGGGTGCTTATGCCGGCTTATATTATTTTTGATGTGCTTGTTTTGTGCTTAATATGGATGTTTGCCCGCTGGGAAGTCGCATTACCGATTAACCGCAATCAACTGATATCTGATTTGCCGCTGTTTGTGGTGCCGGTGTTTGTGTTGCTGGTGGCGACAAAGACTTATTGGCGGGTATGGTCACGGGCGCAGATACGGGACTATGCTGTTTTGGGGCTGGCTGTTTTCGCTGGCACGGGCATAGGGGCAGGGCTGTCCTGGCTGTTTAATGAGGATGATCCAGAATTGATGCGGTTTATATTTGTTTATTCGGCTTTCGCAATTTTTCCGATCGCGGGAATCCGAATTTGGCGGGACAGCATCAGCGGGCTCTTGCAGATGATGGAGAGACATATGTTGATGGACAAACCCGAGACGGTAAGGGCGTTAGCGTATGGAGGCGGCCTGCAGTTTCGCGCTTTGCTGCGTGAGATGGCCGAACGGTCCGGCAAGAACGATCGTGTTATTGTCGGGGTCATAGATGATGACATTAATCTGCGAGGGCATATCATAGCCGGGCACAAGGTTCTGGGCGTCTTTGACGAGTTGTCGACATTGGCGCCCGCTTATAAGGCGAGTGCGCTTGTGATAACTTGTGATATCGATCATGACAATCAGTGTCAGGTCGTTCAGCAGGCTCGCGAGTTGGGTTTAAACGTGACGGTTTGGTCTTGTACGGAGCAACGCTTGTAAAAACAGATTTTAGCAAGGGCACGGTTGCGTAAGCACAGCGGCTGCGGTATTATGGCACCATATGCACCAGTGGAAGGTTTTTTTTGTTAAGCCGCGGACAGAGAAGAAGGTCGCGAGTTTTTGCGTGCTCTATGGCATTAAATATTATCTGCCGTTACGTGAAAAGAGCCGTGTAGTTCAACGGCGTAGGATTGTAGCGAGTGTGCCGGTTTTTCCCGGTTACGTTTTTGCCCGGATTGATGATGCGCAACGCCTGGAGATGCTCAAGACCAACCTGTTGGTGCGTGTGCTGGAACCCGTTAATCCGCGGCGCATGTTGCGAGACCTGATCATGGTACGACGCGCCTTGCGCGCGGATCCTGCCCTGAAGCCCGTAAGACCGCTGGAAGAGGGGCGGCCGGTGCGCATTGTCAGTGGGCCTTTCATGGGTGTCGAGGGGCTTGTGTCACGGATGGCAGGCACGATGAAAGTGATCCTCAACGTTGATATGATCGGTCAGGCTGTGTCGGTCACGGCTGATATCGGGCAGGTCGCGCCGCTCTAAAGCTTTGCTTTGCTTCAGGGAAATGCGTTATGCTAACTACCTTTTTTCCGAAACATTGAAAGCTTGTTTCCATTGACAGAAAGTAATTTTATGATAACTGACACATTGAAAGTCTCTGAATTCATTGCTCCACATGTGAATGTTCTGCCGAAATCAGGCATAAGGGATTTTTTTGAGATAGTGGCCGAGAGCAAGAATGTGATTTCTTTGGGCATCGGGGAACCGGATTTTCCGACCCCCATGCACATCCGCGCCAAGGCCGTTGAATCGCTGGAACGGGGCGACACAAAATACACATCCAACCTCGGCACCCCGGAGTTGCGACAGGCTTTGTCGCGGTACATGGCAAGATCTTTTGGCGCCGATTACGACTGGAAGAGTGAAATATTGTTAACCGTGGGGGTCAGCGAGGCTTTTGACATAGCTTTGCGTGCCGTTGTCTCTCCCGGCGACGAGGTTCTGTATCACGAGCCGGCTTTCGTGGCCTATGCGCCGATCATACGCATGGCGCATGGCGTGCCAGTGGCGGTCGGCACGTTCCGAAAAGACAACTTCCATGTGACGGTTGAGGAGCTTGAAAAACACGTGACACCGCGGACGCGGGTAATGGTGCTGAATTTTCCCAACAATCCGACCGGCGCCACGCTCGACAAGGCGGATACCGAGGCCTTGGCGGATTTCGCCATTCGGCATAATCTGCTGATTATTTCCGACGAGGTCTATTCTGAGCTGACTTACGAGGGCGGACGTAACACCATGGCCTGTATCCCCCGCATCCGCGACCGCCTGATATTTCTCAACGGGTTCTCGAAGGCCTGGTCGATGACCGGTTTCCGGCTGGGTTACGTCTGCGCACCGCCCTCCCTGGCCGATGCCATGATGAAAATCCACCAGTACTGCATGATGTGTGCCTCGACCGTCAGTCAGATCGCCGGGCTTGAGGCGCTGCGCGACGGCGATGCCGACATCAGAGAGATGCGCGAAGCGTATGATATCCGCCGCCGGTTTATCGTGGATGCATTTAACCGTATGGGGTTGGATTGTTTCATGCCGCGCGGAGCCTTTTACGTCTTTCCGTCGATCCAGACTACCGGTTTGACATCCGAGGATTTTTCAGTGCGGCTGTTGAACGGATACAACGTTGCATGCGTGCCGGGCACGGCGTTCGGGGCCTGCGGCGAAGGTTTCGTGCGCTGCTCTTACGCCACCGGCATGGATCAGATCAAAGAGGCACTCGCCCGCATCTCTACGTTCATCAAGACGCTGTGAGTTCTGCAAGGTGTGCAGAAGCTGAGAAATTATGGTGCCGGGAGAGGGAGTCGAACCCTCACACCCTTGCGTGCGGTACCGCTTTCTGGCGAATATAATACGGCCATCCATTCGTTCCATTCGCATGATTCGCGGTTCAAAAAGAATGTGTGACCTTGATGTTTGTTCACTGCTAGAGCGGGTTTGTTTAAAGTTTGTCCGTTTCTGGTAGGGACGCCTCCCCGAGGCGTCCGCCCTTCGGCTTGTTCAGGGCAGACGGACGGTTCGGTGAACCGTCTCTACCTGACATCGCCCAACGACCATACTTTAACTTAATTCGCTCTAGGCCGGGCGGCGGGCTAACCGATTACAATCACGGTTAAACGGACTGGCGCTCGCGCAGAGAAGCAAGTACACTATTTTTTTTCTAATGCCGAAGGGGGAATCGATGATCAGGTCTTACTGGGTTACGCTGTTGAGGTTTCTGGTAGGCTGGCATTTTTTATACGAGGGGCTGTGGAAGCTGCTCAAAGGGAACTGGAGCGCCGCCGGCTACCTGAGTTCCAGCAACTGGATCGCCGCGGACCTCTTTCACAAGATCGCGGACACGCCCGCCCTGCTGAACGTCGTCAACCAGTTGAACATGTGGGGTTTGACCTTGATCGGCCTCGCGCTCATCCTGGGCATCTTCATCCGCTTCTCATCCGTGTGCGGCATCCTGCTGCTGTCGCTCTACTATCTGGCCCAGCCGCCCTTCGGCGCGACGAGCACAGGCTACGGCCATTTCCTGTGGTTCGACCGGAACGTCCTCGAAGCCATCGCCATGATGGTGATCTGCGCGGTTCCCTCTTATGGCTTGGGGGCGCTCATCAAGCCGTGGCTGTCCAAAGGGGACAGGGCCATCGCGGGCGACCGCCGCGAATTCCTCAAGAACCTGAGCGCCCTGCCCGTGCTGGGCGCCTTTGCGGGCGCGTTCTTCGAAAAACACGGGCGCGTCTGGGAGAAAGAGAACCTGAAGGGCAAGGTCGATGCGGTGACCAACGCCACAGTCCGCGCCTTTGAATTCACGGACATCAGCGAGCTCAAGAAGCCCATCGACGCCTTCGGGAATATCGGCCCCACCCGTATCAGCCGCATGTTCATGGGCTGCAACCTGATCGGCGGCTGGGCGCACGCGCGCGACCTGATCTACGTCAGCAAACTCGTCAAAGCCTACCACGAAGACTGGCGCGTCTTCCGTACGCTCCACATGGCTGAAGCCTCCGGTATGAACACCATCATCCTGAATCCCGGGCTGTTCCGCGTCATGGGCGACTACCTTAAGAAGGAGGGCGGCAAGATGCAGGTGCTGTCCGACTGCGCCATCGGCGGCGATCCGGTCAGAGGCGCCCAGGAATCCATCAAGTTCGGCGCGCAGATGCTCTACATCCAAGGCGAGATGACTGAAAAATACATCTTGCGCGAGAAGAACTACAAGATCATCGAGGACGCCATCGCCTTCATGCGCAAGGAAGGCTACCAGGCGGGCATCGGCGCCCACAGCTTGGAAGCGGTCAAAGAGTGCGTCGACCGCGGCATTGTGCCCGACTACTGGGTCAAGACCATCCATCCCATCAACTACTGGTCGGCAAACATCAACGGCGGCTCGCGCCACGACAACATCTGGTGCACGAATCCGGACGAGACAATCGCGTACATGCAGGCACGCCCGGAACCGTGGATCGGGTTCAAGACTCTGGCGGCCGGCGCGGTCCAGCCCAAGGACGGGTTTCCGTTCGCGCTGAAGGCCGGCGCCGACTTCCTGTGTGTGGGCATGTACGACTTCCAGCTTGTCGAGAATGTTAACCTCTTCAACAGCATCTTGCCCTCCTGCCAGAAGCGGAACCGTCCCTGGCGCGGCTGAGCGGCACGCTCGCCGCTCCAGCCAAAACAGCCCCCTGCGGCTCAATGCCCGGCCCCGACCCACGGTCGATTCCTTTCAGGTCCTTCACGGTCGTTTCGGGGAAACTACCCTACTCGAATATGCGCGGCCCAGCCGGTTTTAGTGTTTTGTGGTAGGGACGCATCCCCGAGGCGTCCGAGGCGGATTCGGGGAACCCGCCCTACCTGAACTTTATCTGCTCTAGGTTCCACAGGAAAAAAGAAGCACTTACTCAGACAGCACCCATCATTTACAATGTATGTCGATTGTGCTATTATTTCGTCAATTTATGGAGGTGACCGAATGACGACAACGATACGCATTGACAATGAACTGAAGAAAGAGTGCGACCTGATTTTCGATGATTTGGGGCTGACCATGTCCGCAGCAATGACACTGTTTCTCAAGCAGGTTGTCAAGACGCGCGGCATTCCATTCGAGCTGAAGGCTCATGTTCCGAACAAGGAAACACGCAAAACACTCGATGCGATCATGAACGGGAAAGAGAAGCTCAACGGCCCCTTCAATTCTGCCGACGAAATGATGAAGGAGTTGACCCGTGTATAAGCCGGTCTACTCCAACCGATTCAAGAAAGATGCCAAGAAACTCCGAGCTTCAGGTTTAAAACCACAGGCCGAACGGCTTCTCGCGATCTTGGCAAAAGACCCGTTTCAGAATCCCCCCCCACCCCCCTATGAGAAACTGGTCGGAGATCTGTCCGGCGCGTATTCCAGGCGCATCAATATCCAACATCGACTCGTGTATCAGGTGCTAGCTGACGTTAAAACCGTTAAAGTCATCCGACTCTGGACACACTAAGAATGACGTACGATCGGGAACATTAATCCTTGTCTCTGCAAAGGCCTCGCGACAACAGCCATGACCAAAGTTCCTGCCACAACCTTGACCCCCTACACAACCACGCTGACCCAAGCGGCGCGGCGACGCAATATCCGAATCCGTTTCCTGAACCCGGACCCCGACCTGCCGATCTTCGAGCTGAGCCGCGACGGCCGCACGGTCCGCTGCTTCAACGCGCTGACCGACCAAGTCGGCGCGGCCACGTTCCATCTGGTCAACAACAAACGGGCCTGCCACACCTGGCTGGCCCGCCACGCGTTTTCCGTTCCCGCCCAATATCCCTTTGAAGATACGCGGAAAGACAACGCGCTCGCGTTCCTGCGCGACCACGCGCCCGTCGTCGTCAAGCCCTGCATGCAGTGGGGAGGTCGCGGCGTCTCCATGGGCATCCGCACGCCGGTAGAACTGCACGCGGCGGTCCTCTTCGCGAGGCGCTACGAACCGGACGTGATTCTGGAGGAGACCGTGCCGGGCGAAGATTTGCGCGTGATCCTGGTCGGCGGCGAACTGGCGGCCGCGATCCGCCGCAAACCCGCGCAGGTCACGGGCGACGGCGTCCGCACAATCCGCCAGCTCATCATACGCCACAACGCGCACCGGCGCAAAGAGGACCCCAGCAACGTGATCCCGTGGAACGCCGAGACGCGGCGCAACCTCATCGAGCTAGGGCATTCGCCGGACGACGTGCCTGCGCCGGGTGTCGCGGTCCGGGTCCGGCTCACCAACAACTACCACACCGGCGGCACCGTCGAGGTCGTCACGGATGCCGTCCCCGCGCGCGCGCTCAAGATCGCTCAGCGCATCGCGCGCGCGCTTGACCTGACGCTCGTGGGCGTGGACTTTCTGATCGACCGCGCCACGCGCCGCACAACCGTCATCGAGGTCAGCCCGGACCTGGCGATCTCCCCTCCAGAAGGCGAGACGGTCGCCGAACGGTTTCTCGACTTCCTCTTCCCGCCCTCCGGCCGATAACGATCCGCATCGCCCCCTATCCTCATAGCCCGCTGATGAGCATATCCAGCGGCGGAACGATCTTGCCGTCAGCAGCCGTGTAGGGCGTGTCGCCGAAGTTGACCGTGACCGTCACGCAGAATCACGCCCGTCGCTACGTTGGCCCATTCCGCGTCGCGGGCCCACACACGCGGCTTTTCAAGCACCCACTGCTCCTCCGCGACGGCGCAGGTGGCGAGCAGCCCCATCAACATATCCCTGATAGCTGCTCCACTGATAGCTCTTCAGGCGCGCCACTCGATCTTTCAGCGGCAGGTTCTCAACTGCCGCGACGGGCAATGTGATAAATCGCGCCGGGATATTCAACTCGCAGTTTTCTTGCCATGTTTATGCGTTAGCACATCTCGAAACCACGCATCAACGCTAAATACTAAACTAAGGTCTGACCACGAAAAGCCACGAAAAGCCACGATTCAGAGCAAAACGCCGCCATCGGCAGCCAGCCAGCGAAAAAACAGCAAACAGACTGTGTACAAAATGTGTACAAATTGAGCTGAAAACAGGTGAAAACGTGGGAGATGAGAAAAAGCGCCAGAATCGGCACTAACGCCATAAATACAAAAACCCCCAGTAAAAACGGGTTTTTTTGATGGTGCCAGGAGAGGGAGTCGAACCCTCACACCCTTGCGGGCGGCAGATTTTGAGTCTGCTGCGTCTGCCATTTCGCCACCCTGGCACGGATGGAGCGGGTGAAGGGAATCGAACCCTCGTAACCAGCTTGGAAGGCTGGAGCTCTGCCATTGAGTTACACCCGCTTATAAACAAATCGCACAAACTTTAGCCTTTTGCGGTGGACTGGTCAAGGATAGGCGTGTGCGATTCAATTATTGTGAAACACCCCTGATATTCGCCTCGTCGCAATTAGGCATGGAAAATGCCATTAAGGTGCGGTAAAATAAAAGGGTTTGAAAGAAAAGTTTAACCAGCTTTCAGTTTTGATTTTGTAACGTTTTACGAAAGGTTTGCCTTCATGGCCGGTCAGGCGGATGCGTTTACGGCGCTGATACTTAAGCGCACGGGTTTTTTCAACGATGCTCAGATATCACAGGTGCTTGCTGCAGACCGGTCTGACGGTGCCGGAGTTGTGGGCGCGGCGGTAAGGCTGGGCATTGTGCGTGAAGACGATTTTTTGAAGAAGATCGGCGAGATGCTGGGATTTCCGTACGCAGACTTGGACGATTCGCGTCCCACGGACGAGGCGATAACTAAACTGCCCGCACGCGCTGTCTATCAGTACAACGTACTGCCGCTGAATGTGGAGAAGGGCGTGCTGACGGTAGTGGCGTGTGACCCCTTTAATACAGGCATGACCGACGGTTTGCGCCTGGCGGCAGGCTGTCCGGTACAGGTAGCTCTCAGTCCGCGCGAGGATATCGACAAGGCTATCCGCAAGTATTACGGTGTCGGAGCGGACGCGATCGAGAAGATGATCGAGGACGGGCGGTACGCGGTGGACACGGATCTGGCCTCGATATCTAAGATTGATGTTAATGAGATCGGGGCCGAGGCCTCGATCGTGAAGTTCGTTAATCAGATCATCGCAGAGGCTGACCGGCAGGGTGCTACGGATATACATGTGGAGCCGATGGAGGATGAGCTGCGTATCCGTTACAGGATCGACGGCATGCTGCACAAGGTGGACGTGCCGCCGCAACTCAACCGGCTCAAGGCAGCCATCATATCGCGTATCAAGGTCATGGCTAATCTGGACATCGCGGAGAAACGTTTGCCAATGGACGGGCGGATCGGCGTGCGCCTGAATAACGACGATATCGACATCCGCGTTTCTACCATGCCCACGGCCTACGGCGAGTCGATCTCGCTGCGTCTGTTGCAGAAGGCCGGCAATTTCGTCAAGTTGCAGGACCTGGGGTTCAACGATTTCGACTATGAACATGTGGTAAAGTTGATCAACCGGCCTAACGGGATATTCCTTGTTACGGGGCCGACCGGCTCGGGCAAGTCCACTTCGCTTTACGCCTTCCTGAACGAGATCAACAAGATCAACGTGCGTATTCTCACGGCTGAGGATCCGATCGAGTATGAAATGGCGGGCATCAATCAGGTTCTGGTGCGACAGGACATCGGGCTGACCTTCGCGCGGGCGTTGCGCGCTTTCCTGCGACAGGATCCGGATATCATCATGGTGGGTGAGATACGTGACGGCGAGACCGCCGAGATCGCGATCAACGCCTCGCTTACGGGACACATGGTCTTCAGCACGCTTCATACCAACGACGCGGCGGGATCGTTCGCGCGTCTGATCGACATGGGCGCGGAGCCTTTTCTGGTGGCATCGGCGGTGGCTGGTGTGATGGCGCAGCGTCTGGTGCGCCGGTTGTGTCCTAAGTGCAAGCGCGATATACCGCTGGACATGAAGTGGTATGACCTGCCGTATGCCCCGACATCAAACAAGGTTTGGGTGCCGCAAGGCTGCGAATCCTGCACGCGCACGGGCTACCGCGGGCGCGGCGGTCTTTTCGAACTGCTGGTGGTGCATGAGGATATTGAGTCGGCGATCATAGCGCGCAAGTCCACGACTGAGATACGGGCATTGGCGAAGGGACATGGGCTGAAGACTTTGCGAGAGGACGGCTGGATTAAGGCGTTTAGGGGCATGACGTCGGTTGAGGAGGTGTTGCGGGTGACGGAGGAGAATGTGTGATTGCGACCACAAAGTGGTCGCAATCACGAGGGTAAAAGGAGAGCAGGACGCTACGGCATACGGGCCGATGCGCACGAGCGGAGACGCTACGGGGTATGGGCCGATGCGCACGAGCGGAGACGCTACGGGGTATGGGCCGATGCGCACGAGCGGAGACGCTACGGGGTATGGGCCGATGCGCACGAGCTCGTTTTCTCGCTAAAGCG
>CAZKZI010000016.1:0-34242 GCA_964557205.1 uncultured Lentisphaeraceae bacterium
TACGACGCGTCTTATTCGGAAACGGCGACAAACGCCGTATCCACGCAGCTCGTGATCGCCAAGCAGGGCGGCGCGGTGCAGACGAACGTGTTTGCGGACGTGGCCGGCTATTACGGCTGGAAGATCAAGCGCAGCAACTGGGGCTACGGCACATTCGACTTGGCGCTGGCCTTTCCCGGGATGACGAACGTATGGACGGCGGAGCTGATACGCCCGATGGACGGGCTGATATTCGAGATGCGGTGAGGCTGAAAAATGCTGAATCAAACAGCGCCGAGAACCCCAACAATCGGGTGTAACGCAACGACTTCCGCCTTTTTGCGTCTTGCCTTAATCTTTTAGCTGAATTGGGAACTTGTGACAGCCGATGCAAAAAAGGGCGCGTTTGCGCTCCTTGTTTCCGGTGTGCTTGCCTCGACCTGTGCCTGTGCCGCGGAGCGTATCGAAAACCCCTATGCGGACGTTCCGTGGGACACCGCCGAATACTTGCACTCGTTCTCCCACCAGCACGGCCGTAATCCGCAGATTTTTTGGGACATGGGCTACCGGCACCTGCCGCTCTCAAACTATTATCCCTCCAAACCCATTTACCCTTTGCCCGAGGCGTTCGCCCATAAATATCCTGATGCGATCGGAGGGCCAAACGCGGAGCAGCACAGCATGACCGATTCGGGCATCCACTTCAACGCACTGGGCAGCCTCTATACCACCGGCTATGGGTACACTCCCGGGATCAAGGCTGGCACGGCACCTGTCGAGCATGTGTTCGACGGACTGACGATTTTCGACCCGCAGAATGCCCCGTGGCGCGGCATCTACCGTCTGGACGTGGAATTCGCGCCGCGAGAAGGAACAAACGCGCAGGCGGAGGCCTCGCTAACAGTCGAGGGCGCGATAAGGGTGAAGTGGAGAACCTTTGAGACGCTCGATGACGGGCTGGTGCGGGATCTGTCACTGACCGAGAAATCAGCGAAGTCGTTCTGTTTTAAGGCGCAGTCTGATAGTATGCGCGTTAAGATCGGTTTTGATCCCGTTGCGACTAAAATCACGAAATTTAGGCTGATGCAGGGGACCAACCGCCCTTGGCGCGATACCTTTCGGTCCGCCCTTGACGGGACGTTGAAAGACGCGCAGGGCAACCCTATAGAGGGGCTCCTCTACCCTGACAGTGGCGGGATCACGATCAATCATCCGACCTGCGACTTGAAGGCCATGCTGACCCTGCTCGATTTTGACGAGCGCGTGTTGGGGCACGAGGTGTGGAACCAGCATATGTACTTTGGAGCGAGTGCGCCCCGTCCGGATACAATGTCGTTCTATGACCTCTGGGACGATGTCCTGCGGACAGGTAGGCGGTGTTTTGGTTTTTTTGTGAAGGATCATCTGCTCTACGGGCGCGGCCGGAACGTGCTGCTGGTATCTGGCTTGTCAGATCTAACAGTGCGGGAAAGAGAGCGTGAAGCCCTGCGCGCCTATCGTCAGGGACGCTTCTTCGGTTTGATCGGCGCGATGTCGGTGGATGCTTCGGGCAAGGTAGTGTCTCCCTACGACAACAGCGCGTTCCGCTTCACCCGCATCGCGGTGCGGCAGAATAAGGACGGCACACCATCCGGCTTGGAAGTGGCAGTGGACGGAGCCGACAAGACGCAGCGCCCCAACACGCAGATCCGTTTTGTGACAGATCAAGGTGTTGCCCACATCGAAAACAACGACACGGCGTTTTTCGCGTTTCCGCGCGGCCCGGACGGCCGCATTCTCTGCCAGTATGTCCGCGCTGAGGCATTTTCTTATCCGAACACCCATTTGTGCGGCCAGCCCCTCTCCAGTGAGGCGTTCTCGGCCATGGATGTTGCCCGGATCGCCACGCTTCACGACGGGCTCGGAGATCTTGTGACGAACTATGTTTATCCTAAAGGACAAGAGCCCATCGGTATTGTCGACATGCTTTTTGCGCAGCCGATTTTAGTTCGGCATTGACCAAGGGACAGGGCGCGGGGGAAGGGGAAGAGATGAGAAGTAAGGTCATGCTCGCGTCGGCCTGTCTGTCGATGTGTCTGGCATCGGCACAAACGCTCGTCAACGGGGGATTTGAAGAGGCGGCGGCCGGCAAAGTCAAAGGGTGGCGGGCTTACGGGTCGTATGCGTACGAGACAGAGACGGTGTACTCCGGCGCGGGGGCCATCCGATGTGAGGTGTTGGACGGGGACAAAGGACAAGCCGGTGTGATGCAGGAGATCGTCTACGCGAAACCGGACAAGTCCCCCGTGCTGTTCGGCGGCTGGAGCAAGGCGGAAAAGGTGGCCGCTGCGGATTATTGTATCTTTCTGGACATCTGGTACGAGGGCGGTGGCAACGCGTGGGGCATCACCGCCGACTGGTCGCAGCCGATGCACGACTGGGAGTATATAGCAGAGGTGTTTTATCCCGAGAAGCCGATCCAGAAGATACAGTATTTTGTTTTTTTGCGGAAAGGCACCGGCCGGGTCTGGTTCGACGGGCTGTCGCTCGAGCGCCGTCCGCCCGCGCTCGGCATCAAGACGATGCGGACCGTCTTCGACTTCCCGTACTCCAAAACCGGTGTGCATGTTACGCTGGATTTCTGGAAAGAGGCGGCGTGGCATTGCCGGTTGATGGATGCGGACGGGCAGGAGCGAGAGCGTTTTTCGGGAAACGGTTCCCACGCGGTCATAACCGCCGGAAACGGGACAGACGTGGCGTTCCATGTCTCGGCTAAGGCTGGGAGCGAAACGTTCGAACGCACGGTCGCGTTTCCCGCGGTTCAAAGGATGTGTTACAATCCGGTGAAGAGCGGCTGCGCTGTGTGGACTGCGGACTCCATGCGCCGCGTGACGCCGCTGATCTATCCCTCCGAGGCCGAGGCGGCATCCCCGGGAATTTTTTTGGAACTCGCGCGCAACGAGTGTGAAAGCGCCCAGCTCCTGATCACCGCGAGCGATGACGGAGCCATGGCGGACGTGACGGTTGAGCTGACAACATTCTCCGACGCAGGCCGTCAGCGATTCGACGGCGAGGTGACGTGGCAGCGGGTGGGGTACATCCGCCGTCAGCGCCCGTACCACCCGCATCCCTGCGGCGCGCCGGTCGAAGAGAACTGGCTTCCCGACCCGCTGTTGCCGCCCGCGCCCTTCAAGGTACGTGCCTCGGCGACGCAAGGAGTCTGGCTGACCGCGCGCGCGGGGCACGGGGCGAAGCCTGGTGTTTACAGCGGGCAGGTCATCCTGTCAGCAGGGGGCAGGCCGCTGCGGAATGTTCCGATGACACTCCGCGTGCGGGATTTCGGCAATCCCGAAACATTCGGGCTGCCGACCGCATTCTGCGTCATGGATACCTTCACAAAGGCGCAGTACCCAGAGCGGTCTGAGGAGATGATAAGGAAAGCGCATGACCTCATGCTGGACTACCGGCTCAATCCAGACAACATCTCGCGCACCGAGCCGCCGCGCATCGAGGATCTGCTCCATGCCCGAGAGCGGGGAATGAATCGTTTCAACATCTTGAACCTTGTGCCGGAACCGGCCAAGCCGGTCAAGCTGGTCTACAACGCGCCGATATCGGCCTACACGCCGGCGTTTTACGAAGAACTCAAGGCGCGCCTGACGCCGTACGTGGCGAAGCTAAGAGAGCACGGGCTTGAGAAGTCTGCGTATCTCTACGGTTTTGACGAGCGTTCGCACGAGTATTATCCCGCCCTCGGAGAGCTGTGGCGCAAGTTGAAGGCCGATTTTCCGGACATTCCGGTGATGACGACATCCAAAATGTACCTGGATATGCGGGAGGGTAAAAACTATCCGGAGCAGGACATCACGGATTGGTTCTGTCCTCTGACCAGCGTGTACGATCCCGCATTGTCCGAGAAATTGCGTGGTCAGGGGCGGCAGGTGTGGTGGTATGTCTGCTGCGGCCCGACCTATCCGCAGGCGAACTTCGCCTCGATCGAGTATCCTTTTATCGAAGGGCGGCTGCTGGGCTGGCTGACTTACCGGTACCGCGCCGACGGGCTGCTCTTTTGGCATGTGAACCTGTGGCCGGACAAACCGCCGCTCAAGCTGGACGACACTTTCCTGACCGCTTGGACGGCGGAGAACTCCCTCAAGATGCCGGGCGACGGCCAGTTGCTCTATCCCGGCGAGTCTGGACCGCTGCCCTCGATCCGCCTGGCCAATGTCCGCGACGGAGTCGAAGACTACGAATGGCTCATGATGCTGGCGCAAAAAAAAGGCCGTGGCGCGGCCGAAGCTATGACTGTTGAACTGATTCGAGGCATGACCGATTTCGATCGTTCGCCGGAAGCGCTGCGTAAAACGCGCTCGCGAATCGCCGACGCGCTGGAAAACCCCTGAATAAACGGGTGTCCGACCCGGCACTGAATACCACGTCCGCCACATCGCTTTCTGTGAAGGCGTCTCGTTCTGGACGTGAAAGCGCACCTTTTTTCGGGTGTGGAAGGTTTTGGGTTGAGGTAAAACGAGTTTTTGGTATTATAATCATTGTTTTTGACGAAAAAGGCAACTGGAAGAGAAATAGAGGCAAGCGATGAGTCAGCATACGAGTTTAAAGGGTTCGAGTAAGATTACGGCTAAACGCAATGTGCTCAAGCGTTTTGAGCGTATCGATCTTCTGAAGAAACGCGGGCAGTGGAAAGACGGCGACCGCGGTCTGGGTCTGCGTAAAACCAAGCCGGAAATCTAGGCCGTTGTAAAGAGCCTGGAAACTTTTTTGGCCGCAGTCGTATGTTCCTGAAGAGGAAATACGGTTGTGGCTGTTTTTTTGTGGGTCAGGCAGGAACAAATGATGAGGCGGTGTCATATTGCGGGTGTCGCCACGATTTTATGCGCTCTCGCAGCGGTGGCGGATGCGCCGGCAAGCGATTCGGGCCGGGTAATGGCGCGGGTCATGGAGGAGCGCGCCGCCCTTTATGCAGGCGCTGACAGCCCGCAGGAGAATGTGGCCGCTTGGTTGCCGCCCGCAACCGAGCTGGAGGTGTGCGGGGCGTATGACGCCGCTGCCCCTTGGGTTACTGTCCGCCCCCCGGACTCTCTGACGCTGTTCATATACTGCGATCTGGTTAAAGACGGCCGGGTCACGGCCGACCAGAGCCAGGTCAGGTCAAGCCCGAGTTCGGCGGCCAGGGCGGTGGGCAGTCTGAATAAAGGCGACCTTGTCGAGGTCAGGGGCGTTTACGGCGACTGGCACAGGATCGCCCCGCCTGCGGCCATGCGTTTCTGGATGAAGCGCGACCAGGTGGAGATCTTCGTCAAAATGAGCGATGCGGAACTGTCCGCCGATTTGCTGCGACGGCTGCATGCGGCTTTCAGCGTCGGCGACAATGATGTGTCGGGCCAGGCCGGGACCAACGTCCTGTCAGCAGCATTGGCAGCGACCACGTCTGTCGCCTCTGTTGTTGCCGAGCTGCCGCGCCTGCCGGCTGAACTCGCGGGCTATGTGTTGGACGAGACTAAAGAGCAGGGCAAGCCGCTTATATTAAGCGGTATTCTGGATTGGGGCGGGGTGGGCGAGGTAAAAGCCCCTTTCACACTGGTCGAGCTTCAGGCTGACGGCGGCGCGCACATACTATGCCACCTTTTCGCGCAAGATCAGGACTTGAGCAACCTTCTCGGGGCATCCATAACGGCTCAAGGCATCGGCTGGTATGTTAGAGGCAGCGGACCGCCCGTCCTGCTGCTCGAAAAATATGATCCTCGCTGACAAGCTGCTTATTTTAGAACTCTCAAACTTTAGAACTTCGCTCCCCAACACTGTTGTCTCGCCAGCGGTGTGGGTTTGATTTAGAATTAAAGCTTATGAATGGAGGATTGTGTTTAATCTGCGGTGATGATGACTATCTGACGGAATCGTCCGCTCGCGCGAGGATCGGCCGGGTCCTGCCGGAATCCGCAGACGTGTTCGGCTTGGAGATTGTCGATGGCCGCAAAAACACAGGAGATGAGGTTGAAAAAGCCGTCAACCAGTGTATCGAGGCGGTGCAGACGCAGGGGTTTTTTGCCGCGGAAAAGGTGATCTGGTTGCGCGACGCCAATTTTCTGACCGGCGGAGAGCGCGCTGCGGATTCGGAGATGGCCAAGGCTGCGGTCGCGAGGCTGACGGAATGCCTGAAAAACGGCATGTCTGAAGGCCAGACGCTGATCATCACAACCAACAAGGTTTTGCGCAGTTCGATTTTCTTCAAAACATGCCAAAAGAACGGCGAGGTCGAGGATTTCGGCAACAACCTGAAGACTCGGGAGCTTGAGCAGCGCGCTTCCCAACGCATTGACGCGATGATTAAAGAAGCCGGGCTGAAGATGGATGCGAGTGTCCGCAACGCCTTTATTCAGAGAGTCGGCTTTGACACCCGCTCGCTCTTACAGGAGATCGAGAAACTGCGACTGTATGTAGGCGAGGCCAAACAGGTGAATCTTCAAGATTTGCATGAGATCACCTCCGTCGGTAAAGAGGCGGAGGCATGGGACTTGCTCGACGCGTTCGGCGAACGCGACGCGAACAATATGCTGGCCACCCTGCGGCGTATGAACGGCCAGAAGGGCGTCGGCATCCGTCTGGCTGCCATGCTGGATAAAAACGTCCGCGAACTGCTCGTGCTACGTGAGGCTTATGACCGCAAATGGATCTCGTATGTTAATAGGCAGGCCCGCTGGTGCGCTAATGACTTGAGTCCTGAAGAAGCCGAGATGCTGGAGAAGCTACCGGTAAACGTCAGGACCATGCCGGGCTGGATACTGCGCAAAAAACTGGCGCACGCGATCAATTATTCACTGCGTGAATTGAGGGTGGCTCGTTTCAGAATTCTGGAGTTGCGCGAGAAGCTGGTCTCCACAGGCTTGCCGGAGATGTTTTTGCTGGAAACGACGCTGATGCGGATAGTCGGGCAAAAAGGAAAAAAGGCCGGCTTACGCGCTGCGGCTAAGGCAGGGGCGCCATGACCGTCGGCAGGCAGCTCGTAAAAATCTTCATTTCGGCCGCAGTGCTGACAGCGACAGTTTTGGGTACGTCCCCGGCGCAGGCTTTGGATGCCAACCGTGACGGCGCGATACGTGTGGCGTTGCTCTCCCGTGCCGTGCATCCGGGGGGAATTGAAGCCGCCAAGATTTGCGCCGACCTTGAGAAAGTGATCAAAGCCTCACAGTCCGGCGTGCCGGTCAAAGTGACACACGAACCGCTGAACCAGAGCCGCACGTTGCTGGGCTGGTGGCATAATCCTGACAGCCGCGCCGACCGTGAACGTCTGCTCGCCGGCAGTTATGATTACATCCTGCTGGCCGAGACCGACGAGATCGCGGGCGAATATCCCGAATTGTTCTTCGAGGGTGTCAGGTGCGTGTCTCAAGCTGCTCAATCCGCCAACGCGCGCGTGGTCTTGGTTCTGATGGCGAAACCCGGCAGCTCTTTTCGTGACACGCGTTTTCTGCGTCTCGCCAACACGGTTTACCGGGTGGGCGACGGGTGTGGCCTTGAGGTGATTCCGGCGGCGTTCGCGTGGAACGAAACTTTGGCGCGTAACCGCATGGAGGGCAATTCGCCGATGCGTGCCCGCGTCAACGCTTTTCTAACGGCGGCTACCGCTTTCTGCCAACTGACTGGTTCGCGTTTTCCTAAAGGCGCGCTGCAAGCCGATTGGACCACGAAAAAGACCACAGAGGTTCTGGCGCTGTCTGCGCGTGAGGCGGTAGCCAAAGCGCGGGTACGTAAACATTACGTCGGAGAATTCCCGGGAGTGGTGCGCGTGCAGCCGAGAGTCAGAAAACGGCTCAAGGTATATGTGCCCAATGCAGCCGAAGACGATGCTCTGGGCGAAAACTTCAGATTCATCCTCGACACGGCCTGTCAGGAGTGGTTCTGGAAAACACCGAATGACTGGTACCGGGAAGGGTTTGACCGTAACTCGATGGCGTTTGATCTGGTGTATGCTGACATGCAGCAGATGAACATGTATCTTGACGCTGAATTATATACCTCGCTGGAACTGCCGCCAGCCGGCCGATCGGCTCCGTTGGAGGCTGTCTTCCGCCGCAATCCGATCGACACCAACAGCGGAACGAACACCTTGAAGGTTCTGGAAACGCTCCTGATGGAGGGATACGATTATGCGAAAAAGCACGATCTGGTCTTCATTCCCTATCAGATAGCGTGGGCTCGGGCTCACCAGCAGAATCCGAAGCTGACCGAGTTTGCCGAAGCAGGCAAGGAGAATGACTGGCTGACCTTCATGTTGGCCAACATGATTTACACCTCGGTTACGGGGCGTTATCAGAGGCCGACCGAGAAAGCCAAGCCGCAGCACACCAACGTCAGGCATCCGCGTGGCTACCATGATGTCTGCGCTCGTATCGGCTATGAGACCATCATGCAGCTTTCGTCTTTGCGAGAACCGTTGAACGCTGTTTTGTTGCGCAGCGAAAACTATAATGTCGATGAACGCACGCCCGGCTTTGTGGGGGTGCGTCTGTTGGATAAACCCGAGCAGGAGGTGCGTGTGTTGTGTGCCGCCAGCGTACCCGGGATAGTTTCGCTGTCACAAGAGACACTGGTCTTCAGGCCTGATGATTTCGATATCGAGCAGACTGTCCGAATCTTGCCTGTCACCAACAACGCTACGGTCCTTTTCAATTTTATGGCTAACGCGCAATCCGATGATAAAGGTGTGGATGGCCGAAATGACCAGAAACCTTTTCTGCTTAATTACGATCCTTCCGAAGAGGCTGCTTTTGTCTTGAACACAGACAAGGTATCGCCGACAGGCGGGTTTGCGGCAATATTGAAACCCACAAGAAGACCGTGTGAAATCGTGCGAGTCAGCATCTTGCATCAAGGGCGCGTGACGGAAGAGGTGTATTTCAGCCCGCATGATTATGACGGCGCGCCGGTGCGTCTGCGGCCGGTCGCAGAGGATTATGCCAAAGGGATATTGCGTGTGAGCCTGCGGGCGCAGTCTTATGACCGGCGCTATGGCGGCAGGCAATTCGATTTTGTTTTGTCGCTGGCGCGTGACGGACATGCTGTACCCACGGTGCGGGTCACCTCGCCCGTTGACGGAGGTGTGATTGCCGGCCCGGCCTTTGTGACCGCCGCGGCAGAGGTTACCGGAACGGCGGAAATCCGCACACTCGACATTTATCTGGACCATAAGCGGTTGGGGCGCTCTGCCGCAGACAAATGCTCGGTGGCAGTTGAACAGGGCCCGCCGCAATCCCGCTTGCCAGAAGGCTCTTACACCGTCTGGGCCGAGGCCACGACAGCCGATGGCGTGGTCGTGATGTCAGAACCCACGACTTTCAGCGTCAGTGAACAAAGCGCGACTGCGGGTAAGTGAAGAATTAATTCGGGAATACCGGGAATGATAGGGATTTCAAAGTTGTATATGGGTGCGGTCGAGGTTTCCGACCCTTTGCGTTACGGACGTATGTCGCAGCGACTGCCTAGCCACCTTTTGCAATTTTCTGCCGACAAGAAACCGGTCGTTGTCTGGAACGTCACCTCGCGCTGCAATCTGAAGTGCATGCACTGTTACGCCGCGACACAAGGTGAGCCACAGGAGATGAACACCGGCGAGGCTTTGGCTTTTATCGATGATGTGGCGGCTTTCGGCAGTCCGGTCCTGCTTTTCTCAGGCGGCGAGCCGTTTGTGCGTCCTGATATCCTGCAACTGGCGCGGCATGCGGCGGCACGCGGACTGCGCGTCGTCTTTTCCACAAACGGCACGCTGATCGACGCCACTCTGGCAGCCCGCATCAAAGAGATCGGCGTTTCATACGTCGGCATCAGCCTCGACGGCACTGAGAGCGTCCACGACCGTTTCCGTATCTGTCCCGGCGCTTTCCAGCGGGCACTGGCGGGCATCCGGCATTGCCGCGACACCGGCGTCAAGGTCGGGCTGCGCATGACGATGACCAAGGACAACATCGGTGAGATTGACGCGATTTTTGACCTGCTGGAAGCCGAGCGCATACCGCGCATCTGTTTTTATCATCTGGTGTATTGCGGACGCGGCGCGGAAATCGCCGCGCATGATCTGACGGCAGACCAAAGGCGCGCTGCCGTGGATCTGATCATTGACCGTACGGCGCGTCTGCACACGCGCGGTCTTGCTGCCGAGGTCTTGACCGTGGACAATCACTGCGACGGCCCTTATCTCTATCTGCGCATGTTGCGCGAAGGCAATCCGCATGCCGATGATGTCATGAAGCTTCTGCGGATGAACGGCGGCAACAGCACCGGCCACGGCATAGCCTGCGTAAGTTGGGACGGCACGGTGTATCCTGACCAGTTCTGGCGTAACAAGCCGGTCGGCAATGTGCTGAAAAAACCGTTCAGCGTGATCTGGGGGCAACCCGAACCCGGTTCTCTGCTTGCGCGGTTGCGACAGAAAAAGGCGTATGTGACGGGGCGCTGTGTGACTTGCCGTTTTTTAGAAGTGTGCGGCGGCAATTTCCGGGCGCGGGCGGAAGCGGCCACCGGTGATCTCTGGGGCGTTGATCCGGCGTGTTATCTGACGGACGATGAGATCTCGCAGGCGGCGGATGAATAAGCACGAACATAATCACGGGCAGCGACAAATGCGCGGCGAGATTAAGACGGCGCATGATCTGCGCGTGATCGCCTGGGAGATCACACGGCGTTGTCCGCTGGCGTGCCGCCACTGCCGCGCTGGCGCGCAAGACCGCGACTATGCGGGCGAACTGACCACGGAAGAGTGTTTGCGCGTGCTGGATTCGCTGGCGCCAGAGATGCGTCCGATGATCATCTGGACTGGCGGGGAGCCGATGTACCGCCCGGACATTCTCGAACTTGTGCGCGGCGCTACAGAGCGCGGCTTGCGCTCGGTGATGGCACCCTGCGGCATGCTGGTCACGCGCGAGGCTTTGCAGGAGTTGAAAACCGCCGGGATTACGGCCTGCAGCTTCAGCCTCGACGGCGCGACAGCCGCCACGCATGATGCTTTCCGCGGGGTAGAGGGAGCCTTTGAAAACGTAACCCGCGCTATGTCGGTCGCCGTTGAGATCGGCATGTCTTTTCAAGTAAACGTCACGATCTCGCGCTTGAACAAGAAAGAGTTGCCGCTGATCCGACAGAGGGCTATTGAGTCGGGCGCCGGCACACTCGACCTTTTCTTTCTGGTTCCAGTGGGCCGCGGTTCGGTCATGCGCGACTTGTCGCTGTCACCTGAGGATACAGATGAGGTTTTGCGTTGGGCTTTTGCGATGGACGCGCAAGGGCCGATACGGGTGCGCGAGACCTGTGCGCCGCAGGCGGTGCGCATCTGGCATGCCGCGGGAAAGCCCGGGCGCGCCCCCTCCGGTTGCATGGGCGGGCGCGGTTTTGCATTTATCTCGCATACCGGCGTCTTGCAGCCTTGCGGTTTTCTGGACGTAGACAGCGGCAATCTCCGCGATTACGGATTTGACCTGAGAAAAGCCTATGCCGACTCCAAGGTTTTCAACGACCTGCGGCAGACCGAGCAATACGGCGGGGCGTGCGGGGTATGCCGTTTCCGCCAGACGTGCGGGGGGTGCCGCGCCCGGGCCTATGCCGCCACCGGCGATTACATGGCACAGGAGCCGGGTTGTCCGCTGGCTAGCTGTGATTGATAGTCACGGGCTCGATATGCCAGATTTCCTGCGCGTATTCAAGCACGGTCCGGTCGGACGAGAATTTCCCCGCCCGCGCCACGTTGAGCAGAGCCTTGCCGTCCCATTTGCGCTTTTGGCGGTACAACGCCTCAACCCGGTCTTGGGTTTCGATATAGTCGCGCAGATCGGCCAGGATCATGTAGTGATCGTTGTAGTCGAGCAGCGCTCTGATGATCGGGGTGAAGATCCCGGGGGTCAGCAGGCAGAAAACGTTGCGCCGGATCATGTCGATAGCGCGCCGCAGTTCAGGATCGGCGTGGTAGATCGCGCGTGATGAATAGACCGGACGCAGTTCCGCGACCTGCTCGACCCGCAAACCGAAAATAAATATGTTGTCCTCGCCCACCTCTTCGCATATTTCCACGTTAGCGCCGTCGAGTGTGCCTATGGTCAAGGCGCCGTTCAGCATCAGCTTCATGTTGCCGGTTCCGGATGCTTCGGTTCCCGCCAGCGAGATCTGCTCGCTGACATTCGCGGCCGGGATGATCTTTTCGGCCAGGGAAACGCGGTAGTCGGGCAGGAACACCACGCTCAGTTTCTCCCTGACGCGCGGGTTGCCGTTGACGACACCGGCGATGCCGTGGATCAGGCGGATGATGAGTTTGGCGAGCGTGTAGCCCGGTGCCGCCTTGGCGGAGAAGATAAAGACGCGCGGATGCGGGTCGTACTCCGGGTTTTCGACCAGACGGTTGTAGAGGATGATTATGTACAGCGCCAGCAGGAGCTGGCGTTTGTACTCGTGCAGGCGCTTTACCTGCACGTCAAAGATGGCTTCGGGTGAAACAATGATGCCGGTGGTGTCCCGGATGTGATCTGCCAGAGACGCCTTGTTTTCCTGTTTGACCGCGCGGAAACGTTCGAGGAAGGCCTTGTCTTCACAAAACGCCTCGAGCCGCCGCAACTGCGTCAGTTCCGTGATCCATTTCGAGCCGATAGCCTCGGTGATCAGCTCGGCCAGTTTAGGGTTTGCCTTCAGCAGCCAGCGCCGTTGAGTTATGCCGTTGGTTTTGTTGGAAAAGTGCGAGGGATATAATTCGTAAAAATCCTTGAACAGTGATTTTTTCAGGATTTCGGTATGCAGGGCAGCCACACCGTTTACGGAGCTTGATCCAATGAGCGCGAGGTTAGACATGCGCACGTAACGTTTGCCATGCTCTTCTATGATACTCATGCGAGCCAGTCGTCCGATATCGCCGGGCCACATTGCCGCCACCTGTTTCAAAAAACGGCCGTTGATCTCGAAAATGATCTGCATGTGGCGCGGCAGGAGACGTTCCATCATGACCACGCTCCACTTTTCCAGCGCCTCGGGCAGGATCGTGTGATTGGTATATCCTGTGCAGGCGCGCGTGATCGACCAGGCCGCATCCCAGTCCATCTGCTCCCGATCCACCAGCAGGCGCATCATCTCCGGAATGATCAGCGCGGGATGCGTCTCGTTAAGCTGAATGAAGACTTTCTCCGGCAGGCGTTTCAGGTCAGAGTTTTCCTGCTTAAACCGGCGCATAATATCCTGAAGCGAGCAAGAGATGAAGAAATACTGCTGCCGCAAGCGCAGCTCCTTGCCCTTCAGCACGTTATCATTCGGGTAGAGCACTTTGGTGAGATTTTCTGCGAGCACCTTGTTCTCAACCGCCTCGACATACGACCCTTTATTGAAATCGTCAAAATGGAACTCGTCATCGGCTTTGGCCGACCACAGACGCAGGGTGTTGACGGCATCGCCGTAACCGACCACCGGCAGATCATAGGGCACTCCCAAAACCTTTTCGGTTTCCATCCAGCGCCACTCCACGCGGCCGTTGGTGACGCATTCGACACGTCCTCCGAAATGGACGATTTGTGTGTGCTCTGGGCGCGGAATTTCCCAAGGGTCCCCGTCTTTGAGCCAATGGTCAGGCTCCTCAACCTGCTGGCCGTCCACGATGCGCTGTTTGAATACCCCGTAGTCGTAGCGCAGGCCGTAACCCATACCCGCCAGGTTCAGGGTGGACAATGAGTCGAGAATGCAAGCCGCAAGGCGACCCAGTCCGCCATTGCCCAAACCGGCATCGACCTCAAAGTCGCGCAAAGAGTTCCAGTCGATCCCCTCTTCGGCCAATGCCGCCCGGCAAAGCTCATCCATCTTGAGATTGATGACGTTGTTGCCCAGCAGCCGTCCGATCAGGAACTCCAAAGAAAGGTAGTGAACCCGCTTGACCTTTTGCTCTCTGTAAGCCGCTTGGGTTTCGATCCAGCGTTCTATCAGCCGGTCGCGCACGCAAAAGGCGAAAGCCTCATACTGATCGCGCGGTGTGGCGGAATCCGGTGTTTTGGCTTGCGTGTAACGGATATGCCAGGCGTAATCCTCCTGCAGACCCTCGACGCTCATCCTGACACGGATATCACGCCGGCGTTTGCGTTTTTGTTCCATAAAAGAGCCTTCTCAGAACCGTCCCATGGCACTGAATTTATCGTAACGTTGCTGTAGCAGCTCGTCCAAGGGGAGTTTCTTGAGCGAGGCCAGATTGGCCAGCACCGCCTTCTTGACAGCGGCTAGTGCTGCTGCGGGGTCGGTATGGGCACCGCCTGCCGGTTCGGGCACGATCTCGTCGATGATGCCGAGTTTTTTCAGAGAGTCTGCTGTGATCTTCAGCGTTTCAGCGGCTTGAGGCGCCTTTGTGCCGTCGCGCCACAGGATCGAGGCGCAGCCTTCCGGCGATATCACCGAGTACACCGCGTTCTGCAGCATCAGGATGCGGTCGCCGACCGCGATGCCCAAGGCACCGCCGCTGCCGCCTTCGCCGCAGATCACAATCACCATCGGCGTGCGCAGGGTGGACATGAACTCGAGGTTATGCGCGATGGCCTCGGCCTGGCCGCGCGCCTCGGCCTCGATGCCGGGATACGCGCCCGGGGTGTCCACGAAAGAGACCACGGGCAGTCCGTATTTTTCAGCCAGCCGCATCAGGCGCATGGCCTTGCGGTAGCCTTCAGGACTGGCCATGCCGAAATTCGCATCGATGTTCTCCTCCACGCCGCGTCCCTTGCGGTGGCCGATCATCATGACCTTTTCGCTGCCGATGGTCGCGAAGCCGCCGATCAGACCGCGGTCATCGCCGAAGAGCCTGTCGCCGTGCAGCTCTACAAAGTCAGAGCAGACCAGCCGGATGATGTCCCTTATGTTCGGGCGTTCGGCGTGCCGCGCGATCTGCACGATGTCCCAGGCCGAGAGTTTCTTTTGAGTTTCTTTTGCCATTAAAAAGATCCCGTTTAGAGTTTGTTGATATGGTTCTTCCCGTTTTTCGACTTTTCAGAAACCGGCGTAGCGCAGGACTTTGGCGACAAAAGCCTTCAGTTTTTTGCGCGGCACGATATTATCGATGAATCCGTGAGCCATTGTGTACTCCGCGGTCTGGAAATCGTCCGGCAGTTTCTGTTTGATGGTCTGCTCGATCACACGTCGCCCGGCAAAGCCGATCAAGGCCTTGGGTTCGGCGATGTTCAGGTCGCCCACCATGGCATAGCTGGCCGATACGCCGCCGGTAGTGGGGTCGGTGAGGATCGAAATGTACGGCAGGCCCGCCTCTTTCAGGCGCGCGATCGCGGCGCAGGTTTTAGCCATCTGCATCAGCGACACGATGCCCTCGTGCATGCGGGCGCCGCCTGAGGCCGAGACTATTATAAGCGGGCGCTTCAACGCCACCGCCTTTTCCGCCGCCAGCAAGATACGCTCGCCGGTGCCGCTGCCGAGGCTGCCGCCGAGAAACTTGAAATCCATAACGCCCAGCACGACCGCACTCTTGTTGATCTTGGCGGTGCCGGTCAGCACGGCCTCGCCGGCGCCGGTCTTGGCCGCAGTGTTCGCGGCCTTGTCCTTATAAGAGCCGCTGGCGTCCTTAAAGCCCAGCGGGTCGTTGACCCCGACCGCGGCGTTGAACTCTTTGAAGCTGCCCGTGTCGGTCAGCATCGCTATGCGCTCACGTCCGGAAAGGCGCTCGTGGTAATTGCAGCGGGGGCAAACCTTGCCCGCCTCCTGCCACGTCGTTCTGGCGATATAGGCCTTGCAGGAAGGGCAGACGGCCCAAACCGTTTCAGCCGAGGCGCTGGCCGCAGCCTTGGCCGGTTTTTCAAACCATGACATAGTAGCTTTACTCCTTAGTTTTGGCTGTCTAATCAATCCTGTTGTCCGCCGCCGCGATCATAGAGCGCAAAAGACAGATTGGCCTTGACGCGGACGCGACAATGACAATATCAGAAGTTTTGTCATTCTGGCAAGCTCGTCGCCTGATTTTCGCCGCTGATTTTCGGCGCGGTATCTTCATACATGCGCCGGGCCAGAGCGAAGCCGGCGGTTATCGTGGTGCAAGTCAGCAGCGGCAGCACGGATCTGGCGTAAGAAAAGTTTTTGTAGACGGTCAGGTTCCACAGCGTCAGCCACACGAACCCCGCTGCCGCGCTCAACGGCAGGAGCGTGTGCCACCGCACGCGGCGGGACAGCATGGCTTTGACCGCAAAGGCAAACGCCACCAAGAGCGGCGCAGAGACCCACGAGATCGTGAGCGCGAAAAGGAAAAGGTTCCGGATCAAGGCTAGCTTGTTGGAGCCTTTGAAAAGGTAGCTGAAATAGTAGCTGAAGATAAAAAACTGCGGTGTCAGAAATATGAACAAAAGCATGTCCCGCAGTATGAGCAGCCATTTCTTCATAGTGTCACCTGTAATCGAAAACCGCGCGGAAAGCTTGCGCGACAACTGCTTTGACCGCGGACATCTCCACTGCCTTGCCTAGCAGATGCGCCAAAGATGTGATGCCGGCGTCACGCAAGCCGCAGGCCACAATGCCGCCGTAATTGCTGAGGTTTGTGTTCACGTTCAGGGCGAACCCGTGCATGGTCACCTGCCGCGAGACCATGATGCCCAATGCGGCCAACTTGTCGTCGCCGACCCATACCCCGCGATTTCGTGGGTCACGCCCGGCTTCGACGCCGAATCCGGCCGCCGCGCGTATCAGCACCGTCTCGATACCCTCGACGAACTCAAGCACCTTGAACCCCTTCTCGGTCAAGTTAAAGATAGGATATCCCACAAGTTGTCCCGGACCGTGGTAAGTCACGTCCCCCCCGCGCCGGGTCTCGAACTTGTCGATGCCCGCCGCCCGCAACTCTGCGTCCGACATGAGCAGGTTGGCGGTCTTGGCCGAGCGCCCCAAGGTGTATACCGGGCTATGCTCAAGCAACAGCAGCGTGTCGGGTATCTCGCCGCATTTGCGCTGGGCGTGCATACGCTCCTGCAGAGAGAGGACTTCTCCGTAATTCTGATCCGCACCGATATCTATCACCGACAGGCTGTTCATGACGCGGCATCCAAAAACACAAAATCCGGTCATCCTACGCGAGTACGATGACCGGTCTCTGAAACGCAAATTCGCGGGCAGACGGCGTTTTACGCCATCTTCCGCAGGCTCACGGCCACGCGCGACTTTTTGCGGCTGGCGTTGTTCTTGGCTATGACGCCCTTTTTAGCCGCCTTGTCCAGCTTGGAAGAGTAAGCCAGATAAAGCTTGGCAGCCTCGTCCTTGTTGCCCTCGCTGATCGCCACCAGCACCTTTTTGCGAGCCGTAAGAACCCCGCTCTTGCTTGAACGGTTACGGAGGCGCTTGGCCTCAGCCTGTTTATCGCGTTTGACCGCACTCGTGATTTTCGCCATTGAAAGTTGCTCCTTAAATCAACCCCTTAAAGGTCTCAAAATGTGTAAGATAATACCTTAAGTTGCATAGTCCGGTCAACAAGTAAGCTGAAAATCAGTCGGCGGCCAGCGCATCCTCGATAGCCTTCACCAGCGCGTCGCCCTTTTGCAGGCCGACAGTCTGGCTTACCACCTGACCGTTCTTGAAGAGAAAAATGGACGGTATGCTGCGCACACCGTATTTGATCGCGAGATCTTTGGCGTCGTCCACGTTGACCTTCGCGACTTTGGCCCGTCCCTCGACGGCGGGAGCGACCTGCTGCTCCAGAATCGGAGTCTGCATTTTGCAGGGTCCGCACCAGGGGGCCCAGAAATCCACCAGGGTCACGCCCTGGGCAATCGCGGTTTCGAAATCCTCGCTTGTCAGTTCTAAAACACTTCCAGCCATTTTTTGCTCCTTTTGCTTTTTTCTATCCGTTCAAACGATCACCAACACAAACCTTTGCCCATGAATTGTAGCTGCCGTCTTATGCCTGACTGTCGCCGGTCGCCTCAGGCTGGAAGATGAGCTTCTTGATCTTGATGCGCCTGATTCCTGCCGGCACGGGCCACTCAACCACATCGCCTTCCGCATAGCCGAGTATAGCCGTGCCGATCGGCGCCAGCACCGAGATGGCTCCGGTGTCGACATTCGCATCTTTCGGCAAGACCAGTTTATAGCTCATCTCCTTGCCGCTGTCGAGGTCCTCGAGCACGACTTTGGAATTCATGGTGACCACATTGTGCCGCATCTTTTCAGATGAAACTATCTTTGCCCTGTCCAGCTCTTTGGCGAGCGAATCGAGATCCGCGCGTCCGCCGGACCTGTCGGCAGCCTCGATCAGCTCCACAAGCTGCTTGCAGTCATCCTCGGTGATGGATATTTTCCTGACCTTCATAAATCGGTGCTTCCTGAAAATTACTTTTTGCACCAACAATGTAACCTCATTGCCCTTTTCCGTCAAGAGCGCGTTTCGCGCGGCGGATTATTAAATCAGATGTGAGGAACCCCACGGACGGACAACTGTAGCAAAGACCTAAAATCCTGCAAGCCAACAACGGCAATAAAAAACAAGTTGTTTCACCACGAAGAACACGAAGAGCACAAAGTTTTTTTGAATCAATCCCCTCTTAGTGGCCTTCGTGAACTTCGCGGTGAGAATTTTTGGTTGCGGGCTCTGCTCGCATTAGCAGATAAGTCGCAATGTGCGCAAGACATACGGCGTGAGTACGCAAATACCCCTTGCATTTCGCGGTCTTGACATGGATCGCCCGATGGTGAATTATAGTAACCTATCGAGATGGACAAGCGCAAGCAAGTGCAATAGTAAACCAACAAAGGGGAATGATATGATGAAGATCTCACGTCGCCGTTTCACGGCCGGGGCCGGCACGTTGCTGGCCATGCCGATGTTAGTGCCTTCGGGATGCGTCAGCGCCTGCAAATGCCGCCGCCCGCCGCCTTCGGCGCGTGTCAATGTCGGCATGCTGGGTTACGGCACCATGGCGCAGGACAATATCGGCAACTTTCTGCACAATGATAGCGTACAGGTGATATCAATCTGCGACCCGGTCTCTGAAGGACCGCTGTACGGTTACAAGGCCGAACGTATGGGCGGGCGCGAGCCGGGTCGGCGCAAGGTCAACGAGTTTTATGCCAAGAAAAACGAAAAGCCGGGATATGACGGATGCAAGGTATTCAACGATTTCCGCGAGATGCTTGACGATTCCTCGCTCGACGCGGTCTGCATCAGCACGCCGGACTACTGGCACGCGCTACACACCATCTGGGCGGCCAAGAAGGGCAAGCACATCTATGGCCAGAAGCCGCTCTACCTGACGCTGTTTGAGGGGCGCGCCATGGTGCGGGCGGTGCAGCGTAGCGGCATCACCTTCCAGACCGGCGCCCAGTCACGTTCGAACGACTATTTCCGCATGGCTTGCGAGATGGTGCGCAACAACCGGGTCGGCAAGCTGCAGCGCGTCGAGGTGGGGCTGCATCAAGGACATGCCACTTTCGGCAAGACCCCGGAACAGTTGAGCGAGACACCGCTCGCCAAACCGCCGTCCTACGTGGACTTCGACCTGTGGCTCGGGCCGGCTCCGGAACGCCGCTTCACGCCGAAAATCCATCATCCGATGCAGTGGCGCTATAATCTGGACTATTCGTGCGGCATGCTCACGGACTTTGCGGCCCATCAACTCGACATCATGCAGTGGGCCTTGAACAAGGACGGTGAAGAGCCGGTCGCGATCGAGAACATCAAGGGCCGCCTGCCGCCCCCGACCGATCTCTATAATACCATCGTAGAGCCGTTCTCCTTCGAGATCGTTTACGGTGACGGTGTGCGCGTTTTCGTCTCCACCGAATACCCTTACGGCTGCCACTTCTACGGCGAGAACAACAAGAAGATCTATGTGACCAACGGCAAGCTCGAGACCAACCCGCCCGAGCTGGTGCGCGAGAAGATCAAGGATGACGAGATCCGGCTGATACGAAGCGGCCAGCAGGAGAAAAACTTTATAGAAAACATCTATAGCGGCGGCATGCCGATCTCGCCGGTGACCGCCGGGTTCTCCTCTTTGACGCCCGCCGTGCTGGCGCATATCGGGATGCGGTTAGGACGCGCCTCGCTTAAATGGCAGGCATCGAAGACTCGCTTCGAGGGTGATCCCGAGGCGGACAAGTTGCTCGCGCCGCACATGCGCGGTTCTTGGCGGCTGGATGTTTAGGCTGGGGATAATCAAGAGAGAAGTCAGAATGTGTATAAGACGTTTCTCACGAAACAGTTATGATTCTGAATACTGCATTTGCAGAACCGACGAAAGAGGTTTTGCAAGCGTCTCCAACCAGTATTCACACTGAAAACCCGGAAGAGCCAACAGGAGGGCGGCATGTCACGTCTTTGTCTTTTTTCCGCTTTTGTTCTGTCACTGCTGACAACACCGGCAGTTTTGAAGGCAGCAGAGCCGCCGGTTGTTCTGGCCGCGGAAAATGTCGTCGTCGTTTTGAGCAGGGCAAGGCGCGGGGCAATCGTGTCGCTCAAGACCCCGGAAGGCGTGGAACTGGCTGCGGTCGCGCAAGCGCCGCAACAGTTGTTCGCGCTGATCGTCTCGCAGCAGGCCGATCCGCCCGGAGAGCAGTTCAACGTCTGGAGCGGGGACGCCGAGAATTTCAGCATCGCAAAGGCTGCGGAAGCGGCGGTGACTCTGACCTACTCCGGTTTTGCCAAAGGGGTGGAGCGCGTGGTTTGCACGGTCCGCGCGGATAAAACCGACTTGCGCTGGGGCATTGAGGTGCGGATGCGCGAAGGGTGGGTGCTCGAAAACGTCATATATCCCCGTTGCGCACTGGCCGCGCCGCTGGGCACAGCGTTCGATGATGACGCGGTGGTGGCCGGCGGCTCCAAAGGCGGAGTGTTCCGCAAGCCGGGCCAGGGCAAGAGCGGCAACATCCTCTCACTCATCCAGCCGGGCAACATGTCCGCGCAGTTCGGCTGCTACTACGACGACCGGGCCGGGTTCTATACCGCGGCTTATGATGACAAGGGTTATCCCAAAGGGCTGATCGTGTCGCGTTCCGAGGCCGGCGTGGTGTTTGCCTGGACGCGGCCTTGTTTCGCGTCCGCTTCAGACAAGCAGGATTACGACATCGTGATTTCGACCTTCAAGGGTGCTGACGGCGCGCCTGCGGACTGGCGCGACGCGGCGGATATCTACCGCGATTGGGCGCTGACGCGGCACTGGTGCGCAAAACCTTTCACTCAGCGTGACGACCTGCCTGACTGGCTCAAGGACGCGCCGGCCATGGTGCGTTTCGGGCGCAACTGGCTGGCCGACCCGGCGCGCATCGAACGCTGGCTGACCGAATTCTGGCAGAAGCATTTTCCGAAAACGCCTCTGATCACGGCGTATTGGGGTTGGGAAAAACGCGGCAGTTGGGTTACCCCCGACTATTTTCCGGTCTATCCCTCGGACGAGCAGTTCACCCGGCTGGTGGCCCGGACGCGCGAGCTTGGCTGCCACGCCTTCCCCTGGCCTTCCGGTTACCACTGGACCTTAACCTATAAAAAGCAGAAAGATGGCAGTTTCGAGTGGGATGACCGCGCACGGTTTGACGAGCTGGCGCGCAAACATGCGGTGCACAACCGCGACGGCGCGCTATATACACGCGCGCCCTCTTGGCTGGGGGGCGGCAGCACCGCCTGCATGTGCGGCGGCGCCCCTTGGACGCGTTGCTGGTGGAACGAGGACATCTGCGTGCCGCTGGTCCGGCGCGGCTGCGAGATGATTCAGGTCGATCAGGTGGTTGGGGCCAACTGGCCGGCCTGCTACGCTGATTGGCACGGGCATCCCAAAGGGCGCGGCCTTTGGATGACCGAGGCGTTCACGAAACAACTGGCGGGCATGCGGGAGGCGATGCGCAAGATTGAGCCCGACGCGGTGGTCTGCATCGAAGAGCCCAACGAGTGGTTCAACCATCTGATGGGCCTGCAGGATTACCGCAACTGCGAGCTGAAGATCAAGTGGGCCTCGGTGTTCAACTACATCTATCATGAGTTTCTGCCGCCGTTCCAGAGCAATCCGCGCGGCGGCGATCGCGTGATGAACGCGCACTGTCTGGCTGACGGCCAGATGCCGCATATTGTGCCGTCAAGCCGGGATTTTCAGGAGCTGATGCTGGTCAACGGCGGCTTTGACGATCTCACGGCTGATGGCCAGGCTTTCCGCGGCTGGGACAAGCTGAGCGGCTACAAGGGCGCGGTGTGGAGCGGCTGCGCGCATGTAGATGTTGTCGAAAAGCATGGCGGCAGCGCTAGCATGCGTCTGGAAAACAAGGACACCAAAGACATCGTGCAGGTCTCGCAGAATGTGCTGGCGGACGCGGACTTGTTCGGCGGCGGACGCAAATACCGTTTGAGCGCCTGGCTCAAGACCGGCAAGATGGCGCAGCCTAACGGGATCCGTTTCGGCGTGTTCGCGCCCGGCCTCAAGCCAACGGGGCAAGGCGGTCAGCTCAAATTCCCCGAGCCCGGCAGCGGTTGGCAAAAAGTGTCGGCGGACTTCACGGTGCCGCTTGGGGCGGAGATGATGCGCATCATGTGCCATGTGAGCGGGGAGGCTGTCGCATGGGTGGACGAGATGATGCTGGAAGAGGTCTTGGCAGACGGTGCCACCAGAGAGCTGCGTTCCGAAGGCTTCTCGTCGGACGCCAGATTCATGCGCCGCTGGATTGAACTTTATCACGGAGAAGCGCGTCCATGGCTGGCTTACGGCAGGTTGATTCGTCCGCCGACTCTGGTTTGCGCCAAGATCGAGTATAAGGGCTTGCCGACGCCGACGGTCTTCCATAACGCCTTCCGCGCCGCGGACGGACGCGAGGCCGTGGTGCTGGCCAACGCCACCCATGAGCCGCAGGAGGTCACTTTGTTCTGGGACAGCCGCCGCATAACTCTGACCGTCGAAGAGGCCGGGGCTTTGCTGATAAAACGCTGAGGCCACAGAAGGTTGTTGTTACATTACGTAAACAGTGTAGACGCTTGTGCGGATTTATAGTTTCACAATCAGCCGAGGCGTTTACAACAAGGGAGTATCAAAAATGAAAATGATCCTGGGCAGCTTCATTGCCCTTATGCCGATTCAGTTTGTCCTGTTGGCCGCGGATGTTCCTGATGTGCTTTCCCGCGCTTTCGAGTTTCGTGCCGTCAGCGATGACTCTGCGGCAAACAATGAGACAGACTTTAAGGGCAAGACAGCGGTGTTCTCGACTGAAGAGCGTGTGGCTTTCCTCAACGCCTACGCGGATTATGCCTCGGCATGGTTCGGCAATCCCAAGCTGGACCAGATGGCGGTTACGCCGGAAGAGGCGCAAGCGTATCTCGCGCAAATCAAGCCGCAGCCGCTGCCGTCCGTGCGCCGTTTGCTCCGTTTGAACGACGGCTGGAAAAAAGCCGGCATCGCCTCTGTTCCAACGAACCGGCCTGCGCCGTGGCGCGAGCTGCCTGGTGTTAAAATCGCTGGCGGAGCATTGCGGCTGCCTGCCGGTAAACACGATATTCTTGACTTGGACCAGAGCTCCGGCTGGCGCTATGAGATTTCGTGGCGGGCACGGCTGGTCGATGAAGCAGCCCGGGCCGTGTGGGCTTTCGGCCCGGAGAAGGGGGCATCCTGCACGTTGCGCACGTCGGCAAACTGGCATGCTTTCCGGCTGCAGGTGGATCTGGTTTCCGGGCGCGGATATCTTTATAGAGACGGTAGGCGTGTCACAGATTTTCCAATGGCGCATGTATCTGGCGCGCCAATGCGATTTGCTGTCGCGGTCAAGGGCGAGGTTTGCCTGGACGATCTCGTGTTCATCGATTACAGGTTCAACCGCGATAATGTGTCAAAGCCGTACACGGCCGTGGTGTTGGCGGATGATTCATTTGAAGATAAACCGGATCTGCGCGGCTGGAACGATCCCGCTTACAGCGACGACGATTGGGCAGAGACGGCTTTGCCAGCGGTGCATGGAGGTTTTCGCGAGGCCGGGGAAGATCTTTATCTACGCCGCCGGGTTGAATTGCCAGCCGCGGGTAAAGTGTGGCTGGAAATCGAAGCCGTCGATCCTTCAGGCGAAATTTACATCAACGGTAAACTCGCCGGCATTGTTGAAAACCGTCGGCCGGTGTTGCTTGACGTGACGCGGCTCGTGCGTCCCGGCGCGAATGTTGTCGGGATAAAGGTGAACCATTTCACGCTGAAGAATCCCATGCATCACATGTCCGCCGACCGTGCCGTCGGATGGTTTGCCGGGAGGGCGACGCTGCACCTGCTTTCCAGCGAGGTGGAGCTGCGGACTTTCTTAGTTCACACCGAGAAACTGGAGTCCAACGGTACGGCCCGCCAGTCGCACCGTGTGCTGATAGCGAATACTGGCTCACAGCCTTTCGAGGGCACACTGCACATCGGTTACGGCCAATGGTTCCCTGCGGAAGGAGGGGAAGCGGTCAGGCGAGGCTACCCGGTGAACATGAAGGCGAACTCAACGCAGGAAATAACCCTGTCTCTGGATGTTCCCGCAGCCGAACTGTGGAGTCCGGAGCGGCCGGCGTTGTATGCCGTTACCGCCACCCTGTCCGACGACACCGGCAAACCGCTGGACGATGTCGTGACGACCACGGGAATCCGCACGGTCGCCCAGCGCGACGGTCTGTTCCTGCTCAACAACGCCCCGGCCATGCTCAACGGGGCCCAGACCATGGGGTTTCGCCCGGTGCCGGCTGTCGAGAACAGCGCCAAATTCAACCGGTGCGCCCCGGCGCTGACACTGCTCAAAGAGATGCTGGCGATCAAGAAGATGGGGGGCAACCTCCTGCGCGTTCACGTCCACGCGGCGGAGGATACGCCGGACGGCATCAATGATCCGCGCATTGCGGAATTCGCGGATCAGCTCGGCTTGGCGCTGATATGGGGCTCGCCTGCCTGGCTGCGCGAAGGAGATGAGCGCGCGATCGATTGCGACTCGGTGGGCTTCTACATGCGCCAGGTTTATAATCACCCGAGCATCGTCATGTGGGAGATGGGCAACCACCCGAACAAATTCAAGAAAGACGACGGGCCCGAACGCACGCACGCGTTTGTCCGCCGCACGGTCAACGCCGTTTTGTCGAACGACACCTCGCGCCTGATCACGCCGACGACCTCCTGGCAGCACACCCACTACGCCAATGATCTCGGCACTCTCGACTGGAAAAAGCGCGCCATCACGCCGATTCCAGAATATATGCACCCGCTCGTGACTCGCGGTACACAGGATGCGGTTACCGGATACGGCGCCGAGTGGACGCGTTTGCGTGCATGGCCGAGCGGTTTTACCGCCGACTGCCTGAACAACCGCGTCAGAGCGTTTTTCAATTTCGAGCACGAAGAGTCCGCCGCTCAGCCCAACTGGGATCTGGCTGCTGGCTGGCCTTGGTACCGGCTGCGATCCTACGAGGAGCCATACGAGCAGAAAAGCATCGGGCGTGTTCTCGGTTTTGATGAGTGGCGGGCCAGCCAGGGCTGGCAAGCCTTCAGCGCCTACGAATCCATGCGCAAGCAGATTTGGCACGGGGTTTCCGGCTTCTCATGGTGTACCATCGAGGGCGGTGCCAACAGCGGCACTTATGAAAAACCGCTGCTCGACCCTTTCGGTCATGCTAAACTCGCATGGCATATCCAAAAGATGGTTTTTCAGTCTGTGCTCGCAGGTAGTGATAATGTTGACACGGTTTATGGTCCGCAGGACAAGATCGTGCCCTGCGTGTTCAATCTGGGGCCGGCGCAAACCGTTGACCTGACCCTCTCTGTTAAAACTCCAAACGGCGAAGTCATTGATAAACACCTCTATCCGGGGCTGAAGCTTGCGGGAGGGCGCTCCCTGCTCAAACTTGCGGCGATTCGTCCCAAGCTGCCCGCCACCGGTTATTGCGTGGTCGAATACACAGTCCATAGCGCCCGGTGATGCATGCAACCCTAAGTGATTGCGGGCAACCGTGATTTAAGTGCGGGTGTTATCAGGACATCAGGCGGGCGCACTTTGTCCTCGTCACAGCATAACGCCGCCGCGTTACGGAGAGGACCTGTTTTTCGGTGTCATTAATTGTGAGGCAACGCGCTGCCCGGAGAACCACGGAGGGTTGGATGTGTACGGACGTGCTTTTCGCCGTAGGCGCGCGGGGAAAGCCCCGTCTTCAGGCAGTTCGCCGCCGCGAGGCCCGCCGCCTGGCCCGTCACGGCGCAGGTCGATTGCACCCGCATCGAGCCGAGCGCGCGGTGCGACATCGACGCGCACCGACCGCACATGAAGAGGTTCGGCACGTTCACGGAATAGAGCGAACGGTAGGGAATGTCGTAGATCGGCGGTTCGGGGCGGTGGTAGTCGCCGTTCGGGTGGAAGCTGCCGCCCGAGTCGTGCGTGGATATCGGATAGCCGCCGTAGCCGATCGCGTCCGGGAACTTCCGCCCTTCCATTTGGTCCTTTTCGGTGAGGATGTAGTCGCCCATGAGGCGGCGACCTTCGCGCCGCGCGTTCGTCCACGGGATTTCGACCATCACCCAGTTTTCGCCTTCGGCGCGGTTGTCGGCACGGTTCTTGCACCAGTCCCAGTACGAGACGGACATCCGGATGAGATAGTCGCGCGCGTATTCAGGATCGTCCACATCGTCGATCGCGTGGGGATGTTCGATCGCGGCACCGCCGAATTTGCTCGCGCGCTTGCGCCACCATTTCTCCGGCACGAGATCCGCCCACGCGGGCGCCTTGAACGGTTGTGCGCGATCCGTCTTCACGCCACGGAACGCCGCCCGGTAGCCAAGCTTCGAGCCAATCCCTGAAAAAAGTGAACCGCTCATAGTGCGCGTGCTAGCTTCGTCGGGCGCGTAGGGTTCGTCGAACTCTTTTTTCGACTCGCTGCCGAATCGGTACTTCGCGCCGGCGAAAAATCCGAGCCAGCCGTCGCCCGTCGCGTCCACGAACATTTTACCGCGCCAGCCGGTCCGCGCGCCCGTGAGCGTGTCGACACCGTGGACGGACAGGATCGAACCGTTCTTCGCCGTCTTCGCGGAGGTGATACGCGTGTTGCCGACCACTGTGAGAAGCTTCTCTCGCCGCGCGAGCTCCGCGTACGCGTCCGACCAGTCGCCGTGGCGGATCGTCTTTTTGAGCGCCAGCATTTCCGCGTCGATGCCGCCTTCCTGATGTTCGGGCCGGTACGTTCCCGCGCCGCGCGGCGGGATGCGGAATTCGCTCGAGGCATTGCCCCCGAGAACAGGCCGGTCGTGGACGAGCAGCGTGCGCGCTCCGGCGCGGGCGGACTGGATCGCCGCCGTCGTTCCCGCGGGTCCCGCCCCCACGACCACCACGTCGTATTCGCCGCCGCTTTGCTCCGGCGCGATTCCGGAGAACTTCACCCGCGCTTCCTCGCACGTCGCCGCCTCGTCCGGCGGCGCGTAGGCGCCGTCCGTCGTCAAGAGCACCGCGTCGCACCGCGCGAACCAGCCGGAAAGGTCGACGAGTTTGACTTCGGGTTCGCCAGCCGCGAGTTCGAACGCACCCGCTTGCTGCCAAAGCCAGCCCTTCTTAGCCGAGTTGCCGAGCGTGCCGGAACGCCGGTCACCGATTTCGAGCGCAAACGTACCCGGGGAATGTTCGGGTATCCAGTCGCGCGTACGCACCCATGCGTGCCAGATGCCGGCGCGCGGAATCCCGACGCGCGTGGAGGCCGTCGCCACGGGATTGGTGACGCCCGGCGCGAGCAGATAGGCGGACCCCATCTTGCCCACGAACTGGGTGTCGATCACCCAGCCACCGTAATCGGAGAATTCCTCCGCCTCGAGCCACAAATAGCCCTTCACGTGTTCCGTCACCGTTTTGGCCGGCGCGCGGAAGCCATCCCATTGAGCCGCCGCCGCCGCAAAAGCGGCACCTGCGGCCATGATTGTGGCAAAGATGCGCTTCATGTGGATTCCCTTTTTTCAGCGAAGGCGAATCGACAGCCCGGCGCGGAGCTTCATGTACAACGTCGAAGTGCCGTCGCCATTGGATTCGACTTTGATTTTGATGTTGTCCGGGGACAGGAGCACGACCTCCGCCGGGAACGTGCCGACCGCCGTCCAATTGCCTGCGGTGCTCTGCGCGAGCGACGGCGACAGCCCGAGCGTGCCTTCCTCCAGCGTGAAGCCGCCCGTGAAATCGTTGAGCGCGCCGCCGAGCGCGAGCACGCCCGCTCCGCGCTTGATCACGCAGCCCCTCGCGACGAGCGGATCTTCCAGCACGAAAGTCTTTCCGGCGGGCACGTCGATGACGAGCGTCGCCTGCGGTGCCACCGTGAGTGCGCGCTCGGCGGGTGTTGTCGCCGTCGTCACTCCAGCGGCGGGGCCGTACGCGCCGCCGTTCGTCCCCGAAAGTATCGCGTCGCCATCGACGGCGATCGTGAACGTATTCGTCTCAGCACCGGATGAAACCGTCTCCCACGCACCGGGCGCAAAGGTAACGCCGCCGCCCACACGCAACACAGCGGAGCCGGTAGCGTCCGACTGTGCGGATGCAAACGAAACAACGCCGGTACCGGTAAGGATCTGATCGGCACTCGCTGAAAAAGGTGCCTGCACATCCAAAACACCGTCCACGCCATGCGTGCCCTCCGTCCGCCAGCCGTAGCGCTCGCCCTTCACGGTCAACTTGCCGCCGCCCATCACGGTCACGGGGCAGTATTGCGTCTGGTTAAAATTCTGGTTTTCGAACGTCACGTCGCCGCCGGGCAGAATCCTTAGAAGCGTCTGGCGTCCGTTGCTCTGCCCCTTACCCACGGTGCGATACTGATCCGCCTCGAACTGGCCGAGAGAGGAGATGCCGCCAATCCAGGTGGGACCGGCCGCAAGCATCCTACCGGAGACAGTCAAGCCGCCCGCGAAGGAAATGTAGTTGTTGTTCATTGCGGCGGTCCAGAAGAAGCTGCCACCGCTAACGGCCGTTTCGAACACGAGCGACAGCGGCGCCGAAGCGCGCACCGGTATGCTTGCAAAACCGGAGCTCGTGGTAGTGATAGTAATGGGCTTACCGCGCACAGTGAACTGGCCCGTCACGCCCACCGCCGTCTCGAGGCGTGTGATAGCAAGATCGTCGATGTCGTTCGTAACAGTCGTATTGGCGAATCCGCCCAGATAGACTGTCTTGCCGCTCGGACTCTCCCCGCTGCTCCAGTTGGCGGCGACACTCCAGAAACCGCTCTCAGCACCGGTCCAGTAGTAGCTGCCGGCAGGTGTCCAGGCAGCCGTGCCTTTTGTGAGATAGACGGCACTGCCGCTTTTAGCAAGCTGCCAGCCCGCTGCCGCCGCATCGTCCGCAAGCGCAAAATTAGTAAGCTCAAGGTTTGCGCCCGTCGCCACAGGGTAAATGTTCGAAATCACAGCTCCGGAGAGCACTGACACCTCAATTGCTGCATCAGCATCTATGTTGTGCGAGTTTATAATTTCGAGCGAATTCGCGTTGCCGCCCGCCTCGATCGCAAGCGTCGCGCCCTCGCCAAGAGAGAAATCCTCCACACAGAGCGCACAGCTGACCGGTGTAATAAAAGAGGCGGTTGCCCCCTCCTCAACCGAGAGAGAACGAAGCGCAAACGAGGCTGTCGTGTAAGAGGGCAGGATGGCATCAAAGGTGCCATCGCCGCACACAGCAACTTCGGCACCGGCCCCGGGATAAAAGCTACTCATCGTAATTGCATGCGCTTCCTCTGTAAACGGATCGGCTGTATCGACCGTAAGAGGGCCCGTAAGATTCCAGTAAGCCGTACCGGAGGTCGACCAGTCACCGAATGCACCAAGCGTAAACGGATGCCGGAAATTAATAATGCTATAACCACTGACATCAGCACCCGAACCGAGTCACATACCAGCAAAGTCGGCCTCGAAGATATGTGCACTGGAAAGAGTAAACAACGAGGCATACAGGCGACCCTCTCCGCTGAGACAGCCATTCGCCTCAACCGGAAACGTAGAGGAGACGGCATTGGTCAAATAGACAGCTCCGTTAAACTCAAGCGCTAGACCGTCGGTTTCGAAAGGTGAGAGGCCCGCACCGGTCGACTGCGCCCGAAAAACCGCGTTGGAAGTTGCCGGCAGCAGTTCCGGACGCACATGTCCACCAGCGCAGATCAACTCTCCGCCCGTAAAGGAAATGGCTGAGCAGTTGGAAAAATTGGGTGCAGTGCTGATAAACCGGCACGTGCCGCCGGAAAGCGAAAAGATGCAGTCATTGAGCGTACACCGCGCTTCCAGCACGCCGCCGCGGAGGTCAAGCATCGTCGAGGCTCGATCACAGGTGAGAGACTGACCGGAATCCACGGTAACGGATCCGGAAAGAAGTGTGAGTTTGCCATAAACCGCAAAAAACTTATTGGCAACGCTTATATCCGGCCCGTCGCAGATCAGTTCGCGGTTGATGCCCAGGAGAGAAGCCGCCGAGGTACCCGTCTCATCGATTCGGTAAGCACCCTTGAGTGTAACCGGGCTGACGTAGCTGACTTCGGAAATGGAAGCCGACTCAAGGAAAATGCGCGTCAGGCTGATATCCTCCGTCAGCGTCACTTCACATGTTGTTCCTTTAAGAAAACTAGCCTTGTCTTCAACTGTGTGCGGATAGGCATCGGCACCCGTCAAACCGTATGTATTCGACCAATTGGCCGCGTCGCTCCAGTTGCCGGAAGCACTGCCCACCCACGTATAATTGGTCTCGGCCAGGAGCGTTCCGCTCCACAAAACGGCCATGACGAACAGGAAGCACACAAAGGGATTCGACTTCATCGTTTTTCTCCTCTTTCAAGGGCAACCTCGCTTCGCTCGGTAGCTTTCAGACAGGGAAGAGCGCGAGGAACAGCTCTTAATTCTTGTACGTTACCTTTTCCACCAGCACCCGCAGGCAGTCCAGTCCGAATGAATTTCTCCCCCAATAAACATAACAAGCATACTGCCTTTACCAACTCAGCGTCGATCATAATCTGCGATTCAGACAGTGGGACTCGATTGACAAAGTAAACGCGCCCCCCAGCGGTCGGGAGGGGCGTTTTTCTGGCCCGGTCCGCGGTCTGGAATCAGATGAGCAACCGGCATGACCTCAGTTTCATCTTCCGTCCACGTTGAGAAGGCGGGTTCGTTTCTTCAGCGTTCGTAATGTAATCCACACCAAGAACCCGACAACCAGCGCCACAATCCATTCTGAGTCGACTTCCAATCTGTGCTTGACGTGCAGGTCTCCAAGCATTTCCGACATGAACAAGCAGATAATCACGGCAAAGAACCCGTTGTATTCACGTCTGAGCACATTCTTGAACGAGAACGGCAGCTCGGGCTTCCTGTAGTTACGGAAACTTGGGATGATTACCGGTGTGTGTTCGGCCCATGTGAGAAACTCCGCGCCGAACTTGTCCCGGAGATAGGCCTCTTCGGCAAAGATGATCCGCTCATAGTAGAGCCAAAACGCCAAGACGTAGATTAGTGACAACCACCAGAGATGAGCAAAGAGGGCAACGCCGAGGCCCATGAAGAAATTCCCGAGATACAGCGGGTTGCGGACGAGAGAGTAGGTGCCGGTGATGTTGAGGGTGTCTGCCACCTGACGCTTGGTATTTCGGCCGGAAGTACCCTTGGGTGTGTACCCGATCGTGTATGAGCGAATGGCAAGACCAGCGAAACTGACAACAAGGCAAACCACTTCCCACAGGTGATCCAACGTCTCGCTGTGGCCTGGGTATTCGTATTCCCGAAGTGCCAGAAAGATTACCGTAAGCCCAACGAGGGGAAGGTAGCTCCGCCAACGAAAAAGCCAGTGACCAGATTGTTCGAATTCTTCTTTTAGTGCCATGTCATTTTTCCTGTCTGCCGAACAGTGTTATTGAGACTACTTCGCGAAAGCTGATAGACCCCGCTTGATTAGTTTAATAATAGCGGTTCTGTCCGTTATGCTCAAGAGACAATTCATTTGACGCAACAGGAGAGGGACAAAGTTTTTGTTGCGAGATAGTGGTGGGCGGTGAGGGACTCGAACCCCCGACATCCTGGGTGTAAACCAGGCTCTCTAACCAACTGAGATAACCGCCCGCGGCGTAAAAAATTTGCGTCATTATGCCTTTTTCGGAGTGTTTGAGGCAAGCGTATTTAAACGGCGATGATTGGGCGCGATTCAACTTTGTTGACTCGCAGAAGAATAAGGGTTCAGAGTTCAGGAGTTGCAATTCTAAAATTGGCCTTTTTTCGGGAATGGACGACACTGAGGTCGTCCCTCCATGTATAAATCAAGCGGATGGAGGGGCGGACATGGGCCTGTGGACGGTTCGGGGAACCATCCCTACGGCACACGCATAGTGCCCCCGCGATCATTTGCAGCGCAGCCGCACGTCTGACTGAACCCTGAACTGATTGGCGCGAATAAAATCCGGCTTGCTTTGCAGATGGAAATGTGAGAATTGTTTTCGGCATGAGGATAGGGTCTTGATCAAAGGCAGGTCTATAATTGTGGTGAAGGCGGCGGCGGCGGTTTTGAGCGGTTTGCTGCTTTGGACGGCTTTTCCGCCACAGGCGCAGGCGGACAGCGCGTGGATGGCGCTGGCGCCGCTGTTCCTGGTCATCAGGCACAGCCGGCCAAAGGCTGCGGCCGGATGGGCGTTTTTGTCGGGCCTGATATTCTGGCTGATGACTCTAAGCTGGTTTCCGGCGATCATCAAAAATAACGGGCCGTGGCCGCTGGTGCTGGCGGGGCAGGCCGGACTGTCGGTATGGTGCGCGGCTTTCATGGCGCTGTACGCTTATGCCTCCTGCCGGGTTTGGCGATGGGCCGGGAAGGCTCCGGGGTGGCGGCGCGTGGTGTCGGCACTGGCAGTCGATCCGCTGATGTGGTCCGGCACGGAATTGCTCAGGGGATGGCTGTTTTCCGGTTTCGCCTGGAATTTACTGGGCGTGAGCCAGGTCGCCAACCTGCCTTTGATCCAGGTGTCGGCGGCGGTCGGCGTTTATGGGGTTTCGGCCTTGCTGGTCTTGGCCAACGGCGCTGTGGCCAGCATGATAGCGCGCGCGGCCGGTCCGATAATACTGCGGCTGACGAGCACGGTCGGGGAGTGCGAAGAGGCGGAGTCGCGGCGGCGTCTGGGCTTGGCCGCACGCATCTGGGGTTCCGCCGAGAGTTTTGTGCCGCTGGCCTTGGTTATCGTCTGCTGGTTCTGGGGGCTGGGTCGGGTAGAGCGGTGGCGCAGAATGGAGAAGGGACTGCCGGTCTGGAGGGTGGCGCTGATTCAACCCAATTCGCCGTGCGTGTTCACGATCAATGACGACACGATGCGGCGGCAATTGGATTTGCTGCTCAGCCAGACCGGTTTGGCGGGGGCGGCGAAACCGGATCTGGTGGTGTGGCCGGAGACGGCCGTGCTGGGGTCGGTGCCGTATGAGCCGGAAACCATGCGCATGATCCGCGCCGGCGCCGCGGCGGCAGGCGCTCCACTGCTGACCGGGACACTGGAGACCGAACACACCGATGTGACGTCTGCGACATCCGAGGGATTGTTCTTCTACAACGCGGCCTGGCTGTTTGCGTCAAGCGGTGAAAAGATGGGGTTTTACCGCAAACGCCATCTGGTGCCTTTCGGCGAGTATATACCGCTGGACAAGCTGATACCGTGGCTGCAGCGTCTGGCTCCGACGGGGGTGAGCTGCACGCCGGGTGATAATCCCGGGGTTATGATTGTCCCGCGGGGCAATGACCCGCAGGAGGTTTTGCGTCTGGGGCCTCTGATCTGCTTCGAGGATACGGTGCCCGGTTTGAGCCGGGAGGCGGTGCGGGCAGGAGCGCGGCTGCTGGTGCTGATGACTAACGATGCTTGGTTCAACGGATCGATCGAGCCGGTGCAGCATATGGACCAGTCGGTTTTCCGCGCGGTCGAGAACGGCGTGCCGCTGTTGCGGGCCGCCAATTCCGGGGTTTCAGGGATGGTCGACGCGGTTGGGCGGGTCAAGCGTCTGGAGTCGAACGGCGCGGTGGCGGACTTCGCCGGATTCATGGTGGCTCCGCTCGGTGTGCCGCAGGAACCTTTGGCGGCGCCTTACACGCGTTATGGCGACTGGTTGCTGGGCATCCCCGGCGCTTTTCTGGTGGCGGCGGTGTGTTTGTGCGGGGTTTGGCATTATGGACAAAAGAGAACTTGAGTTGTATTCTTCGGCGGTTACGCTCTCCGATATGGAGATTTTCGTGTTTCCGGAGTTGATGTACAGCCTGGTGCTGGCCAATATCATGTCGCCGCGACTTTGGAAGTGGGTTGCGCTGAAAAAGTCGGGCGGTATGCGGCAGAGCCGCATACCGCCCTTCATC
>CAZKZI010000017.1:0-32617 GCA_964557205.1 uncultured Lentisphaeraceae bacterium
ACCATCAATCAGCATTGCTGCACGCCACTTGTCGGTTTGAGGCGCAGCTTCGCTAGTCGAATAGGGGGTAAGATGTCTGTATCGGTGGGATTTATCAGTTTAGGCTGTTCCAAGAACCTTGTGGATTCGCAAGTGATGGCCGGATATCTGAAGAGCGGCAAGATCGCTTTGGCGGCGTCGCCCGAGACAGCGGACATGATTTTGGTGAACACTTGCGCATTCATCGAGGCGGCACGCGAGGAGACGGCTGAGGCGATATTGAGTGCCTGCGAGCACAAGAAGAACGGCGGTTGCCGCGCAGTGATAGTCACCGGGTGCATGGTGCAGCGTTACCGCGAGGATATGCTTGAAGCGTTCCCGGACGTCGACGCTTTTCTGGGTGTTGATGAATTGGATAAAGTCGCGGCTGTGGTGCGTAAGTTGGCGGCAGGCAAAAGTGTCGGACTGAAGATCGGAAAAGGACTGCCCGTGAGAGTGTTCACGCCGAAATATCCGACCTTGCTTTTCACGGGCGGGTCTTTCGCTTATGTGAAGATCGCGGACGGCTGCAATCACCGTTGCGCTTACTGCGCTATTCCGGATATCCGCGGAAAATTCCGTTCACGCGGCATTGACGAGATTGTCGCGGAGGCGGCGCATATGGTCAGTGCCGGTGTGCGTGAGCTTAATCTGATTTCTCAAGACACCTTGCATTACGGGATGGATTTTGACGGAGTGCCGTCTATCACAGAGTTGATCCGTCGGATAGATGTGCTGGAAGGTAAGTTCCGTTTCCGGCTGCTGTACGGGCATCCGGCAGGGGTTACTGAAGAAATACTGGAGGAGATGAACAAATCGCGGCATTTGTGCCGTTATCTCGACCTGCCGGTTCAGCACAGCCATCCGGACATATTGCGTGCGATGAACCGGGGCAAGGCGGTGGCGGTGACCGAAGGTCTGGCGGCGCGTTTGCGGCAGGTCGTGCCCGGGGTGGTCTTGCGCACGACATGCATAGTGGGCTTTCCGGGCGAGAGCGATGAACATTTCAACCATTTGTTGGAGTATGTGTCAGAGTCGAAATTCGATCATCTCGGGGTTTTCGCGTTTTCGCCGGAGGAAGGCACGCCTGCTTTTGAGATGGACGGCATGCCTGACGCCGATGTCATTGAAGACCGTTGCGAGCGTCTGATGGAGATGCAGCGCACCATAGTGGAGGCGAAAACCCGCTTGCTGGCAGGGCAGGCCGACGAGGCTCTGCTGCTGCAGAAAGATGCAGACGGCAACTGGATCGGGCGTTTGCCGAGGCAGGCGCCGGAGGCGGACGGCGAGACCTTCGTGACAGGGGTGACGGCGGGTGCGGGCAAGGGAGATTTTATTGAGGTCGTAATTACTGGCGGCAAAGGTTATGACCTGACGGCAAAGGCGGTCTGATTTGATATTTGGCGAGGGGTGCCTTCAAAACCTTCGGCTTGTGCAAGCGGAGGGTTCAGGACTCTTACGACCTGCCATATATCGTGTTCAGAGCCAAAGGTAGCAAAGCGAACGTGCTTAAAAACAGAAAGGAACTCATATGCAACTGAATCGTCGTCATTTTTTGAAGGGGGCTATTGTCGCCTCTTTGGCCGCGTCGGGCTGCCAGAGTCTGGGCAATGGAAAAACATCGAAAGGGGCTCCGATGATGGGGTTCGCCGCTCCGGCGCTGGGGAAAGTGCGGATCGGCATAATCGGTATCGGGGCGCGCGGCAACGGGGCGGTGAGCCGCCTGCTGCGCATCCCGGGCGCGGAGATCGTGGGTCTTGCGGATGTCCACGAAGAGCGGGTCACCAAACAACTTGCGAAATTCAAGGATAAGACACCCCCGCAATACCTGTGCCACGGCTCGGAGGGCGCATGGAAACGGCTGTGCGAGGTGCCCGACATCGACTTGATCTACATCACCTCGCCCTGGCAGTGGCATACGCCCATGGCTGTTTATGCCATGAAGTGCGGCAAGCACGCGGTCTGCGAAGTGCCGGCCGCGCTGTCGATTGACGAGTGCTGGAAGCTGGTCACGACCAGCGAACAGACGCGGCGCCACTGCATGATGCTGGAGAACTGCTGCTACGGGTTCAACGAGATGCTGGCGCTTAACATGTGCCGTCAGAAGGTGTTGGGAACGCTCGTGCACGGCGAGGGTGCATACATCCATGAGCGTCTGAAAGCCTTGATCGACCCCAAACAGTACGACTCCGATTCGTGGCGCCGGGAGTGGACGCTGCAGCACAACGGGAATCCCTATCCGACGCATGGCCTGGGGCCGATCTGCAAGTGTATGGACATTCACTGCGGCGACCGCATGGCGCGCCTGACCTCGATGAGTTCCAACCAGTTCGGGCTGACCGAGTATGCCCGGGAGAAATTCGGGCCGGACAGCAAGGAGGCCAAGATGGTGTACCGGAAGGGCGACATGAACATCACGTCCATCCGCACGCAACTTGGGCGCACCATCATGCTGCAGCATGACACCACCAGCCGTCGCCCCTACAGCCGACTCAACACCATTTCGGGAACGCGGGGCCTCTTGGCGGATTACCCGCTGCGCATCGCGCTGGAGCCGAACACCCACGATTGGCTGAAGCCGGAGGAGCAGGCAAAAATCGTCGAGAAATACACTCACCCGCTGTGGGACAAAAGCGGCAAGGCCGCGCTGGCGGCCGGAGGGCACGGCGGCATGGACTACCTGATGGACTTCCGCCTGATGCACTGCCTTACGAACGGACTGTCGCTGGACATGAGCGTCTACGATGCCGCCGCGTGGAGCAGCATTGTCGCGCTCAGCGAGCAGTCGGTTTGCAACGGCAGTAACGGGGTTGACATTCCAGACTTTACGCGCGGTGCCTGGCAGACTACAAAACCGTGCGATCTCATCATATAATAACGCCGTGGGCGAACCGTTCCGGCCGAACATCGAACAGGCGATCGATCTAGCGGGCGCAGTTATCAAGCGAGATCGCTAACGGCTGCAGCATCTGCCTGACGGCCAATGTTAACCACGCCGTCAAAAGCCGATTCAAACCCCCTCGGGCTGGTTTTTTTAGAATGACACTTGACTTGAGGGTGGGGAATTTAGTAATTTATAAATGTTTTAATGAATGAGGTGCTTTATGGCCAAATCAGATGCGTTTGCAGAAACATCAAAAAAACGTTTTGAAGTCGCTGACGCCAGTGAGGTAAAGCTGGGGTTAGGCGGAAATTTCAAGGCTGAGCAGATCGGTGTATTGAGCATTGGCTCCGGTGATATAGAGTGATTTTAACTGGTAGCCGGAAGTTATTGGTATGATCGATGTCTGCCATAGAGACAACATTTAACCTGGCGGATATTTTTTTCACTTTTTCAGGCCTGTCGATCGACTCGTTCAACTCTTATTTCCGTCCTTTCGTCGCGCATACTCTAAGCGGGCTTGAAACTTGTTGCGTGGAGATGGTTGGCGAAGTGACGGATTTGAACGACATGCAGGCTAAAGGTGCCTGGAACTTTTCGCAGCAAGGCCGACTTTCCTGTCTCGCTGGCGCCAATCCTGCCGGTGTGGTGATGTGGCGTATGACAGGCGAACCCCCGTATAGCAGCCTGCGTTTCGAATGGCACCCGACCGCTTTCGAGCAGATGTACCGCAATGACGAGTATGGTAACTATGGGATTGTGGTGCTGATGGCTCTGGTTCTGCGTCTATTGCCTTTGGGCGGTTTGGTAATGCACGGGTCAGCCCAAATTCTGGATGGCATGGGTATCATCTGCACCGGCCCTTCCGGAAAAGGCAAGAGTACGCTTTCCCGTCTTTTTGATGCGGAGGGCATAACGGTATTGACAGACGAACGACCGATCGTTCGCCCGACCGCCGCTGAAGGGAATCCCGACTTTCGCGTTTATAGCTCACCTTGGCCTAGTTCAGGAGGGTTTGTGGACAACGCATGTTCGACTTTGCGTAAGATCTACTTTCTTGAGCATGGTTCAGACACGGTGATAGAGCAATTGAGTCGGCGGGATGCTGTATTGCGTCTGCTTGATGTCTCGATGGTGCCATGGATAGACACGGCTTTTTTTGATCCTTTGATCGCCACTCTTGAGGAGATAATAGGAAATGTGCCGCATGCGGTTCTGAGGTTCCGGCCGGATTCTTCTGCGGTGGCTGCGGTCCGGCGTGACATCACCGCATGTTCACAAAATACGGGAAATGCGGTTAAAAACGCCAAAATCAGAAAAGGGGCTTAAAATGCGCTTCAAAGTTTTGGTACGCGGTGGTGTCCGGTTGTCTGTGCTGGTGCTGTTTTCGGTGTTGCCGTCAATGTTGTTCGCGCTGATGGAATCGCCTTTCGGGCTGGCCGTAGAGTTTGCGGCGTTAAATCCTGAACATGCTGATGTGCGGTTGGCAGTCACGATGCCCGCAAAACACTTGATCTATGCAGAACTTCTGAAGATAGCAGATAGCCAAGGCGTGGATTTGGAGCCGATCACGCTACCTGACGCGGATCGCAAGGATGATCCGGCTGCCCCGGGTCAGAAAGTAAAATTTTACGGCCGATCGTTCGAATCGTTGTGGCGTTGGAAGTCACCGCGGCCGGATGAGGTTCTGCGCGTCTCTTTCCAGGGTTGCGACGACCAGGTATGTTACATGCCGGAAGAACATCTGTTCCGCTTCGACCGCGGTTCCGGCGCTCTGGTGGCTTTCGATAAAAAACCAGAGCCCGTGCCAGAAGACGCAGGCGGGCGTTGGTCCGGAGGGCTGAAGTTTCATACGGGCGGCGGGTACATGGGCGCATTCGAGTTTCTGGCCTTCCTTGACCAGGCGCGAGGTGAGGTAGCGCGAGACGCGGGCGGGCGCGGTCTTGCGGGCTTTCTGCGCGATCCGGTGGTTTTTTTTCAGAGGCACGGGTTGGCTCTGACGTTGCTGCTGGTGTTGGCCGGAGGTGTATTGCTGAACCTCACGCCTTGCGTCTTGCCGATGATGCCGATCAATCTTGCGATCATCGGCGCTGGCGCCGGTACGCGCGGACGCGGTTTTGTGCTGGGGAGCGCCTATGGCGGCGGCATAGTTCTGGTGTATGGAGGACTGGGGTGGCTTATTCTGCGGAGCGGGCTGTTTTTCGGAGCGTTGCAGGCGTCTCCCTGGTTCAGCCTGGCGGTGGGCTTGATTTTCACCGTCTTGTGCCTAGCTCTTTTCGACGTGTTCGTCATAGATTTGACAAGGTTTTTGTCTATGCGCGAAAGTGGGCGGAAAGGGCTTGCGGCTGCGTTTTTAGCCGGGGCGCTTTCAGCTCTGCTGGCCGGAGCTTGCGTCGCTCCGGTCGTGCTGGCGGTGCTGTTGTTGGCCGGCACGCTGTATGCCGGTGGCATCAGTGGTGCGCAGTTCCTTCCTTTCGTGTTGGGTTTGGGTATGGCTTTGCCATGGCCATTGGCGGGTGCCGGCATTTCCGTTATGCCGAGTCCCGGGAAATGGATGGTGCGAGTCAAGCAGGTTTTCGGTATGTTGCTGGCGCTGCTCGCGTTGTATTACTTTTATCTTGCGGCGGTGGGCTTCATGCCGGCCGGAAGCGTCGTGCGCGAGGGATCGATAGCGGCCGGGAACCTTGACGCTTGGCAGGCGAAGGTTGCGCAGGCCCGGAGTGAGGGCAAGCCTTTGCTAGTCGATTTCTGGGCCACATGGTGCAAGAACTGCACAGTAATGGAGCGCACTACCTTCGGGGACGAGCGAGTTAAGAAACGGCTTGATGATTATATTGTGGTTAAGGTGCAGGCTGAAAAGCCCGGTGAAAGTTTGGCTAAAGAGATGCTGAGCGAGTTAGGTGTCCGCGGGCTGCCCGGTTTCGTGGTTTTGTTTCCAGAATGAAAAAAGGTTAAGGTAAAAAACCAGTTGCCCGCGAAGAACGCCCGCTTAATACCATTTCCCGGAAGACAGCAAGATATGGTCGTTCGGTGGTATTAGAAGAGTCCGGCGACACTTGTGCGGGCATGATCTTTCAGCCAGCCGGTGAGTGTTTGGGCGGTGGACAGGTCTATGCCCTGCACGGTCTTGAGGTAATGTTCGCGGGGGAGTTTGTCTATACAGGCTGCTACCGCTTCAGGAACGGGCGTTGTGTCGGCTGACAGCATGCGGTTTTCCAGCACTTCTTTCATTTGCGGCCATTTTTCAACAAACGCCTGTTGTTCCGGGGCGGCCGATAATTCCTTTTGCAGTGAGAGCGAGAGCTTTATCTTGTCGGCCAGCTCTTCCAGCCGCGAGACGCGTTCGGCCAAAATCTGAGCCAGCCGCTGCCGCGCTCCGGTATGGCAGGCTGAGCGGAAGGTGTCATTCAGCATAAACCTGTTGCGGAAGACTCGGTACCAGAGGTCTAGCGACATGATGTTACCGATGTAGTTCAGGTTGTTTGTCAGAACCCGGCCAATTCCGTGGTAAACGCGCGGGTCATAAGGAATATTGACATTGCCGCGAACGAAGATTTTTGCCACGAGGCGTTGCGGTTCTTTAACGTCGCCACGCCAGATCTGCCCGGCCGGTATGACTGTGCCGAATTCTATAGCACAGGGACCTACCAGGCCGCCTTGTCCGCCCAGGAAGATCGGCGACTGGTTGAGCATCACGCCTCGCGGCACGTCGCCGATTAGTGAAGCGGTGGCTTTGTCCTGCCGGGGTGTGAAATTGAAGTGGATGTACGAGGAGCCTACTTCCGAGTGATTTTTGCGTCCTGTGCCGCCTGCCATCAGGCAGTCGCACAGGTTGATCAGACTGCCGGCCGTAACCCAAGGCATGAAGACTGTCTGCTTGACGCCGACGCAATGGGCGATCGAAGACTCTTCTTCAAAGAGACATCCGGGCCGGACATGTGCACCGCTGCCGGCCTTAAAACCGTCCAGAAAAGTCGAGCGTTCGAAAAAACCGCCGGACAGTTCAGTGTTAGCGTCGAGTTGGCAATCAATTACGGTGGCAGGCGTTTCCCGACCTATCACACTGCCTGGACCCACGGACAGATCGCTGCCACTTAAGCGGCAGCCGGGGTGGATGATGACACCCGGCGCGATTTTTTCCAGAGTAACATTTGCGTCGACATGCACACTGTCGGGGTCGGGGAAAATGACGCCCCGCGACACGAGGTTATTTACAACATGCATAATATGTCCAAAAGCTTAGCAGAGGGTTTCGTTGACTACTTGGGTCAGTTTTTCCAGCCATGTTTCGACCACGGCAGTTTCACGGGCTTCGACCAGCAACCTGATTTTTGGTTCTGTTCCCGAGTAGCGCACTATCACGCGTCCTTGGTCTTGTAGCGCTTGTTCACAATCAAGGATGGCTTTGGCAAGCGCAGGAATCGCTTCAATCGGCTGTTTAACTTTGACTTTTATGCTAATCAATTTCTGCGGGTATTCGGTCATGCAGTCGGTGAGTTCGGCAAGGGTCTTTCCTTCCTGTTTCATTATCCGCATTACCTGAAGGGCGCTGATGATGCCGTCACCGGTGGTGGCATGGTCGCGAAAGATCAAGTGCCCCGACTTTTCACCACCCAATGAATAACCGTGCTTGCGCATGGCGTCTATGACATAGCGGTCGCCGACATCAGTGATCTCGACCTTGATGTTGTGTTTTCGCATGGCGTCATGTAGTCCGAGGTTGCTCATGCTTGTCACAACCAGCGTGTTTTTGGTCAACAGATTCTGTCTCTGGTAGGCGATGGCGCAAGCCGCAAGCACACGGTCGCCATCCACGATGTGGCCTTCAAAGTCGGCGAATATCACGCGGTCGGCATCACCGTCAAACGCGATCCCGATATCCGCGCCATGCTCTTTGGTCATGTGTGCGACGACTTCCGGGTGCATGGCTCCGCAGTCTTTGTTTATGTTCAGTCCGTCCGGGGTGACTCCGGTCTTGATGACCGTGGCGCCTAATTCACGGAAAATCCATGGTCCTATGTCGTAGGCGGCTCCGTTGGCGCAGTCCATGACTACTTTGAAGCCGCTCAATTTCTCATTACCTATAGTGCTTTTGGCAAACTCGATATAACGTCCGCGGGCATCGTCGAGCCTGTAGGCTTTGCCGAGCTGGTCACTGCGGATATCATCGGTCTTAAGGTCGTCATTCAGGATCAGTCCGGTTATTTCTTCCTCGTCGCAATCCTCAAGTTTGTAACCTAGCGGGCTGAATATCTTGATGCCGTTATCATCATAAGGGTTGTGAGATGCGGTCAGCATGATGCCGATGTCTGCGGCGAGCGAACGCGTCAGATGCGCGACCGCAGGCGTGGGCACGGGGCCGACCAAAAAAACGTCGCACCCTGAGGCTACCAGACCGCTGGTCAATGCGGTTTCCAGCATATAGCCGGACAAGCGGGTGTCTTTGCCGATGACAGCCCTGGCGCTGCCGTACCCGCTGGCATGAAGCCTTTTGCCTAAAGCTTTTCCCAGTTTCAACGCCAATTCCGAATTAACCGGGTACCGATTGGCTTGGCCGCGTATTCCGTCTGTTCCAAAAAGTCGTATCATATTAATTATCCGGCTGTCTTAAATAGACATAAAAATTTAACAAATGAGTCAAGTTTTGTAAAGAAGGTTTGGGGTGCGATTCAACTTTGTTGCATCGCCTTTCCCCACCATCAACCAGTATCGCTAGTGCGCATTTCACGGTTTATAACCGCTTTTTAAAATGATATAATGCAAATGTTTTAGAGCAGCACAGACAGGCGGGCCAGCTAAAGATAAAGGGCAGTTATGTGGAATTACAGTGAAAAGGTCATGGATCATTTTCGAAATCCCCGTAATGCGGGTAAGATCGAGAATCCTGACGGGGTCGGGACAGTAGGTTCTTTGGCATGCGGTGACGCATTGACGTTGATGTTCACGCTCGACGCGGACAAACGAATCAAAGATGTCAAATTTCAGACCTTCGGGTGTGCCAGCGCCATCGCCTCGTCGTCCGCGCTGACGGAAATGGTTAAAGGCAAGACTATTGCGGAAGCCGAGAAAATAACCAACAAGGATATAGCCGACTTTCTTGGCGGTCTTCCAGACCAGAAGATGCACTGTTCGGTAATGGGGCGCGAGGCGCTGGAGGCGGCGATACACAACTACCGTACGGGCGAGACTGGTTTCAAGAGTTTGGAAGACCATATTGTCTGCACCTGTTTCGGGGTTTCCGAGACCGAGATACTTCGGGTGGTGACGGAAAACCAGCTCTCAACAGTTGATGAAGTGACCAATTTTTGCAAGGCTGGCGGTGGCTGCGGCATGTGCCGTGACGACATACAGACCATCATCGACTCTGTGCGCAAAGCCAAACCGGCAAGCGAGCCGGAGGTGGTTGCCACGCCCCCCAAAAAGCTCTCCAATATCCAGAAGATGAAGCTGGTGGAAGAGATCATCGACCGCGAGATACGGCCTCAGTTGCAGAAGGACGGAGGGGATATCGAGTTGATCGACATCGAGGGGGATAATGTGGAAATCGCTTTCCGGGGCATGTGCGCTGGCTGCCAGTCCGCGGCCTTCACCCGCCAAGACTTCATTCAGGCCAAATTGCGCGAGTTTGTTTCCGAAGAGATCGTGGTCACTGAAGAAGACAAATAATACCGATTGACTGATACGCAATGAAAGAAAACAATAAAGACAAGATAGCCATTCAACATCTGTTTGAATCCGAACCTGAATATGCCTGGACGACCAAAGACATCAGCCGTACGCTGGGTTTACGGGGCAAGCAGATAAACCGGTTGCATGACGTTTTACGGCAGATGGTGCGCGACGGCGAGATCGTGCAGATCAAGCAGGGCGGCGCCTACACACTGGGCAAGCAGGCCGACCTCGTGACCGCGCCGCTGCGCATGGTGCGCAACGGTGCCGGTAATGTGAATGAACGAGAAAGCGGCAAGACCATCTGGATCGAATCCGAGAATCTGGGCACAGCTTTGCCGGGGGACATCGTCACGGTGCGCCTGTACCGCCAAGGCGGCGAGGCCAAAGGCAAGGTCATCAAAATTGTCGAGCGTTCAGCGCGCGACATCGTGGGCACGCTGATGACTACCGGCAAGTTTTGGTACGTCGTGCCTTTGAATCCGGTGTACCGCAAGGATTTTTACGTTCCGTCCGCGAACGACGCCAAGCCGGGCGACCGTGTGGTGGTGCGCTTCACAGGCTGGGAGAACCGTTACGTCGCGCCGGAAGGCGAGATCGTCGATGTGATTGGTCCGGCTGACAACCCATCCTTGGACACGATGGTGGTGATGCGGCAGTTCGATCTGCCGGAAGCCTTTCCTGACGCGGTAATAGCTGAATCCGAAAAAGTCTCGCAGCGCCTGACCCGTCCGGGAAAACGTGAAGACATCCGCCAAAATTATATCATCACCGTCGATCCGGCTACGGCGCGCGATTTCGATGACGCGATCTCGTTAGAGCGCGACGCGCAGGGCAACCGGGTGCTGGGCGTGCATATTGCCGACGTGAGTCATTTCGTGCGTATAAACTCCGTGTTGGACATCGAGGCCCGCCAACGCGGCACCAGCGTTTATCTGGTTGATAAAGTTGTGCCGATGCTGCCGGAGCAGCTTTCTAACGGCGTATGCAGTTTGTGTCCTGATGAAGACCGGCTGACTTTTTCCGCTTTCATGACCTTTGACCAAGCCGGACGCATGGTGTCGCGCCGTTTTGCCAAGACCCGTATCCGTTCCAAGTTGAGGCTGAATTACGAGCAGGCAATGGCGATCATAAAGGATGCAAAACCCGAGGGCTTGGATGAGGTTCCGCAGCAAGCGCGTCGTTTGCTGAAAGACACCTGGGCACTGGCGGCGCAACTGCGCGAGCTACGCTTTTCGATGGCGGCATTAGATCTGGAAGTGCCGGAGGTGGAAGTGGTGTTGGACAAAAACTCACGCATGACCGGCCTGCTGGTGCGACCGTATGATGAGTCGCATCAGTTGATTGAAGAGTGTATGGTGGCGGCCAACGAGGCGGTAGCTACGGAACTGTGGACGCGGGGCATAAAAATACTCGCGCGTCTGCACGAGCCGCCGGATGACGAGAAACTGGAAGAACTTCAAGCCAACCTGTCGATTCTGGGGTTCCGCGCCGGCAATCTCTCCGATCCGCGAAATCTGGCCAAATTTCTCAAGGACACGCATGATCATCCTTTGCGCTATCACGCGCACACCTTAGTACTGCGCAGCATGAAACGCGCAGTTTATTCGGCGGAGAAGATCGGTCATTTCGGACTGGCCAAAAATTACTATGCGCATTTTACCTCACCGATCCGGCGTTATCCCGATCTGGTGCTGCACCGCCAGTTGGCCGACTTCTTAGACGGCAAAGGCGGGAAGATGCAGAAGGATTATCTGATGCCGACCGCGCTGCTGGCCACGGAGCGCGAGCAGGTTGCCGACGACGCTTCGCGCCAGTTGATTGAAATTAAGAAATTCCGTTACCTGCAGCAGCAGTTGGATGACAAAGAACCTGTCGAGTATCGCGCTGTGGTAGCCAAATGCACTAATTACGGTGTTTTCATCGACATACCAGCGCTGGCGATGGGCGGTATGATACACATATCACACCTCTCAAAGCAATTCGTGCGTTTTAATCCCGCCAACGAGTCATTGAGTGCGGGTTCTGCCACATACAGGGTGGGGACTGTCCTGCAGGTACAGGTCGCGGCAGTTGATTTTAACAAGCGCCGTGCCGATTTCATGCTGGTTGCTGATGAGCGCACAGACACGGAGGCTGGCGCGCGGCGTTCAGGCTCCGACATCAGGCGTAACGGCGAGAGTGGCAGGAAAGGCAACAGCCGTCCCGTTCGTGAACGGCCTAAGCAGGAGCGGCAAGGTGGTCGGTCGCGTCAAGGCGGACGCGCTGGGAAACGTGGACGGTAAGCGCAGGGGGTGCTATCAGGCACCGCGCGTTTTCGCCACTATTTTTAAGACATCTCTGCAACGTTGCGCAATCTCGTCCCAGCGATTGTTGGCCATGTCCTCGGGTTTGGCGATCCAGGTTCCGCCGACCGCCGCGACCGTTTTGATTTTTATGTAGTCGGCGAGATTAGCGGGCGAGACTCCGCCGGTCGGCATGAAGCGCACACCGGTGTGCTTATAAGCAGCGGACAGGGCTGAGATGAGTTTTGTGCCGCCGAGCACTTCAGCCGGGAAGAACTTGAGCAGCTTGCAGCCCATTTCCAGACCAGCCTCGATGTCGGAGGGGTTGGCGATGCCGGGTACGAACGGGAAGTGCATCTGTTGGGCCGCGCTGACCACCCTAGGGTTGAGTCCCGGAGCTACGGCGAACTGGGCGCCGGAGTCGCGGGCGATGGCCAGGTTTTCGGGGGTCAGCACCGTGCCTGCCCCCGTGATCAGTCCGGGTCTTTCTTTAGCCAGAATACGGATAGCCTCGGCGGCGGCGGCGGTCCGGAAGGTGATTTCTACTACCGGCAAACCGCCTGCAATCAGAGCGTCGGCCAGCATAAGGGCCTGGTCGGCAGAGTCTAAAGCGATTACAGGCACGACGCCGATGGCGGCGATTTGATCCAGCGCATTGTGCATTATAAAATCCTTTTCTCAAAAGTTGTTTTCATTTTCGTTAGGGATGTTGTATTTGTCAACAAGTTATCTGGGTGCGTTGCCACGAAGTAAAATCGCACTGTAAAAGGATTTGCATATAAAACCGATTTTTGTCATAGTACCTGCGTAATAGCGGGGTTCATTGTTGCCCTGCCTAAGTAATTCTGGGAGACGAGCGCATGACTGCCATTTGTGCCCGGCAAGATCATAAATCCCTTTACCGTCAACTCGTGTCTGGCATGTATGACGCGTTGCTGGTGACGGATCCTAACGGACACCTGATCGAACTCAATCCGCGAGCCATGGAGTATTTCCTCTATAAGCCCGAGGATGTTTTCGACAAGCCGGTAGCGATTCTCATCACCGGGGTCTCGACCCATATGATAGGGCGCATACGCAAGGGCCTTGATGACGCGCGGCATATCATGCTGGATGCCAAATGTCAGCGCAAGGACGGAAGCTTTTTCAAGGCGGAGGTGACGATCAGCGTAATAGACCTGATCAACACCGGTGATCTGGTGTTCACGGTTCGCAACACCGAGCGTCGGCGTAAACAATGGCAGAATCTGCGCAGTATGGCCAACGCTTTCAACAACGCGCAGTGCGCCTGCTTTGTTTGCGACGACAACCGGATTTTCAGGGCGGTTAACCGTGCCTTCCTGGCTATGTTCGGAATGACGGATGAGGCTGAGGTAATTGGCCGTGTTTTCGATGAGTTGATGCCGGATGATCCGTTGCCGGGGTTGTTTGAACAGGCTTTGAATGGTGAGACCGTTAACTGCCGGATAGGCGCCGACACCGAGGCTGAAGAGGGTGCGGAGGTGGATGTTCTGTTGGCGCCTGACCGTCATGCTACGGATAAGATCGTGGGTGTGGTCGGATCGCTGGCGCAGGTCTAAATTCACTGGAAGATTGGAGTGATGGGCTGGAGAGAGGGTTGCGGACAAAAGCCCGCATTAGTGTAGAAAGTTGAGCGTGAAAAGTTGAAGAGCGGCACAGTGTTGTCATTTGTGGTATCAAAGGTCGAGTCCGGCTTATGCCTACAGGTTTATCTTGCATCCAAACTTTCGTTATCCAAACGGGCGGCCAAGAATCTGCTGGACACCAAAACCGTTTGGGTTAACCGGCGTTGCGTCTGGATGGCTCACCATGTTTTACGGCATGGTGACACGGTCGAGGTTCCGGCGCCGCAGAAGGGCAAGAACAGCGAGCCTGCGGCCGCGCCTAAAATCAGGGTGCTGGTCGAGGATGAGCACTACTTGATAGCTGACAAGCCGTCAGGTATTGTGTCGGCTGGCGAGACCGGAAGTGTCGCCAACATTCTGCAGATGCAGTTCGGCGAGCCGAACTTGAAGGCTGCGCACCGTCTGGACCGCGACACTACCGGATGTCTGCTGCTGGCCAAGAGCGACGCGGCCTTCGATGCGGCTGTTGCGATTTTCAAGACTCGGCGAGTCTCAAAAATCTATCATGTCATTGTTTACGGCAGGTTTGAGCGTTCGGTCTCCACATTGCAGAATGAACTAGACGGGAAACGGGCGGTGAGCCACATTAACCGCGAGAGTTCTACCAAAGATGCCAGTTTTCTTAAAGTCAGGATCGAGACTGGTCGAACACACCAGATCAGGCGTCATTTGGCAGCTATCAGGCATCCTGTATTGGGTGATCGCGAGCATGGGTTCAAGACCGCGCGCGATCCGCGTTTGCTGACCGTCCCGCGCCAGATGCTACACGCCTCAGGCTTGGAACTGCCGCATCCCATGGTGCCGGGTGCGACACTGAAGGCGCACAGCCCGCTGCCGGCGGACTTCCGGCGCTGCCTCCAGCTTTTCGACATGGGGAAGTGATGAGGGGTGCCGAAGCAAGCGGAAATATTTTGAACCCCAGTGAACCGTCTGGAGAGAAGTTGCACCCTTTCCGGCTTTCATCTGCCGCGCAACTTGAGCGTCTGCCGCTATGGGCGCTTGAGACCATCGCGGCAGTTTGCCGTGAACTTGAGGAAAACGCAATCGAGCAGACCGTGAGCCGCTGCGCTGAGAATGTTCGTGTCCGGCATGGCGCTGCAGGTTCGTGGTTCGATTCCTTCGAGTCCGCCTCCATGCGCAATGAGCGCAGAACGTTGCCCGAGCATGCTGACTGTGCGCCGTTGGATGTTGATCGGGTGGCTGCTCACGTCATGCCGGGCGGAACCTTTGCGCGGCTGATGCCGGGATATGAGTCACGAGCCGGACAGGTCGAAATGTTACGGGCTGTTACGCGCGCTTTTAATGAAGGCACGCATCTGGTAGTGGAGGCAGGCACCGGAATCGGCAAAAGTCTAGCCTATCTGATCCCTGCGGCCTTCTGGGCTAAGCTTAACGACGTGCCGGTGGTGATCAGCACCAATACGCGCAATCTTCAGTCACAGTTGATCGAAAAAGACCTGCCGCTGGTTTTGGAGGCGGCGCGTGTTGAGAGTGGCGACGGGAAATTGCGCGTGGCGCTGCTGAAAGGCCGCACTAACTATCTTTGTCTGCGTCGATTCGGGGTTTTGCTGGAGCACAGGCAGTTTGAGCTGGAACGCTCCGAGTTGCGTTATTTCGCCGAGGCTGTGGCTTGGGCGGCGCACACGCCTGACGGCGATCTTGACTCATTTATTATCGCTAGCCGTGGTATCCCGTCGTTCCTCGCCAAGCTGGTCAGCTCCGGTGAAGAGTGTCCCGGGCGCGCCTGCCGTTATTTTCGGCGTTGCTTCCTGCAAAAGGCCCGTGCCCGCGCCGCTGCCGCGCATGTCGTGATCGCCAACCACGCTCTGGTTTTTTCGGAGGCGCAGATGCCCGGCACCACGCTGCCGCCATATGCTCAGATCGTTTTTGACGAGGCGCACAACCTTGAGGAAACCGCGACCCGTCACTTGTCGGTGGCGGTAAGCCGCCGACGTCTGGCTCAGATGACGCGTCGGCTCAGCCGCGGCAAAGGGCGGAGCGCCGGAGGCGTTCTTGAGATCCTACGCAACCATTTGGAGAAAGGCGCGGTCAAAGCCGATAAAGAGACGGTGGACAGCCTCAAGCGGCAGTTGCGGCTGGTGAAAAGCCTGATGGAAGAGGCGCAGATCGCGGCCCAGCGTCTTTTCGAAGGTTTTTACGGTTTGGTTGAGGGTCGGCAGGAGGCGGTCCGGTTCCGCTGTGTCCCGGCTCCGGAACAGGCGGGAGTTGAAGCGTCAGAAACGCCGCCGGAGGATAATGGCCGGCCGCTGTCACGGCGCGAGGTTTGCGTGGCAGGCACTTTTGTCGACTGTGCCGGGTGGGACGAAAAGGCTGTGTGTAAAGACAAGCGCGCGACTGAAAAGGCTATTTGCGAGGCGGCCAATCAGATGCGCGAGTTAGCGCAGGCGTTGCGGGTGGCGACGGAAGGGGAACTGTCGCTTTACAGCGACCAGTCAGCGAACCTCGACGGCGCGGCTGCTGCGCTGCTAGAGTTTGCGGCGGACATCGATTTCGTGTTTTCCGGGTCTGATGCGGGACATGTTTTCTGGGCTGAGCCGTCGGGACGGAAATCAGGGCTGGCGGATCTGGTAGCCGCGCCGCTTAACATTGCTGACAGCCTGGCGGAACTGCTTTACCGGAAAAAGTCCTCGGTGGTGTTCAGTTCGGCCACTTTGCGTGTCGGCGGATCGTTCAGTTATATCGGGCGTCGTTTGGGCATTGATCTGATTGAGCCAGAACGAGTCAACGTATGCGTGGCCCAGAGTCCTTTTGACTATCCCAGCCAGTGCGCGGTGCTGGCGCCGGTATTCCTGCCCAATCCGGCCGGGGCGTCAGGTGGCGGTTACGCCGTTCTGTTGAGCGACCTGATGCGTGAGGTGTTCATCAGGACGCGCGGACGAGCTATGGGGCTTTTCACCAGTTATGACATGATGAACCAGGTTTCGCGAAGATTAGAGGAGCCGTTGGAGGCGGCAGGGATTAGGCTGCTGGTGCAGGGCTTAAACGGAACGCGCGATCAGATAACGCGGGTTTTCCGTTCCGGGCAGGCCTGTGTCCTGCTCGGCACGCACTCTTTTTGGGAAGGTGTCGATGTAGCGGGCGAGGCTTTGAGTTGCGTGGTCATGGCCCGGCTGCCTTTTGCGGTGGTCAATGATCCGGTGTTGGAGGCACGTTGCGAACAAATCGCGGCTGAAGGCCGCAGCCCGTTCAGAGAACTTTCTCTGCCGCAAGCGGTCATACGCTTCCGGCAGGGGTTCGGTCGCCTGATTCGCACGCGCTCGGACAAAGGGGCGGTGATTATTGCCGATCCGCGAATAGTCACCAAGAGCTATGGAGCCACCTTCAAACGCAGCCTGCCTTGCCCGGTGCGCGAGGCTGATGACATGGCTGCGTTGCTCAATCAGATCGAACAACTTTTCGGTTGAAAGTCTTGGTGTTGACGCGGCTGCTACGACTCTTTAAAATAACAAATATGACTTACTCTTCCAGTGCCCGATCGCATGCTGTAGGCTGGTTTTTGCAAAAGGCCGGATTCCCTTTTGCTGCCTTGTTCGCCTCGGCGGGAACGGTTGCCGCAACAGACCTCTTGGAAATCGAATATCGCATGGAGGTGCTGGAGAACGGGCTTACCGTGATTGTCCATGAGGATCACAAAGCTCCGGTTGTGGCGGTGAACGTTTGGTATCATGTTGGCGCCAAGGACGAAAGGCCGGGGCTCACAGGGTTCGCCCATCTGTTTGAACATTTGATGTTCAACGGAAGTGAGAACTTCAATGACGACTGGTTCAAAGCCATGGAGAAGGTTGGAGCCACGGATATGAACGGCACGACCAGCCATGACCGCACAAACTACTTTCAGGTTGTGCCGCGCGACGCGTTGGACTTCGCCCTATGGATGGAGTCAGACCGCATGGGGCATTTTCTGGGGGCATTGACCCAAGAGCGGCTCGACGAGCAGCGCGGGGTGGTATTGAACGAGAAGCGACAATACGAAAACCAGCCTTACAGTGTGGCATGGCGGCTGATAACCCAAAACACCTGGCCGTCAGGACATCCCTACTCGTGGGAGGTAATCGGGGCGGAGAAAGACATTGCGGGCGCGACACTGGAAGACGCGCGTGATTGGTTCCAGCGTCATTACGGCGCGGCCAACGCGGTGGTTGTGGTCGCAGGGGATGTGAGTGTAGAGGAGGCGCTGGCTAAGGCGCGGCGCTTTTTCGGCAGCGTGCCTTCCGGCCCGCCTTTGTCCAGACACAACACTTATGTGGCCAAGCGCAGCGGTTCACGCCGTATGGTGGCGCGAGACCGTGTGCCGCAATCGCGTCTTTACAAGGTTTGGAATGTTCCTCCTTACGGGCAAAGAGACGGCACCATGCTGAACGTGGCGGCACTAATTTTATCCGGCGGCAAGAGTTCGCGTCTCTACAAGCGCTTGGTGCATGACACCCGGTTGGCTACCGATGTGTCGGTCTGGGCCGGGTTGCGCGAGATCGCGGGGCAGTTTGTGATCATGGTGACGGCCAGTGCAGGGGTGGCTTTGCATGATATCGAACAGGCGGTTGACGAAGAGATGGCGCGTTTCTTGTCGGACGGGCCGACCGCCGCTGAGCTGCGCCGGGCAAAAACTGGCATCGAGAGTGATTTCATCAGGGGTTGCGAACGTGTCGGAGGATTCGGCGGCAAATCGGATGTTCTGGCGCACAACTTTGTGTTCACCGGCGATCCCTCGCATTACAAGGCAGTGCTGGGGCATGTGGTCGGAGCCTCTCGCGCTCAGGTGCGCGCGGCGGTGCGGGAATGGCTCGCGGACGGTCAGTTTGTGCTTGAGCTTGAACCGTTCCCTGAGTACCGTGCGGGCGAAAGCGATGTCGACCGCAGCTCGTTGCCGGTGCCCGATCTCAAGCCGCAAGCGCGACTGCCAGACTTTCACCGTCGGTCTTTGAGCAACGGGCTCAAGGTGGTCGTGGCCGAACGTCATGACGTGCCGGTCGTGCAGATGGATATGCTGGTCAGGGCTGGTTACGCCGATGATCCTGAAGGAGAATCGGGATTGGCGGGGTTCACGGCAGATATGCTGGACGAGGGCACCCGGCATCGTTCGGCCCTGGAGATCAGCGATGCGTTGGAGACGGTGGGGGCACGCCTCGGGATCGGCTGCCAGGCCGACACGGTCACAATCTCATTGAACGTGCTGAAAGCGCATTTGCATGAGGCTTTGGATTTGTTTGCGGACATGGTTTTGAATCCCGATTTTCGCGCGCAAGATCTGGAACGCCTGCGGCCGCAGAGGCTGGCCGCCATCCGACGCGAGCAAAGTGAACCTGTCGGCATCGCCACGCGCGTTTTGCCGGAACTGATTTACGGCGCGGGTCATGCTTACGGCAAGCCGTTCAGCGGTCTCGGCCATGAGTTCAGCGTGGCGGTTGTCAAAAGAGAGGCCGTGTTAAGTTTTTATGAACGCTGGTTCAAGCCGGGCAATGCTACGCTGCTGGTGGTGGGGGATGTGGAGACCGAAAGACTGATGCCGGTTCTTGAGCGGTTTTTCGGCGCGTGGCGCCCGGGAGACATACCCTCCCGAAAGCGGGAAGAGCCGGCCGGGGTGTCTGGCCGGCCGGTGGTGCATCTGATTGACCGGCCTGACGCGCCGCAGGCTGTGGTGTGCGCGGCTGCTGTGGCTTTGCCAAAAGAAAACGACCAGGAACACTCCGTTGAAGTGGCCAACGCCATTTTGGGCGGCAGCTTCACCAGCCGGGTGAACATGAACCTGCGCGAGGATAAAAACTGGAGTTACGGTGTGAGGACATCCCTGACAGACATGCCGGGCGCGCGGGCCTTTTTATGTCTGGCGCCGGTTCAGACGGACAAGGCCGCTGAGGCGTTGATCGAGTTGCGGCGCGAGTTCGCTGATTTCACTGCCGGACGTCCGCCTACGCAGGATGAGCTTGGCAAGACTGTCACGGATTTGACGCTCAGATTGGCCGGGCGCTGGGAGACGATCCGGGCGGTTGCCGGGTCTTTGGCTGAACTTGAACGGTATGACCTGCCGGAAGATTTCTACCGAAAATACACGGAAGCGATGAAGGCGTTAACTGTGGAGGACTTGAAACAAGCCGCTGCGGGGTTCGCGCGTGTTGATCGCATGGTTTGGCTGGTGGTCGGTGACCGCGCCAAGGTAGAACCCGGTCTGCTGGCGGCTGGAGTGGGGGAAATTGTAATAATTGAAACCGAAAATGCGGGAGAACCCAAAAAACCGTGACATAGCGCATGAAAATTTGGCAAACTTATAAGCATTCTTTAGGGGGATTATGGCTGTAAAAAAACAACTTAAGAAGAGCAACAATGTTGTTGGGGCTGAAGTACAAACGGCAAAAAAGTCCAAGCGAAACCTGAAAAAGGCTCCGACTGCGGTTCAGGCCGCAACCCCGGCCAAGACGCCGGCAAAGGTCGAGGCAAAAAAAAACACGATCAACCGCGGTCCGTCATCGCGCACATGTCCGCTGGTACTGGACGGCGAAATAGAGGCGGCTGATTTTTCACCGGTCTTGTGTTTGACTTGCGACGAGTTTGACTGCCGCTTCTGCGAAGCTGCCGCAGTCTCCAGCGGTTTGCGCAGCCGCCTGTTCGCCACGCCGGACGAGGAAGAGAGCGATGATGACTGGGACAGCGGTGCCGGGTTTCGCGATGAGGATGACGATGACGCGGACATTGACGAAGAGAAGATATTCTGAGCCCATAGCTAGACGTTGTCCGAAAAGGGCTTTTCGGGCAAAGTTTTCAGGGTTCAGTCGGCTGCGCGGCTGGGCTGCGAATGATCGCGGGGTTTATGCGGACGCCTCGGGGAGGCGTCCCTACCATGCGAAGCGCGTGTGTCTGGTAGGGATGGTTCCCCGAACCGTCCGCCGATACCGCGCTATTCGGACGCCTCGGCCTGTCTGCGTGCGTACCCGCAAAGGCAGAGGATGGCGGCTCGCTTGGTAGCGCACGGGCCAAAGCCCGCAAGGCTTTTTGCATTTAATTGACGCACACGTTCATTTTTTGTTGTGTTCGGATTCGTGAACTTGGCGTTCGATGTCCTCGCGCATGAGCGGTATTTCTGCTGGAGAGGAAAAGTCGATCGATATGCGGGGCGTCGGGTCGATGGCAGTGACGAGATAGTCGGAGGTGAAATCCAGGACATGGCCGCCTTTAGTGCGGTCTGCTGAAATGAAGTGCAGGTGAAAGCCCGGCACGCCGATCGCGCCGGGGATAAAAGGGGGAGTCCAGAACCCGACCAGTGTGCCTTTGATGTCGCTGTAGGTGTACTCGTGCTGAAGCTTGGTGGCCTCTGACAGCGGGGCGTAAGGCTTGTTCTGCTTGTCGCAACTGCGCACGGTGATGCTTTTGAACTTGCCTTCGGCCTTGACCGCGTAAAAGATCCGCTTGTTGTCGAAAGCCTGTTCCAAGGCGGCGCCGAAACTGTCGAACGAAAGGATGGTCTTGATATTATGCCGCCGGTCGTGATCGAACAGCGTGCAGGCGCCGAAAGGCATGCGCATAGTGTCCGGCGGCATGGTTACAGAGCCGTCGCCTTTGATCTGATAGACCGTGCCGGACAGCATCACGGCCTCGCCGTCCAACCCCTCGAAGGTGCCGATGCCCAAGTCGCCCGCGGCCTTGAAATCAGCCACGGTCGCAGAGCCGTCGTAGTTGCCGCTGAGGATGTAGATGAAGGGCGCTAGTTGGGTTACGGTGTCGCGGTCCTGCACCAGGGTGGTGCAAGAGGTGCGGCAGCCGGTCAGCGAGCCAACCAGTAAAACCGCGGTTGAAAGCCGGAAAAATCCAGATGCTTTTAAGTCTGACATCAGCATTGCCTCCGATCAGGGGCGGCTGTAACAGTGGTCGATCTTGGTTACCGAAACGTCAGTGCTGGCGCTGTTTCTGTTCAGCGCACCACTCGGGCATTGCCGCCACCTACTAGTTTCTCGACTTCGGCCTTAGACGCCATTGAAGTGTCGCCGGGGGTGGTCATGGCCAGCGCGCCGTGGGCGCAGCCGTAACATACCGCCTTGTGGGCATCGTCAAAGGCAAGGAACCCGTACGCCAGACCTGAAGCGAAACTGTCGCCGCCGCCAACGCGGTCAAAGATGGCCAGATCCTTCATTTTCATGGCCTGGTGAAATTCGCCGTCATACCAGCAGATGGCGCTCCAGTCATTGATCGAAGCGTTCTTGACTGCACGTAGCGTGGTAGCGCAGACTTTGAAGTTGGAAAATTCTTTTACGGCGTGATCGATCATGCGTTTGAAGCCGTCGATAGGCAGTAGTGACAGGTTCTCATCCACACCTTCAACTGCCAGTCCCAAACAGGCTGTGAAATCCTCTTCGTTGCCGATCATGACATCGACGTATCCGGCGAGCCGCCGGTTGACCTCACGGCAGGCTTTCTGGCCGCCGAACGCCTTCCACAGGGAAGGTCGGTAGTTCAGATCATAAGAGACTATTGTGCCGTGCTTGCGGGCGGCGGCCATGGCCTCTTCGATAACCAACGGCGCTGACGATGACAAAGCCGCATAGATGCCGCCTGTATGGAACCAGCGCGCGCCTAGCGTGCCGAAGATATAATCCCAATTAATGTCGCCGGGCTTGAGCTGGGAGGCGGCAGAATGTCCGCGGTCGCTGACACCCAAAGCGCCGCGAACACCGAAGCCGCGTTCCGTGAAGTTGAGCCCGACGCGCGATGCCACGCCGGTGCCGTCGAAAGGCACCCATGCGATCAACGAAGTGTCTACGCCGCCTTGCATTATCAGGTCTTCGGCCAGCCGTCCGATATCATTTTCGGGAAAGGCGGTAACAACGGCGGTTTTGAGGCCGAAGCATTTGCGCAGGCCGCGCGCCACGTTATACTCTCCGCCGCCTTCCCAGACCGTGAAAGTGCGCGCGTTCTTGACCCGCATGTCGCCGGGATCAAGCCGCAACATGACTTCACCGAGAGATATCTCCTCAAAACGGCAGGTGTCAGAAGGTTTAATTTGAAGTCTGGACACGGTTATATACTTTCGCTAAAAAACGAGGTTCACGAAATCATTTGGCGGCCGGCGGCTGAATCGACATGTCGACTTCCGGTGCAGAGCGCAGGTCAAGCTTTATCACCGTCGCGATTTTGTCCGGAGCGTTTTGCGGCAGGCGCAAAACAGTATGTGCGCCGACAGTCTCAAAGGCGACTTTAGTTTCCGGCACAGACAGCATAATGGCACTGGCGATGTCGGCTTTCATGGGCACCTTCAGTATCCCGTCGGCAGGCCAGTCGAAGACATGCAGGTAGAGAGTGGTGCCGGGACCGGCCGTGCGCATGGTGGCACGTCCCCAGGAGAGATAGGGGAAGGGGCTGGAAGTCGTTTCATAGATTGATTCGTTGTTGACCGACATCCATTTGCCGATCGCGCGAAAAGCCGCGAGCGTCTCTGCGGTCAGCGAGCCGTCAGCCTTCGGGCCTATGTTCAGCAGATAATTGCCGCCCTTGCTGGCGATGTCGATAAGGTTGCGGATCAGGGTTTCGTCCGACTTCCAGTTATGGTCATGAGCGCTGTATCCCCATGTGGTGTTGAGGGTCATGCAGACCTCGAAATCCAGGCCGGGCATGCCGGTGGAGGGTATGTGCTGTTCAGGTGTGATGAAGTCCCCGTATTTGTTGTCGATGCTGAGGGTGAAGCCGTCGGTGCCCATGCTTTTCCAGCCGGACGCGGGGTTGCGGAACAGGCGGTTGTTCATGATGACAGCGGGTTGCCTGGCGCGCACGGAAGTCATCAGTTCGAAAGCGCGCCACGCTGTTTCACCCTCGAAATCTTGAGAGCTGTAATCCCACCAGAGCACGTCAATCGGACCGTAATTGGATACCAGCTCATCGACCTGGGCATGGAGATATTTCAGGTAAACGGAGTGGTCGCGTTCGCCGTTCGGATAAGGCTGGCCTTTGAGCGGATGGGGCAGTTGTTTGGAGAGGGCGTATGCGTACTGGTCATGATGCCAGTCTATCACTGAGTGGTAGAAGCCTATCCGCAGACCCTCCGCGCGCGCGGCATCCGTGAACTCCTTGATCAGGTCACGGCCCAGCACGGAACCGGCGTCATATTCACTGACCTTGGAATCGTGCAGAGCGAAGCCGTCATGGTGTTTAGTGGTCAGCACGATATAACGGCAGCCGGCCGCTTTGGCCAGTTTGACCCACTCTTTGGCAAAGCCAGGCATCGGCTTGAAAAGCGGTATGGCTCTTTGCGCATAGGTGTCGGTGTCAGCCTTGACGCGTTGCTGTATCCATTCCATGCCGCCTTTGGTGCCGACCGGCTTTCCGTCCCAAGTGCCGGCGAGCCCGGAGTAGAGACCCCAATGCACGAACATGCCGAAACGCGCGTTGCGCCACCAGCGCATGCGCGCGTCGCGCGCCTCCTTGCTTTCGGCTGTCTGCCCTGATGCGTTAAAAACCATGACGGTGCTGCACAAGAGCGCAAGCGCAACTGTCAATCTCATGAAACTTCCGGTTGTCCTCATCTGCATTTACCTCGGGTTAAGACCGGGCACGGAGCCCGACATTGGTTATTGTACGCGTTCGACTAGTATTTCCGAGTCGATGGATTCGCGTAGTATGCGCTCGATGCCCTGCTTAAGGGTAATAGTGGCGTGAGGACAGCTTCCGCACGCGCCGCGCAGACGCAGTTTGACATTCTTGCCCTCAATGGCGACGACATCCAAGTCGCCGCCGTCAGCCTGCAACATGCCGCGCAGTTCTTCCAGTTTGGCTCTGATCGCATCCTGCATAACAACTCCAATACGGTTTAGAAATATTTAGATTTTGAAGCAGACACCCGCACATGTCAAGCGGAAGGGCGCGGATTCAGCTTTGTTGATCGCAATTCCTAAGGCAGAGCAAGTGTTGTGTCTGTAAATTAGTGAGGCAACGCGCTAATTTCTGATTTACCCTTGCGGGCTTGCATAACATGCGGGTAATTGTAATAATAACCACTCTTTTGAAACCCATTGGAGAAGCAGATGCGCACAAAGATTATTGCCGGTAACTGGAAGATGAACATGACAGACGCGGCGGCAGTGGCCTTGATCGTGGCGATCAAGCAGGAGGTCGTGGATATAGACAATGTCGAGGTGGTGGTTTGCCCGCCTTTTACCGAACTTAGAGCGGCCGCTGTGGCTTGTGCCGGTTCTAATGTCATGCTGGGGGCCCAGAATGTGCATTGGGAGACTGCCGGGGCTTTCACAGGTGAGATATCCGCGGAAATGCTGCAGGCGGCTGGAGTGAAATATGTGATCGTCGGTCATAGTGAACGCCGCCAGTATTTCGGCGAGACCGACGAGACGGTCAATAAAAGGGTCAAAGCTGCCTTGGCCGCCGGTTTGATCCCGATCGTCTGTGTCGGCGAGACTTTGGAAGAGCGTGATTCTGGCCGGATGGAGGAGGTTGTGGTGCGTCAGACCACAACCGGACTTGCAGATCTCGGTGAAGACTTGTCAAAGGTGGTGATCGCGTATGAGCCTGTTTGGGCTATCGGAACCGGACGCACGGCGACGCCGGGGCAGGCTCAGGAAGCGCACGCCTTGGTTCGCCGCACATTGGCTGATGTGTCCGGCGGCGATTTGGCCAACGGTATACGCATTCAGTACGGCGGCAGCATGAAGCCCGAAAACGCCAAGGAGCTGCTAACCCAGCCTGACATTGATGGCGGTCTGATCGGCGGTGCGGCGCTAAAGGCGGACTCCTTCGCGGCGATCGTCAAAGCCTGTGTCTGAAAAAGAAGGGAATTTGATGAAAATTGACTTGAAGACTGGCTGCAAGTATTCATTGCTGGTGCCGACCAGCATGGGTATCAGGATCACGCCCGTTAACGGGCAGCCGGTGCATTGCGGCGGCACTTTCATGATGCAGGCAACCAGCGCCGAGACCAATGTGGCAAGTGTGGCAGCGTATTTGGGACTGCCGGTGAAGGTGTTGACGACTTTCGTCAAAGGCAGCCCGATCGCGCAGTTGATCAAAGACAATTTACGTGGCCGCCATATGGATTACGAGGGGGGCGAGGTGGAGCAGGGCGGTCCTTGGGGTTACCGCCACCAGATCAATATCGCGGACAGCGGTTTCGGTTCGCGCGGGCCGCGGGTGTGGAACGACCGCGCTGGCGAGGTCGGCCGGACCTTGAATGTCAAAGACTTTGACCTGGAACGGATCTTCGGTCAGGAGGGCGTGCAGATCGTCCACCTTTCCGGTCTAATCGGCGCTCTCTCGCCGGAGACTAGCCGGTTCTGTCTGGAACTGGCCCGTGCCGCCAAGAAACACGGCACCAAGATATCCTTCGACCTGAATTACCGCGCTTCTTTCTGGAAAGGTCGCGAGCAGGAACTGTCGGCCATTTTCGCCGAGATTGCCAGAGTCGCGGATATTCTGGTCGGCAACGAGGAAGATTTCCAGCTCTGTCTGGGCGTACAGGGGCCGGATGCGGGCGGCAAGGATGTCAAGGCTAAGATCGACGGCTTTAAAGGTATGATTGAGCGGGTAAGAAAGGCTTTTCCAAACGCGCAGGTCTACGGCACTACCTTACGTCAGGTCGTCGACGCCAACCATCATCTTTGGGGTGCGCTGATGGCGGCAGGTGACGAGTGGCATGTGGTGGAGCCGCGCGATATAACCGTGATGGACCGCATCGGCGGCGGTGACGGATTTGTCGGTGGAATGCTATACGCGATTCTCAAGGGCTGGGAGCCGGCGAAGTGGATACAGTTCGGCTGGGCCAGCGGTGCCCTGGCGGCTACCATGCTGGTCGATTACGCACTGCCGGCTGATGAGGACCAGGTCTGGAGTGTCTGGAAGGGCAACGCCCGCGTGCAGCGTTGACTCTGCCTTTCAGGAGGCGGCACCGCTCAAGGTGCCGCCATCGGCACGCTCCGGCGCGAAAGCGACCAGCTTGCGCAACCGGTCGCGCTGTACGCCGCTGACGGCGCAAGGCAGGTATTCTCCGCTCCAGCCGTGGGCCAAGCCGTTTTCGTCAAACCTTTCAACCAGCAGATCATTGCGTTGCCCGACACGGGTGTTGGCATAGGCGATCTTCAGTTCATTCCCCAAGGCAATTAGCTGCCGCGCGCGCGCTTTGCGTTCCGCTGGCGGCACCATGTCTTCATAGTCAGTGGCGGGTGTGCCGGGACGCTCGCTGTACGGGAAGACGTGCAGGTTGTTCAAAGGTTGCGAGGCCAGCCATGCGCGTGTGTTACCGAAGGATTCCTTTGTCTCGCCTGGAAACCCAGTGATGATGTCGGTGCCGAGTCCGATATCAGGCACCAGCTCCACTATCTTCCGAATGTTTTGTGCAAGCATTCCGGAGGAGTAGCGGCGACCCATGCGAGACAGGATAAAATCGTCACCGCTTTGGGCAGGCAGGTGCATAAATCGGCAGAGCTTGTCGTTATCCGCCATTAGTTGCGCGACCTCAATTTCCACTGTTCCAGCTTCTATCGAGCCGACTCGCAGGCGCCCCAACCCGGGTAGGCTCGCCAGCTCGGCCAGCAGTTGCGGCAGCCGCGTAGCACCGTGGCAATAACAAGCCAGGTTGCAGCCGGTCACCACAATCTCGCTGAAACCCGCCGTGATGAAGGCTGCTGCCTTTTTCATACAATCGTCTAGCGGGACACTGCGCGGCTGTCCGCGGGTGTATGGCACGATGCAATAAGCGCAGAAGAAATCGCAACCGTCCTGCACTTTAAGAAGAGCGCGAGATAAGTTTTGTGAAGGTGTGAACTCGCTGTCCTTTAAGGACTTTATACCCATGTGACGCAATATGATTGATACCAGCGTGTCCTTTTTGCTTTGGGGTATTACCAGGTCGGCACCGAGCGAACACAGACGTTCCGCAGCCACCGTTTGAACGGCACACCCTGCGACCGCTAAGAGTGCCAGCGGCGATTTTTTGCGTTGGGAGCGTATCAGCCGCATACACTCCTTTTCAGCGGTTGCGGTCACCACGCAGGTGTTGAAAATGACGATGTCTGCCTCAGTGCCGAAAGGCACTATCTCACAACCGGCTGTACCGAATTCAGCTTCGAATTGAGCTGTTTCCGCACGGTTGAGCCGACATCCGAAGGTTTTAAACGACACTCTCAAAACAGGGCTCTGGACTCAGGACGCAGGACTCAGGACCCAGCCGCGCAGTGCCGCCATTCCTAATTCCTAACTCCTAACTTATAACTCTTTAACTCTTACCTATCCCTTGTTGCGCAACAGGCGGTATTTTGCAAGAAGGTCATGCACCTGTATTTTACGCGAGACGGGGATGACCCACTGTTCATATAGGCAGGCGATCTTTTTGGAGAGGTCGCTGTCGGCCTGGCTTTCGCGTGACATCTCCAGAATACGTGCGATCACCTCGTTTTCGACCGTGTGGTTGGTGATGGCGTCCTCCAGCAGCATGGGGTCACGCCGGGCAAGCGGCGCACGGAGCGCTTCAGGCATCTCTTCAATCTTCAATGCCGCTACATGAACCGAAAGGTTCAGACGCTGGACCAGGGCGTTCATGCAGTTGGCATCAGATGCGATGCATTTTCGGCGGTCGTCGTCATCGCCAGGCGCGCACAATGCCGGCAGTATGGCGGTGACGTAAAGCGGCCTGACGATCTGCACGCGCCCGGCAATGGTCGAGGTGCTGCCGAACAGGTTGGCGGTCTCGGCGGCTGATAGAGCGGGCTGGAGTTCGTTATACAGTCCGCTGTTGACGCGAAAAGCCGCACGTCGGCAAAAAGATTTTACCAGTGTCTCGTCAAGCGAGGCGATTATGTTTCGCAACTGTGCCAGTTTGTTCATTTGCGCAAGAGCTTAAGTTAAGCGTATGTAACAGTAAACAGAAATCCTTGTAAGGTGCGATTCAACAAAGGCGAATCACACCCTCTCTTGTCAGACGACCGGGTAGGTGCCGATCTTGCGGCCTGATTCAGAGAGTGTGAGCACCAGGCGCCAAGCGGCTTCGGCGGACGGGGTTTTCCAGTCAGTGGCGGCTTCGATGAAGAATCCGTATTCCCAAGGACGGCCAGGCAAGGGGCGGCTCTGGATGAAGGTCAGGTTCACGCCGCTGGCGTCGAAGGGTGCCAGGGCGTGCAGCAGGGCGCCGGGTCGGTTGCCGATGACCAGATGTATCAAAGAGCGTTGCTCACCTGCAGGGCATAGTGCAGGTTTGACGCGGCGGGCGGTCACAACAAAGAAACGTGTGACGTTTTCGTTGCTGTCCTGCATATCGCTTTTCAAGATATTGAGTCCGTTGATGCTCGCCGCCGCAGAGGAGGCCAATGCCGCGGAATCGCCTTCACCGGCAACACGCCGAGCGGCTGCGGCGGTGCTGGATTCAGGCAAGCGCTCGACCCCTGGCAGGTAGGCCTGCAGCGAAGCGCGGCATTGACCGAGTGCCTGCGGATGGCTGTATACGCGTTTGATTTTCGATTTTTGACGGAGACCCGGCGACACCAGAAGATGGTGGCGTATACTGATCGAAAAACTTTCCGTGATGGTTACCCGCGGACACGCCGCCAACTGGTCGAGGGTTTGAGTGACAGGACCTTCACTTGAATTTTCGACCGGCACAATCGCCAGCGGACGTGTTCGCCGAGCAGGGTCACAAAGTTTCTCGAATATCTCCTCGTGCGACAAACACGGCATCAATCGCGTTTTATCGCCGAAACGGTACAAGGCCGCCTCGTGCGAGTGTGTGCCTTCCGGCCCTAAATAAAGAATTTGAGTTTTCATAATTCAGTGAAGCTGCGCCTTAAACCGACAAGTGGCGCGCAGCGTGTTACTCCTAATTTTTTCCTCTTTCCTCTTCACTCCTGTCTCCTGAGCAATTAAATTTCAAGCTGTCTGCGGTGATTCACTAGCGCGCTCGGCACGTGCCAGAGCCATCCAGGGTTCCAGGCCTTTCAGAAAATCGCTGAAAACAGAAGAGTCCAGTTGCTGCGCGGCGTCGCTGAAGGCGTTCACCGGGTCGGGGTGGGCTTCGACGACGAGTCCGTCCGCGCCTGCCGCCAAGCCGGCGCGGGACAGGGCAGCCACCAGGCTACGCGATCCGGCTGCGTGGCTGGGGTCGACCATGACCGGCAGGTGCGAAAGCTGGCGGGCGACCGCCACGGCACCGATGTCCAGCAGGTTACGCGTGGTTTTGTCGAAGGAGCGCAAACCGCGCTCGCACAGCACCACCTGCGAACAGCCGTTCACGATCAAGTATTCCGCCGCGGTCAGCCACTCTTCGATGGTGCTGGCCATGCCGCGTTTAAGTAGCACCGGCTTGCCCGCGTGCGCGAGGTGTTCCAGCAGGTCGTAATTCTGGGCGTTGCGTGCGCCGATCTGAAACATGTCCGTAACATCATGCAATATTTCGATCTGTGCCGGGCCGGGCACTTCTGAAACCAGGGCCACGTCGAATTCCTTTTTTATTTCGCGCATGATTTTCACGCCGTCTAGTTTGAGCCCCTGAAAATCGTAAGGCGAAGTGCGCGGTTTGAAAGGCATGGCTCTGATGATCCTGATGTCGCAGCGGGTCAAGTCTTGCACGGCGGAGCGGAACTGGTCATAGCCTTCGATCGCACAGGGTCCGGCGATGATCTGTATGTTGCCGCCGCCGATGAGTGTGCCCTGCACGTTCACGACCGAGTCGCCGGAGTGGTAGTCGCGGGAAACCAGCTTGAACTTTTTCTGAATCGGGAACACCGCCTCGACCGCCGGCAGGTCTTGCAGCACCGTTAGCGAACGGTTGCTCAGCTCATCGCCGATGCAGGCTATGACCGTCTGCTCAACGCCGCGAATGATGCGCGGCTGGTAGCGCAGTGAGCAGACGAGATCACTGACAGTGGCGATATCCGTTTCGGACGCATGTCGTTTAAGCACGATAATCATGATTTCAACCTTTCTTTATCACAACAAAAAAACCGCGGGTCTACTGACACGCGGTTCTTAAAAAGTCTTACCCGATTTACAAAAGCTCACCGAGCCGACCCGAACCGTGTGTCCGGCGACCTAAAAAAGCTAAAGTAAAAATATGTCTGGGTTCTGTTCATAGAAACGTGAACATTAAACTGTTTTCGTCTCGTTTCGTCAACAACAATAGATTATAGTTGTTGCGATTTTACTTTGTTGTGTCGCACAGGCAAACAAAAAGGAGTGCGTGTCATGCGTTTTGGGTTGCGGTTGTCATTAATCTGCTTTGGGGTGTCTTGTGTCGGGGTGAAGGCTGGCGAGTGGGTTGACCCGCGCGTCAGGACGCTGGTGATGCCGGTCAGGGTGGTCTGGGTCTCTGAAGAGGGGGAGCTTGCTTCGGTCAAGAACCCTGAGATATTGCTGAAGCCCAAGCACGGACAGGTACCGGAAGGGGTTTTTCTGGCCGGATCCGGCTGCCGCATGGAGAACAAAGGGGCGCCGGCCTCGGTCCTGTTGGACTTCGGGCGCGAGTTGCACGGCGGATTGCAGATGGCTTCCGGCGGACCCAGCGGCCGAGATGTCAAGGTGCGTGTGCGGTTTGGCGAGTCGGCGGCGGAAGCCATGGCCGAACTCGGCGAGCGCGGGGCCGGCAACGACCACGCCATCAGGGACGGGGTGGTTGATCTGCCGTGGCTGGGAACGCGCGAAATTGGCAACTCCGGATTTCGTTTTGTTCGTATCGACCTTGTCTCAAAGGGTGTGCTCAGTCTGGAGTCGGCTCGCGCGGTTTCGCTGATGCGGCCGATGCCTTGGATGGGCGATTTCAAATGTAGCGATGGGCGTCTTAACGAGATATGGAGCATTGCCGCGCGTACGCTGCACCTCTGCTGTCAGGAATTCATCTGGGACGGGATTAAGCGCGACCGGCTGGTGTGGATGGGCGACATGCACCCGGAACTTATGGCGCTGATGGCGGTTTTCGGTCCGCAGGATGTTGTCAACGCTTCCCTGGACTACATGCGCGACACCACGGGCGCCGATAAATGGATGAACACCATGCCGCCTTACACACTCTGGTGGATACGCTGCCAGCACGACTGGTACCGCTATACCGGCAACAAGTGTTATCTGGCGCAGCAGCACGAATATCTCAAGGTGATGTTCGGCAATCTAGTCAAGTATATCGGCGATGACAACCGTTGTAAGATGCCCCGCGGTTTTCTGGACTGGCCGACGCAGCACAACCGCAAGGCTGTGGACTCCGGCATGCACGCGCTGATGCTGCTGGCGTTCGAGGACGGCGTGAGGATTGCGTCCGCGCTGGGAGACACCGACATGGAAGAGCAGTGCCGGCAGGCGACGGAACGTTTGCGGCAGTACATTCCCGCGCCTGAAGGCAGCAAACAGGTGGCGGCGCTGCTGGCTTTGTCCGGCTTGCGCGATGCCGCGGAGATGAATCAGGAAGTCTTGTCAAAAAATGGCATTGAGGGATTCTCCACCTTTTACGGTTACTATATGCTGGAGGCCATGGCCAAGGCCGGCGACATCGGCGGCGGCATCCGCGCGGTGCGCGATTACTGGGGCGCCATGCTGGATATGGGGGCGACCAGTTTCTGGGAGGATTTCAACGTGGCGTGGACGAACAACGCATTCCGCATTGATGAGCTGCCTGTGGAAGGCAAGCGGGATATCCATGGCGATTTCGGCGAGTTCTGCTACAAGGGGTTCCGCCACAGCCTCTGCCACGGCTGGGCGGCAGGGCCGAGCGCGTGGCTGATCAAGCATGTCTTGGGCATACAACCTATGGATGTCGGGTGCAAAACCGTGCGGGTGAAACCTTTTCTCGGTGATCTGGAGTGGGCGGAGGGGCGGTTTCCGACACCGGCAGGGGTGGTGCGCGTGCGGCATGTGCGGCAGCCCGACGGCAGTGTGAAGAGCGAGATTCAGGCACCGGAAGGAATTGTTGTGGTTCGCGAGTAACTGCCTTGCCAAGCCGAATATCTCTCGAACAGCCCACTTTTTGTGACCGGCCTCGATGCCGACACCGGAGTTTTCATCTTCGCGGTACGTGTAGATGAACGCCGGATGCTTCATGCCGTTGGCGCAGGCTTTGCATCCTTTTGCGTTTGCAGGGCTTGACGAATACGAGATAAGCATAATAATGTATGCTCTTAAATGAAAGAAAGGAAAAAACA
>CAZKZI010000018.1:0-32445 GCA_964557205.1 uncultured Lentisphaeraceae bacterium
TAAATTCCGGTTTTGCTCGCACAAACCCGTCCGGTTTTGCTCGCACGGTGACAGCATTATGATCATATTTTGAATGGATTCATAATGCTTTGCACGGCAATGAAATACGTGTAGGGGACGGTTCAAAAGCGAACTATAAAGTGTTATCGGATATTTATTTTGGCGGTTATCTGCTTTTTTTTAGGACAGTGCCCAGAGGCGTGAGCGGGCTTCCGAATCAGGGGAAGGGGCTCGGCCGCCTGTCCCCGCAAGGGGCGTCCCTATCCCGATCGATCCTCAGTTTAGTGTGTAGAAACCAGCATTCAAGTAGGTCGCAAACATAACCCAGACTAAGTACGGGATTAGAAGGCTGCCAGCGACCACACTCGATTTCCAGAACCAACAAATGACTATAGCCAGAGTCACGTCCAAAAGAACAATATCGATTAGAGCCATAGCTGGAGAGTGGAGTCCGAAAAAGAGGGTTGTCCAAACAAGGTTGCTTATGATGTGGACTATTAGCACTGCTGAGGTTAGACCTAGGTGTGGTTTCGCGGTGGCCCGGTAGTAGAGAATGATCGAAATGGCGATCATTATGTAGAGAACAGTCCACACCGGCCCAAAGATCCAGCTCGGAGGAGTTAGCGGAGGCCTGTTTAATGCTGAATACCACTCATTCATTCTCTTCTTATCCCATATCGAACGCCCCGACTCACCCATGAGGAGACCGCGCAGCGGGCTCCGAATAGGGTGCGGTCGGATGTTGGGGTTCTCATCCCATCGTTACTCTGTCTCTCGTCGGATTGCGAAAGTCCGGCTCCTTGTCGCACACGCGTTTCGCGAAGGCAAAATCATCCCGCTCGCAGTACAAGAACCTGTCAGAAGAGAAAACCTGCTCAGCGTTGTAGTACGTGATGTTATCATCGGCGGCTAAGTCCAAGGTCTGCCCATCCTTGTCAGCGAAATCGGCGAAGAAGGTACGCTCGCACATGGACAGAAGGAAACGAGGCGACAACGGGTATGCGACTTCAATTCCCCTAGATGCGTAACCCGACATGCCGAAGAAAGGATGTTCCACGTGGGCGTGCCGCGCTATCGGATGGTCGGAAGTGTAGAAGGACATGGGAGTGCGATTGATCCCCACGATCCAAATGTGATTGTGCAAGATGTCAGCCAACTTCAGGACAAAATCCTTGTCGAGAATCGTCTCTGCATGGATGGCCGCCTCGCCACCTTCGCGGAGTTTGACGTTGAATGGAACGTCTTTCCATTCTGGGGGCTCGACGGCTACGGATCGCATCAGGATCTCGTGGTAAGCCTTCAGGTGGATCTCGACAGTCTGTTTTCGGAATTCTTTGGTTCGCACAATCTGATTTGCAAGGTAGAAGGAAATGTGGCTGCGTTGTTCCGGCGAAATACTTGTGAAACTGCCGGCGGCGAGGGCGTCGAGCAATCCGGCAAAGAACGGTGCCGCATCGCCCTCAATCATCTGGAAGTGTTTTTCGATCGTCTGCGAAAGCCCCGTCACGTGGTCAAGTTCAGACACGTCGTAGAAATACCGCTGCCCCGCTACGTCCCGCACATTTGTGGCGAACGATTTGTCTGCGCTCTTGTCGTATGCAAACAGGCGACCACCGGCATCGGCGAAGTTGCGCAGGTAGAACTGCGGGACATAGTGCTGTTGTTTTGTCTTTGTCATCTTTGCCCCAACGTCGTCAGCCACACACGGTGGTCACGCCGTTGTGTACGCTGACTGGTCTGCTATTTTTTTCTCTCATACCTAATGATAACGAAATCATTTCGGATTTCGGTAACATGTGGATTGGTCTGGCCTGATGAATGAGGCTCATCCACAAGGGTACATTCCCATCCTGTTGTGGTCCGGTTGTTCTCTTCGGGAAATCCAAAGTACTCTCCATAGTGATAGCAGGTCAAACCGTCAATGCTTCCTGTGTCCTGTCGTCTTCCGCCAAGAAGAGATCTTAGCATGGCGTCAAGTTCCTTGAGTAGTTTCTTGTTTCGATTGAGATATGGAGCAGGAAACTTGGAGGGTCTCTTGAACTGGATGTGTGCCTCTGACAAGGTGTTGTTATCGTGGAGAACGTAGTGAATATGAACATTGAAGTCCCGATACCCCAGAACCTTCCTAAAGTACCTTTCGTAAGGTTGCAGTGATCCGAACGTCTTGAACTCATGACACGCCTCGAGTAACCCGTCGAGCTCCGCAATAGAGTGTGATGCAATCACCGCCTTTAGAACGAGCTGAAGTTCTTTCTCTGATAGTGTGGATGTTGGCATAGTCTTTTTCTCCTGAATTAAGCCATGCCGCGAAGCGGCGTCGGCTTGAATGACTAGTTAGATTGCTCTAGTGGGTATGTGGAACGCCCTGTTCCACGCCGACCTTCACTCCGGAAACACAGAACTGGCGCTAAACGAGAATTTTGATTTCACAAATTCATCAACGGCTTTCCCGACGCCCTTCCCGAGTTGCACGGTCAGCGAATTAACCATCGTCTCAAACGCCGAATCTAACGTTTCCCACTTTTCCCTCCAGGCCTTTTCCAGTGATGCTTCCGAAGGCTGGAGCAACGGAATAAGTCGATGAGTCATCCATGCTATTTCGCAATACCGGTTCATGAACATCCCGAAAGCGCGTTCCTGAAATGTCGGCAAAACGGATAGTGGCGCCTCTCCCTTCATCCAAGGCTGGTTGTCGGCCAAGGATAGCCGTCCCCCATGAACTTCGTAGTCAAACACCTCATCCAATTTAGTTAGCGCATCAATCGTCACTTTGTTTAAGCCGCTTTTCGAGCCTGTCATCATCCGCCGCACATCAAACTCTGTTTCCTTCCGGATTTTCTTGGCAGACTTGGGATCGAACAGTTTCCCGACCTCCAGCCCTTCGATGAGATAAAACGTTGTTATACCCTGCAATGCCGCCGACGACAGCACTAGGTTGTCGAATGTGTTTCTTAGTATTGTGCAAGCGTGATATGGGTATCCCTTGAGAGCAAGCCGCTCTGACCCGCACAGCGACTTAAAGCTGTGTGCCAGTCGCGGAGCAAAGAGAACGTAAAACTCAGGCAGCGGCCAAGTAAGTTTGGGGCGACATTCGGTATTGATCCGCTCCACCGTTTCGAGAAAGAAACATTTGAACGCGTCTGATAGCGCCAAAAACCCTTTGTACTGCAGACAAGCACGAGAATGCGCATCTTCTTCATCAAAAAGCAAGTGAGCACGACCATATGGTACGCCCCCAAATTCCGAAATAGCGTCAAGTCGCTTTTCAAACTGATCTAAAGGAATGTTCATGCTAAGAAGCCCAACGTCGTGAATCAGGCTTTGACGCGCGAGCGGCAATAGCCTGCATTCATCTTGTTGGCCCTTTTCATTGCTTTGCAACAAACTGGAGAAACTCGCGAACCTTTACCTTGTCCTTAAACGATCCTTCCACTCTATCTCCATTTGTGAACGAAATGAATACCTCGTACTTTCGGAAGTCGCCGCAACCTTCGTAAACAGAATGACCATCAAGAAACCGCAATGCGTCGTCGATCGTGGCGAATTCGTTAGAGCGTCCGTATAACGGAATGACGATAATTTTTTCGATCATTCGGTCAAGTCGCTCCTTCAACGCTGCCACGAAGTTGTTTATCTCTGTCTTATTGGCATTCGCGAGATGATCTTTAACCATCTGCATAGTCGCTTTAGGAGCCTTCTCAATCTGCGTGACGCACTTTTGAAAGCTTCTGTCAGGTGTCTTCTCATCAAAGGCTACATCAATGTTACACGAGGCGAACGCAGCAACAATGGTTTCGTAGGGGAAATACAACACATGGAATCCGAGGGAGCGCAGCTGCTCAAGAGACCCTTCCGTAAAAACTCCTGCCAGCACCGCCCCGAGAAAGGGATTGGACCATTGATATTTTTCTGCAAGGGGTAAAATGGCTCCCTGAATTTCTTGCGCCTTGTTGCGCGAATGTTTTGTGTATCTCCGCCATGCTGCTTCAATAAATGCAACTGGTGTTCCGAGCATGTCAGCAGTTCCGCCACGCTCCAGAACATAGTCAAGATCATGGAGGTTTCCGTATGGATCTTTCCATGTGACCTTCTTTCCTTTGCGCGCCTTGCGTGAATTCTTCTGGTAATCAAGATACAGCCCGCTGCGTTTCGCAAAGTCGGTCAGGAAGGGCTCTATAAGCTCTTCCAGCAGATTTCCGATCAGTTGCCCGAATTTGTGGGACGGAGATTTTGCCATACATCACCCTTCAATCCATAGTCTGCCCTCTTTGAGCGGCACACGATGTTTTCTGTTTTTCCATTTCACATTACGATCACGAATCTTCTCAAAAGAATATGATTTGAATCCGGCATTGACAGCCAACTCACCCAGCCATGTGTCAACATCAAGATACACTCCATATGGCGCGGAGTCTCCGATGACAAAGCATAGTAGACTGCCAGAACGGCAAATAGGGCGCAATGCCCTGAAGACCAAGCCAAGATCACGAAAGTACGCTGCTGCCATTGTGTGGTAGGTTTTTTTTCCTCCTTTGGTTTTGCGTACTTCTGCAAGCGTTTTGCAGGCCTTTGTTAGATCATCTTTAATCGGATCTAGGACGGTTTCTGCCAGCAAATCATCAAGACCAAGTCTTTCGGCTGCCGCATGCTGGGAGCATGAGTGAATAAGGTGCCGACGCACCGCTTGTTGAAGGTCTCCCCATCCATTGATTTCCCCCCAAAATGTCATTTCCAATCTTGTCGCATCAGCGTAATCGTAATTGTTTGGATATGGTGGGGATGTAATAACCGCATCAACCTTAATCTGTGAGTTCGTGAGAGGGTTGCGAGCGTCGGTGAGAATGACTTCGCTGAGGGAAGCCCAAGCATTGCGCTGGGTATACTCGACGTCCTGAAGAATATCCGTTGCTTTGGCTTGAAATGCACAAAGGGGATGTTGCACACCTCTCTTGCTTTTGTTCGGCAGCACGTATTGCCATTGCGCGGTTCCAGCACCGCTGCACATCCGCAAGATGGAGGTTATTGTCAGCCAAATCAGTTCGTTTTCCGGTGTCTTATCATCAAATTCAGTTAGGAAAAGGTTACGCATAGCAAACAGCACGGCGAGTGAATCCATCGTGTAGCATTTGGATAGCAATAATGGAACATCGGAAGGAAGCTCCGCTACAGCTTCAGGAAGACATCTCAAAAAATTATCAAAGGTTTCGCAAATATGCGAAAGTTGACAATGAATGCCCCGTAGTTTTGCCGTAGCGACTCGGTGGATGAATGGGTGTGTTTCAAATCCCCAGCTCTGAACCTGAGCTGCTTCGCTGGCCAGAAGCGTCGTGCCAACTCCCGCAAATGGGTCAAGAACCGAATAATAACTTGCCCCCGCATGTCGCTCGTGAATGAGCGAGCTTACCCAGTCGGCCGAAAAACCTGCTGAATAACGATACCAGCGATGAACTGGCAATGACATGTTGTCTCCAAAAGCACCAGATCGCCCGTTAAATCGGGCATGCGTTAGGGCGTTATCCAGTTCTTCGACAAACAGTTCCGGCTGATATGCGAGGGCATTTCTCATTCGTGTATGGTTTCACAAGTCGCATTGTTTCTCAATCTTAATCTCTTCGGGCCAACAGTTGTTATTGACCCTACCTCACGTTTGTATAGTCCCCTACATAAGTTCAATGATAGTGAAGGCGTGAACCACCTGTCAACTATTTTGACGCACACCCGAATGGATTCCATAATGCTTTGCACGGCAATGGAATACATCGCCATTGTAAGCGCCAACAATTTGATGCTTGCCTTTTAAGTAGGCTGTCATGAACGCTGCGTAAAGCCTAGTTCGGGGGGGGGCATAAGCGTTAAACCTCCCCCACCCCTCCGGCGTGCGTATGCCTCCAACAAAACTTGACTCATTTGTTAAGTTTCTACGCTATTTAAGACGGCTAGAAGCGCCTACGAGTGGAGTGGCGGGTTTACTTTTCCTCTGGCGGTTTGGATAAAGTGTCGGCGTTTTGATCGAACAGCGTTCCCGCATCAGTAAGCTTAGGGGCAACCTTGGTTTTTTTGTGAGCGGCTTTGCGTTCAGATGGTTTAGAGCGTTGGAGCGTGGGATCTATATCATTGAGGTCTTTCAAGTTTCTCAACCCGAAGTGCTCAAGGAAAGTGGCTGTGGTAGCGTAGAGGAACGGACGCCCCGGCAGTTCGCTGCGCCCAACGATCCTTACCAGATGCAGTTCCATAAGTGCCTTTAGGATGTGGTCAACCATTACACCACGGATTGACTCAATCTCAGATTTGGCGATCGGCTGACGATAGGCTACGATCGCAAGTGTCTCCAGAGCAGGACGCGACAATCGGTGAGGCCTGTCTGTTTTCAACAGGTTACGCACCCAACGTCCACAGCACGGCTGGGTCTCGAATCGAAAAGTGCCGTTGATCTCAACCAGATCAAAACCGATCTTAAGACGCGCCAGTTCCTTTGCTATGCTCGCCAGAGCATCTGTGATTTCATTAGGCGATGCCTCAGCGAAAATCGCCAATGTGGTGTTATCCTTTTCGTCAGAAGCCTCCGCCACGCCCGTGATGCATGAACGAATGTCTTCAACGGTCAATGGATGATCGGCAGCGAAGAGCAAAGCTCCGACAATCTGTTGTAAACTTGACGCTACCGGCACTTTGACATCGTCAGGATGAGACATGCTCACCTCCTCCTATTATCGGCGATTGCTGATACTCTCCATCAAAAGACTCCGCAGACAAGATCAGAATATCATGGAAAGCCGTGTTCTGATGAAGACCGACCTGTCGCAAACGTAAGAGTTCCAGCAATGCCAGAAATGTAACAATAACCTCTATGCGATGCGATTCGGGCGTGAAGAGACGGGAAAAATATAAACGCTGCCCGCACTTTGTACGCGCGATGATCATCTCCATCTTATCGGGCACCGACCACTTGATGGGCTCGATCTGCTCAAAAGGATTTTCGGTGGTTCTCTGAAGGACCTCCTGAAACGCGGTTAACAGGTCAAAAAGGCCGATGTCGCCGAGAACAAGTCCGGCGTCCTCTTCGGACTTTTCGAAAGTCGGATTCTCTCCACCGAAAACAAAAGCCTCACCGCGCAGCGTTTCCATTTCAAGCAACTTTGCAGCGGCGTCCTTGAACTTCTTGTACTCGACAAGCTGTCGGACCAGATCCAGCCGCGGATCCACCCAATCCTCGTCCAGTTCATCTTCTGCGCCTCGCGATTCAACCGGCAACAGCATGCGGCTCTTGATCATCATCAGAGTCGCGGCCATAACCAAAAACTCACCGGCGATATTTAGGTCAAGCATGCGCATCATGTCAAGATACACAAAATATTGCGCCGTTATCTTTTCGATCGGAATGTCATATATATCCACTTCTTCACGACGGATCAGATAAAGCAGCAAATCCAACGGCCCCTCGAAGACCTCCAGATCCACCTTGTAATCATCTGCCAATAAAGCTTGTAGTGACATCGACGTTCCTCATCATGTCCACGGCGGCTTTTAAACCGCATCGTGCGGCGTAAAACTATAAACCGACAGCCGCGCGGGCCTTGGCAAGAGTCAGCGCCGCCGCCGCCCGGGCACGTTCAGCACCATTGCGAAGAACGTCTTCCACATAGTCGGGATTGGCCTGCAACTCAGCCCGCCGCGCTCGCAACGGCGCAAAGTACTCTTCGAAAATGGCACACAAAGCCTTTTTAGCATGGCCATACCCGTAATTGCCACGGCAGTAGTTGGCTGCCATCTCGGTACGTTGCGTTTCATCAGCGAACAATTTGTAAAGCGCGTACACGTTACATGACGTCGGGTCTTTGGGATCCTCCAAACCTTTGCTGTCAGTGACAATCTTCATAATTTTGGCCTTCGCCTCTTTCAAATCTCCGAACAGCTCGATCGTGTTGCCGGAACTTTTGGACATCTTTTGGCCATCCAGGCCGGGGACAACAGCCACTTCATCTTGGATAGAGGGTTCCGGAACTGTGAAAATCTCTCCGAACTCGTTGTTAAACTTGATGGCAATGTCCCTGGTGACTTCAACATGCTGTTTTTGATCTCGCCCTACAGGCACAATATTAGACTGGTAGATCAGGATATCTGCCGCCATAAGCACCGGATAAGCGAAAAGGCCGTGTGACGGAGATATCCCCTTAGCCACCTTGTCTTTATAAGAGTGGCAGCGTTCTAGCAATCCCATAGGCGTGACGATCGACAAGAGCCAAGTCAGCTCATGAACCTCTGGAACATCGCTCTGCCGGAAAAAAACCGTTCTTTCAGGATCAAGCCCGCAGGCCAGAAAATCCAAGGCCACGTCCCAAGTGTCTTGTTTAAGACGCGCGCTGTCGTGCACGGAAGTCAAGGCGTGGTAATTGGCGATGAAAAGGTATGCTTCACCCTGCTCCTGCAGACGCAAAGCCGGACGCATCATGCCAAAATAATTTCCTAGATGCAATTTACCTGAAGGCTGTATGCCCGAAAGAATTCTCATAAACATTGTATCCGTAGTCTGGTTCTAAAAAAGGCCACCTATATTACCGTTAATACCCCATGCAACACAAGTCTTGACCATTGAAAACTGCAATTCAGAATTTACCTTTTTGCATCGGTTTTGGCTTGTCCTTACAGCCGCTCGCAGGTATATTGAATAACTTCAATTCACGGCATCAGAGTGTTTGCGCGTGGCAACACACGCTGACCGGACAAACCCGGAGATATAAATGATCGTCACCACCAGAGAGCTTTTTCAGCAAGCCTACGGCAAATATGCCATCGGCGCGTACAACATCAACAATTTAGAGCAGACAATGGGGCTTTTCAAAGGCAATGTCGAGAGCAAGGCCCCTTTCATAGTGCAGCTCTCAAAAGGCGCCAGGTCTTACACCCATAAGCTGATGCTTGAATCCATGATGCAGACCGCCGACAAAATCTTCCCGGAAGCCGTTTTCGCGGTGCATCTGGATCACGGCGATGAAGAGACCTGCATGGACTGCATTAATTCAGGCGTTTACAGCTCGGTCATGATCGACGCCTCGCACTATCCGATTGAGAAGAACATTGAGATCACCAAGCGCGTTGTCGACGCCGCCCACGCCAAGGGGATTGTGGTCGAGGCCGAACTGGGTCAGCTCAAGGGCGTTGAAGAGGATGTCTCGGCTGACGAGCACGTCTACACAAAGCCCGAAGAGGCCGAGTATTTCGTCAAGCAGACGGGATGCGACTCCTTGGCCTGCGCGATCGGCACCTCGCACGGCGCCTTCAAGTTCCATGGCGACCAGAAACTCCGTTACGACATTCTTGAGGAGATCCAGAAGCTGCTTCCCGGTTTTCCGCTAGTAATGCACGGCTCCTCCTCAGTCCCGCAGGATGAGGTTGCCCGCATCAACGCGGCTGGCGGTAACATCAAGGGCGCCAGCGGCGTGGATGCGAACCAGTTCCTCGGCGCTGCCAAACTAGGCGTCACCAAAATCAATATTGACACTGACGGAAGACTGGTCTGGTGCCGCGTACACCGCGAATTCTTCCGCGACCACCCGGAAAAGTTCGACCTGCGTGATCCCGGCAAAGTTTTCATCCCTGAATACGCGGCCTTCATTGCCGCCAAGAATATAAAACTAGGTTCGGCCGGAAAACTCGACGCAGTCCGAGCCGCACTAAAGAAATAAACTTTATTTAAGCGCGTCCGACTTTTGGAGGACGCGCTTAACCGTTTTAAGGAGAAATGTCATGTCAAAAAAAATCATGGTTGACGGCGGTCAGGCCGCTGCCCAAATCGCTTTCGCGTGCAGCGAGGTTGCCGCTATTTATCCTATTACCCCCTCGTCAAACATGGGTGAGTGGGCTGATGAATGGGCCGCCAAAGGAATGACGAACATCTGGGGCTCCGTGCCGCACGTTGCGGAACTGCAGTCCGAAGGCGGCGCATCAGGCGCGGTTCACGGCGCTTTGTCCACAGGTGCCCTCACGACCACCTTCACGGCTTCCCAAGGGCTGCTGCTGATGATCCCCAACATGTATAAGATCGCGGGCGAGCTGACCCCGACAGTCTTCCACGTTTCGGCGCGTGCGCTGGCCTGCCAGGGCTTGTCGATTTTTGGTGACCACGGTGACGTCATGGCCTGTCGCCAAACCGGCTTCGCCATGCTGGCTTCCAATAGCGTTCAGGAGGTACTGGACATCGCCACCATAGCTCACGCCGCCACCTTGGAGTCGCGTGTGCCTTTCATACACTTTTTCGATGGTTTCCGCACATCGCACGAGGTTCAGAAGGTCGATGACGTGGGTCAGGACATCGTCCGCGCAATGATTGACGACGAGTTTGTCGCCGACCACCGCGCACGCGCGCTGAATCCGGAAAAGCCGGTCCTGCGCGGCACTGCCCAGAACCCGGATGTCAATTTTCAAGGACGCGAGACCGTCAATTCGTTCTATGCGGCAACCCCCGCCATTGTCCAGAAGGCCATGGACAAGTTCGCTGAGTTGACAGGTCGCCAGTACCGCCTTTTCGAGTATGTCGGCGCACCTGACGCGGAACATATCATCGTGATCATGGGTTCAGGGGCCGAGACCGTCCACGAGACCGTGGAAGAGCTGGCCAGCAAGGGCGAGAAAGTCGGCGTGATCAAAGTACGTTTGTACCGCCCGTTCGACATCAAATCTTTCGCTCTGGCCGTCCCTGCCACTGCCAAAACTATAACGGTTCTTGACCGCACCAAAGAACCTGGCTCAGTCGGCGAACCGCTTTACGGCGATGTCCGCACCGCCATTGGCGAGGCTATGCAAGAGAAGCTGGCAAATATTAAGAGCTGGATACCGGCCTACGGCGGGCGCTACGGAATCGGGTCAAAAGAGTTCACGCCGTCTATGGTCAAGTCTGTTTTCAACAACGCCGGCAGCGCAAAACCGATGAACCGTTTCGCCGTCGGCATCAAGGACGACATAACAGGGCTGAGCCTTGAAATCCCTGCCGACTTCACTTTGGCGGACGAGGGACGCAAGGAGTGCATGTTCTACGGTCTCGGTTCAGACGGCACAGTCGGCGCCAATAAAAACTCCATCAAGATTATCGGTGATGACACCGACAACTTTGCCCAAGGTTATTTCGTGTATGACTCGAAAAAGGCTGGCGCGATCACGGTCTCGCACCTGCGCTTCGGTCCTACAGTTATTCGTAGCCCCTATCTCTGCACCAAGCCTGACTTTGTGGCCTGCCACAATTTCTCGTTCCTTGAGAAATACGACATGCTTTCAAACGTCAAGCCAGGAGGAACCTTCCTGTTGGCCTCGCCCTATGAAGCGGATGACGTATGGAACCGCATGCCCGACGAGGTTGAGCAGCAGATTATCGACAAAGGTTTGAAGTTCTATGTTGTCAATGCCCTTAAGCTAGACCATGAACTCAAGCTGGGCGGACGTATCAACACTGTGATGCAGACCGCCTTCTTTAAGATCTCAGGCATATTGCCGGCGGACGCAGCCATCAAAGCCCTCAAGAACGCGGCCAAAAAGTCTTACGGACGCAAGGGTGAGGCTGTTGTCCAGAAAAACTGGGACGCGATCGACGCTGCTTCCGACGCGGTCAAGCAAATCAACTATCCCGCACAGCCTGCCGGCAAGATCAAGATACCGAAAACCGTGTCGGATGATGCTCCGGACTTTGTAAAGAACGTGACCGCAGAAATCATGGCACAGCGCGGCGACATGCTGCCGGTCTCCAAAATCCCGAACGACGGAACCTGGCCCACCGCCACGACCCAGTGGGAAAAGCGCAATATCGCTACCGAGATCCCGGCTTGGGATCCCGACACCTGTATCCAGTGCATGCAATGCTCGCTGGTCTGTCCGCATGCCGCCATTCGCGGCAAGGTTTACGATCCGGCCAACCTTAAAGACGCACCGGAAACCTTCAAGTCAGCGGATGCCAAGGGCATTGTCGGCAAATCCTACCCAGGTTACAAGTACACGATCCAGATTGCTCCGGAAGACTGCACCGGATGCGGCCTCTGCGTGCAACGTTGCCCGGCCAAGAACAAGGCTGACCCAAGCAAGAAAGCCATCAACATGGCCGACCAGATTCCGTTACGCGCTCAGGAAGCGGCCAACTGGTCGTTCTTCCTGAGTTTACCGGAAGCCGACACCTCTAAGATTAATCCTGCCACCATTCAGGGCAGCCAACTCAAACGTCCGCTGTTCGAGTTCTCCGGCGCCTGTGCCGGATGCGGCGAGACACCTTACGTCAAGCTGTTGACGCAGCTTGCCGGCGACCGCCTCCTGATCGGCAACGCCACCGGATGCTCATCGATTTACGGCGGCAACTTGCCCACCACCCCCTACTGCCAACGCTCTGACGGGCGCGGGCCGGCTTGGTCCAACTCGCTCTTCGAGGACAATGCCGAATTCGCCTTCGGTATGCGCCTGACAGCCGACAAGCTCAACGCCTATGCCATAGAAATGCTCGATCAGGTTATCGCGGCGGATAAAACACCGGCTGAGCTTAAGACCGTGGCCGCAAAAATCAAGGAAACCGACCAGAGCAGCAACGAGGGTGTTGAAAACATGCGTGCGCTGGTTGCCGAACTCAAAAAACTTCTCGGCGATGGTTCTTGCTGTAATGTCTGCAAAAGCCTTTTGAGCGTCGCGGATTACCTGATCCGTAAGTCGGTATGGGCGATAGGCGGCGACGGCTGGGCGTACGACATCGGCTACGGCGGTCTTGACCATGTGCTCGCCAGCGGGCGCAACATCAAGATTCTTGTGCTCGACACCGAAGTCTACTCCAACACCGGCGGACAGGCATCCAAGTCGACGCCGATGGGCGCTGTGGCCAAGTTCGCCGCTAGCGGCAAACCGCAGATGAAGAAGAATCTGGGCATGATCTCCATGACCTATAAGAATATCTATGTCGCGCAGGTGAGCCTAGGTGCCAACGCCGCCGCTACGGTTAAGGCGTTCGCTGAAGCCGAAGCGTATGACGGGCCGGCCATAATCATCGCCTACTCGCACTGCATCGCTCACGGCATCGATATGAGCCAAGGGCTGGTGCATCAGAAGATCGCTGTGGAAACCGGGCACTTCCCGCTGTACCGTTACAATCCGGAACTTGCCGCGCAAGGCAAGAATCCGTTGCAACTGGATAGCAAGGCACCCTCACAGTCTTTTGCCGAGACCGCGCTAAAGGAAAACCGCTTTAAGCAACTGCAGAAGCTCAATCCTGACGCAGACGCGATGCTGAAGAACGCAGAAAAGAAGTTCAAGGAGAATTTCCAAATGCTGCAAACCTTGGCTGACATTCAGACGCAATAGAAAAAGTCCGGTTAAATGTTACAGATAGCGGCGTTCCGGACATTTTGGAACGCCGCTTTTTCATGTTACGCAGGTTCATGACATGAACAAAAAGAATCCCATACTTAATGCTATCGGCGAAGGTAGAATTGTCGAGCTGCCGCAGTGTGATAAGAACCTGGCACTCCGTATGCTTGCCGAAAGGCTTGAAACCTCTCTCAGGCTTCCGGCTAATCATAAAATTCTGGACAACGTGATGCGGCGTGAGGCACGGGCCATCACCTACCTCAAATACGGGATTGCCTGCCCTCACGCACGGTCTGACAAAGAAGGAGAAATGACCTGCATCATCGGCTGGAGTCCGGACGGGATCGAATACGGCAACACCGACGGCTGGCCAGTGCATCTGATCTTGATGTATCATGTTCCGTACTCGGCGCGCAATCTATACCTTACTGAGCTTTCATCCCTGGCGAGGGTTATAGAAAATGACGAGACCATACATGAACTTGTCAATTTCAAGGATATCGAAGAGGTGGGCGATCGTTTGAAAGAATGGATCGACGCTATGGAAGGACGCGCGGAAGACGAGGATGCCAAGTTGGCGCGCCGCTCGGTCTGCACCGTTCTGAGCCAATTGCTTATGCCGGATATCATTGAGATGCTTGAGGCCATGCGCTATAACGACATCCGCATCTTCCTCGCGGCGCAACCCGCCCCGGAAATCGCCGAGTTAATCACTGCGTTGAACGCCTCCGACCAAACACTTGTTTTCCGCCTGCTTACACGTAGCACGGCTGACGAGGTCTTCTCACTGCTGGATTATCCTTCGCAAAACGTACTGCTGGAAAACATGGCGCAGGATGAGACGCGGCAGATCCTTTCCGCCTTGTCTCCGGATGACCGGACCGCGCTGTTCGAAGAGCTGCCGGCGAATGTCACTCAACGTTTGCTGAACCTTTTGAACGACAAGGAAAGAAAACAGGCTCTTAGTCTGTTGAGCTATCCGAAAGACAGCGTCGGACGTTTGATGACCAATCAATACGTCTCCGCCTGCGAAGAGTGGTCTGTCGCCAAAACACTGGAACATATACGCTCCAAGGGCAATGATTCGGAAACAGTGATGATGGTTTACATCACCAACGAACAAGGTGTCTTGGTCGACGACCTGCTGCTCAGAAAACTGATACTTGCAGATCCTTCCACACTGATAGCGGATTTGATGGACCGCCATTATGTCGCCCTGCACTCGTTACAGGATCGAGAAGAAGCGGTCATGGTCTTCAAAAAATACGACCTTTACGCACTGCCCGTAATCGATTCGGAAGGCATACTGTTGGGAATCGTCACTAATGACGATATTCTGGACGTGTCGGAAGAAGAGGCCACCGAGGACTTCCATAAGGCCGTTGCTATCCGCCCCCTGAGCGCGGGGTATCTCAAGACCCCTCTCTCCATGCTTTACCGCAGCCGCATACCTTGGCTGGTCACCCTGGTGTTCGTAAACATTTTTTCCGGCGCCGGTATCGCGCATTTCGACAAGCTGATTGGCTCATTCGTGGCTTTGGTTGTTTTCCTGCCACTGCTTATCGCCAGTGGCGGCAATGCCGGCGCGCAATCTGCCACGCTTGTCATTCGAGGCATGGCTCTCGGCGAATTGACATTAACAGACTTCTTAAAGGTGTTTGGGCGCGAAATGCTGGTTTCGCTGGGACTTGGGCTTTCCATGTCTGTCGCGGTATTCATGCTCGCCTGGTGGCGCGGTGGCATTCGCATCGGCGTGGTCGCGGCCCTCTCTATGACCACTATCGTGGTTGCCGGCAGTCTGATCGGCATGACACTGCCGTTCATCCTGCACAAGTTCAAAGTCGATCCCGCTGTCGCCAGCAGCCCGCTCGTGACCTCACTTGCGGATGTCCTCGGCGTGTTCATATATTTGGGCATCGCTTCTGCCCTGCTGTGATCGGCGTCTGTTCCGGTCATAGACAAACCGCGCTTAACCGATAAGTAGCGCTATCAATGTGGCCATCGTGCAGTAAAATACTGTAGGCACAAGGTTACACAGAATAATCCGTCCCTCCTCGCCTTTAACACCCGTTGTGGTACATACGGCTATCACATTATTGATGCACGTCATGTTGCCAATCGCACCTCCCACTGATTGCAACGCGACGACCAGCACCGGGCTTAAAGCCAAGAGCCTGGCGGTGTCAAACTGCAAGGCCGCGAACAGAGTGTTGGATACAGTGTTAGAGCCGGAAACAAACGCGCCCAACACGCCTATGTACGGAGCGACACAAAGGTAACACCCGCCGAAGTTGTCTTTCAAAGATATAGCTATCTGACTGAGCATGCTGTCTAGTCCGGAAGCGTTGACATTAGAATAACGCATCAATTGCACCAGCGCCACACCGGTCGTCAGCGCCAAGACGGCGTTTTTTAGCGACAGCACTGTCTTGTAACAGATATCACGCAGTGACTTGGCTGGTACCTTGAACCAACAAGACGCCGCCAAAGCTACCAGCATGAAAACTATCCCGGGGTTGTTTAGATAGCGCCATGACCAAATCAAATCCTCTATTCCCAGTATATTTCGGACTGTCAGCGTGACCGCGACTATCTTCTGTTTGATTCCCAGTTGCGGTAAGCGCGTGACAATCAGAATCAAAGCAATCATCACATAGGGCATCCATGCCTCGAACTGGCTGATCTTAGCGCGGGTCTCGGGCTGTCGGCCACCAGCGTCTAAATCAGTCGGAACATCATCTTCAAATCCCCAGGCATTACAAGGAATCAAAAAACTTTTTTTGGCCGCGTACACCACCAGTGCCAGTCCTATGCCGCCGCCCAGCAAAGACGGCAGTTCTGGGCCTACAAACCGCGCCAAGAGATAATAAGGTACAGTAAACGCCATCCCTGAAAAAACAGCAAAAGGCAGCATTTCCCAAGTTGGCCTTAAAGAGAAAACCCGCTTGCCACGACAAAGAATAGTGGTCATTAAAATCGCCACCAAAGGTATCGTGATACCGGCCAGACTATGGATCAAGGCTGTCTTAACCGTCAAAGCGTGCAGAAACGCCTCCTGAGACAAGCCGCACGCATCCAACGCGCTGCCCAGTACAGCGACCGCCGTTATCGTCGGGGTGCCTGCCGCTCCAAAACTAACAGAGGTGCTGTTGCACACCAGTGCCACCATCACCGCCGCAACCGGCGGAAAACCCAGACCGACCAGCAGAGGCGCGGCCAGCGCCGCCGGCGTGCCGAAGCCTGCTGCGCCCTCCATGAAAGAACCGAACATCCAGGCGATAATTATTACCTGCACGCGTCGGTCAGCGGTGACCGCAGAAAACCCATGTCCGATAACATCTATTACGCCTGCGCTCTTTAACGTGTTCAGCAGCATGATGGCACCGAACACTATCAGCAAAATATCAATAGCAGAGAGAAAGCCCACAAGAGAGTATCCCGCAACATGAGCGAAATCCATACGCCACACAGTCAGGCAAAGCATAGTCGCCACAAACCATGAAAAACACAATGCCCGCCCGGATGGCTGCTTGAAAACCAGCATAAAGCTCAACGCCACGATCACCGGCAGGATCGCCAAAAATATAGTCATACAAACCTTGTGCTTTCTGTTAAACCATTGTGCCTTAAAAAAAATTTAATGCCTGACGGCAAGAACCAGCCCGGCATGTTTCGCATAACTTACTCACATCTTTTGGTTTTACCGCAAAACAACCGCCGTACAGCCAGATTGAACACGTCAAAAAGCATACGGCCGCCGCTGGTGAAAACCCGCACCGTAGAGTGACCGCTGTAATCCCATCTGACCGGCACCTCAACAACCTTGAAACCGAAATCACGCGCCATGGCTATCATCTCGACGTCAAACGCGAAACGCTTGATCCTTAATCGGCTGAAAATCTCTTTGGCCTGCCCGGAGCGGAACAGCTTGAAGCCGCATTGCGTGTCGCGGATACCGTGCACCCCAGAGAGTCTGACCAGAATATTGAAAACGCGGCTGAGTATGCGGCGGTGCAGCGGCGGCGCCTTGCCGATATGTGCCCCGTGAACCGCGCGTGAGCCGCAGGCGATATCCGCCCCGTTGTCGAGCGCGTCTTTCAATTTGCGCCAATCTTCCAGCGGGGTGGAAAGGTCCGCGTCGGACATCAGGATCATATCCCCTTCAGCCGCCAAAATGCCGGTCTTGACCGCAAACCCCTTGCCCTGATTCCGCTCGTAACGCAAAAGCCTTATGTCAGGATCTGCCATATCCGCTATGATCGTGTTCACAATCGCAGCGCTGTCATCCGGCGAACCGTCATCCACAAAGATCACGTCCACGTCAATTCCGTTTTCACGTTCGGCAGACATGAACGCAATCACTTGCCGAATGGATTTATCCAGCCGCCTGTGTTCCTTATATACAGGCATCACCAATGTCAAACGCATTATTACTTCCCTCATTGTTGTAATAACTATAGCACGTCTGGAAAAGCCGATGAACCCTAAAAACGACTAGCCGTCTTAAACGCGGACGCTCGGTAGGGATGGTTCCCCGAACCGTCCGCTGGTCCATGTCCGCCGGTCTATGCTATTCGGACGCCTTGGTAGGGATGGTTCCCCGAACCGTCCGCAGGTCCATGTCCGCTGGTCCGTGCTATGCGGACGTCTCGGGGAGGCATCCCTACCGTGCGAATCCCGAACCCTTGTTCTTCTGCAATTCAACTTCTGAATCCTGACTTCTGGGCGCGATTTCAATTCGTTAAATCGCGCCCTTTTTCAGCTCGCGTATCTCGTCGCGCAACATGGCCGCGCGCTCGAACTCGAGCGCCTCGGCCGCCGCCAGCATCTCGGACTCAAGCTCGCCTAACGCCTGATGCACGTCATAGGCCTCAGAACTCTCGGCCGCCACCATGCGCTCTTCTATCCGCCGCGCCTCAGCGTAAAGTTCCAGCGATTCGTTGATGGCGCGCTTGATGCTGCGCGGCGTGATGCCGTGCGTGCTATTGTACTCTTCCTGCTTAACGCGCCTGCGTGCCGTGGTTTCCATCATCTGACGCATCGCTCCGGTCACCCTCTCGGCGTACAGGATCACTCTGCCGTCAATATGCCGCGCCGTGCGCCCGGCCGTCTGGATCAGTGAGGTCTCGGATCGCAAGAACCCCTCTTTGTCGGCGTCCAGCACCGCGACCAGCGCGACCTCGGGCAAATCCAGCCCTTCGCGCAGTAGATTGATACCGATCAGACAGTCAAACTCACCTTTGCGCAAACGGCCTAGTATGTCCACCCTCTGTATCGCATCAATGTCGCTGTGCAGATATTCGACCCTGATCCCTGTCTCCCGCAAATACGCGGTCAGATCCTCGGCCGAACGCTTGGTCAACGTGGTCACAAGCACCCTTTCACCACGCTCTGCGGCCTTGCGTATCTCCTCCATGACATCGTCGATCTGTCCGTCTAAAGGCCGCACCTCGACGGGCGGGTCAAGCAGACCCGTGGGACGTATGACCTGTTCGACAATGATTTCGCTGACCTCCCGCTCATAAAATGCAGGTGTCGCGGTGGTGAAAACAATCGGGCCGACCTTGTCCAGAAACTCATTAAAATTCAACGGCCGGTTATCCTTGGCCGACGGCAAGCGGAAACCGTGGTCCACCAGTGTCTGCTTGCGCGCCTGGTCGCCGTTGTACATGGCGCGCAACTGCGGCAAAGTCACATGCGACTCGTCGATGATCGTCAGGAACTCTGAGTCAAAATAGTTCAGCAGACAGGCGGGAGGCTCGCCTGCCGCGCGCCCGGCCAGATGCCGCGAGTAATTCTCGATGCCGTTGCAGTAGCCTAGCTCGCGCATCATCTCCAGATCGAAATCAGTCCGCTGCTTTAATCGCTGTGCCTCTAGCAGCTTACCTTCACGCTCCAGCTCCGACAGCCGCTCCTCAAGCTCACGCATGATCCTGCCAGTGGCAGAATCGATCTTTGAACGCGGCATCACGAAATGCTTGGCCGGAGAGATTACAGACCGCAGCAGCGTCATGCCGGTCTTGCCCGTCACCGGATCAAACGTGCGTATGTCCTCAACCTCGTCGCCAAAAAAAGAGACCCGCACACCGCTCGTCTCGTATGAAGGGAAAATGTCTACCGTGTCCCCACGCACTCTGAAGGTTCCGGGCAAAGTCTCATAATCGTTACGCGTGTATTGGATCGCCACGAGCTGTTCAAGCATACTGTCGCGTTCGAGAATCTTGCCCGGCGCGATGTCCACCAGCATCTCCTTGTAATCTTCCGGTGACCCTAACCCGTAGATACAGGAGACCGAAGCCACAATCACCACGTCGCGCCGCCCTAGCAGCGCATTGGTGGCGCCCAGACGGTAGCGTTCGATCTCCTTGTTGATCGACGCGTCTTTCTCGATGTAGGTGTCGGTCTGCGGTATATACGCTTCAGGCTGGTAGTAATCGTAATAGCTGACGAAATACTCGACCGCGTTATCCGGGAAAAAACCTTTCAGCTCTGCGAAAAGTTGCGCCGCCAGCGTCTTGTTGTGCGAAACGATGAGCGCCGGACGGCCCCAGTTCCTGATCAGGTTGGCGATAGTGAAAGTCTTGCCGGAACCGGTGACGCCCTCCAGCGTCAGACGTCTGGCACCCGCCGCAAGCCCTTCCGAGAGTTTGCTGATCGCCGCCGGCTGATCGCCGGTCGGCTCGAACGCCGAAACCAATCTGAACTCTGCGGGACATGCCTTCATTGCCGCCGTATTGTCCCAGCTTAGAGCCTAACTGTAAAGCTTCAGCGAGTAACCACAATTAAGCGGATTCGGGAGCCAGAGTTCAGGGTTCAGTCGGCCGTGCGGCAATGCTACAAGGATTGCATTGGTCTTGTGCAAGCGTACGGCCTCCCTTTTTCCAGCGATTAGCGGCGGCCGAAGGCCGCAGAAAAAGGGGGCCGTTCTCATTCGCGGAGATTAGCGGGGAAAAAGGTGTGGGGTGTTGGCAGCAACTAGGTGTCCATTCCCGAAAAAGATTTTTTCGCTGGACTTTGCTGCCGCTACAATGATATATGTAAATATTAAAGTTAATTAGCATCCCATAGGATGCAGGAGTTTAGGTTTGTACAAAAGTAACGATTTTTTATGAAGCACGAAAAACTTACCGAAACAATTATATTATTTCTATCCGTTACCTCGGTTCTCATCTCACATGCCGCAAAGCGGATGCCAATAGCTCTTGATACAAACCGTATCAATCAAATCGAGGCCATGCTCCCGAAGAGACCGCAATGCATCGGTGATTCTATCACCAATCGTACGCGATGGGATAAACGCAGAGATCACAAGGCATTCAGCAAAACCATTGCAACAGCAACAAAGATGCTTGATGAGAGCATTCCTGAGAAACCGGAATCTCTGGTACTGGATTTCAGAGATACCGGCAACCGTAGCCGCTGGCAGCGTGTGGACAGCATCTGGCAAAGGCGGTTGAATACACTTTTTATCGCAGAGTGTCTGGAGAACAAAGGACGTTTTCTGCCTGCTTTGGAAGAGATCATCATGGCCTTTTGCAATGAGCCCACCTGGGTGATGCCCGCCCATGACAGCGGCCAGAAATGTTACTACGGCAAGTTACAATATGCCGATCTGAAAGCCTGTGATATCGGTATGACTCTGGCCGTCATGCGCGGACTCCTGGGTGATAAACTCAGCCCGAAACTGCGCAAACGCATCAAAGCGGAGGTCATGCGCCGCAACCTCACTCCCTTCAAACAACAGATCTGCGGCAGCAAAGCCATGACCTGGTGGTGGATAACCGCAACCAATAACTGGAATGCGGTTTGTTTGGCAGGTATCACCGAAGCGGCCCTCACGCTTATTGATGATCCTGCTGAACGTGCTCTGTATGTAGTAGCGGCTGCCACATATTCAAAATTTTTCCTGAGCGGATTCACACCTGACGGGTATTGCAGCGAGGGCGTGAGCTACTGGAATTACGGCTACGGACACTATATCATGCTGACGGAATTCATCTATCAGGCAACCGGAGAAAAGGTTGACATGCTCAAAGCCGAAGGAGCCAAAGCCGCAGGACATTGTGCTGGGGTGCTGGAAATCCAAAGTGGTGTTTATCCGGCCTTTGCCGACTGCTCTGTTGGAAGCAAACCATCTGCAACCTTCATGTATTATCTTAGTCGTCGCTACGGCTTTGGGTTTTCAGAGTGGGATAACATAGACCCGATAGCTAACGCCGGCCACAACTGCGCCGGGTTGCTCTTCTCCTTCCCTAACTCAGCCGATAAATGCAAACCGGTGGTTACTGCCACTCCACGTCTGAAACAACGCACCTGGTTCAGTGATGCCGGTGTCCTGATCTGCCGCCCCGGTGCAAATTCAAAATTCAAACTGGCGGTGGCCATAAAAGGAGGCCACAATGCTGAGCACCACAATCACAACGATGTGGGAACATACCTGATTGTATCTGGCACGGAAGCACTGCTGGTGGATCCCGGCGGAGAGGTTTACACCCGCCGCACATTCAGCTCAAAACGCTATGAAAGCAAGGTTCTCAACTCCTTTGGCCATCCAGTACCGCTGGTTGCCGGCAAGCTGCAGTCTAAAGGCCGTCAAGCGCGTGGTGAAGTTCTCAGCACATCATTCACTGAGGAACAGGATACTTTGGTGATTGATATGAAGTCCGCCTACAAGGTGCCGGAGCTACAGAAGCTTGAACGGACCTTCACCTACTCCCGCAATGGCAGTGGCTCGTTTTCCGTTACCGACAACGTTGTTTTCGACTCTCCGCAAACTTTCGAGACAGCCCTGATAACCCTCTCCAACTGGATCGAAAAAGATAACAACACCTTTAATTTCAGAGCTCTCGATAATGGTATCCAGGTATCCATTGCCGTTACCGGCGGCGAATTTACGACTGAGTCAGTTGAAATAGATGAAGATATGCGCACCAACCCCACCCGGATTGCGATCCGTATGAAAAAGCCGGTTACAAAAGCCTCAATTAAAGTAACTGTGACACCGGATAATTTCCGCGCAGATGGCAAAATAGTTCGGGGAACTATCCCTGCCAACATCTACGGTTCGCGGGGTAGGGACGCATCCCCGAGGTGTCCGCATCCCCCCCACCCGGCTCCGCCACCATTCTAACTCACCGTATGAACAGCATTTCCTGATAGGTCGGTAACGGCCAGAGCGCGTCATCCACCAGACCTTCCAAAGCGTCCGCTATTTCACGCACGCGGTCCATTGCAGGTATGATCGTACCACGCATGAAGCCGGCCTGCTCGACCTTTCCGCCTTGGTGGGTATCGAACTCGCGATTGGCTCGAGCCAGTGCCGTCAGCTCTTCCTGCAAGGCCACGGCCAGCCTGCTGATCTCGGCTAAAGAAGAGGTGTCTGTTGGCAGATCCAGCTCGCGCAGCTTTAGAGCCGCGTCGGCCAACTGCGATTGTGCCGCCGCCACCGCCGGTTGGATCATGGTGCACCCTATCTCCAGTGTCAACCTGGCCTCCACCGCTATGTCGTGGATGTAACGCGCGAGATAAATATCGTAGCGGGCCCGCAGCTCACGCTCGGTCAGCACGCCCTGACGGGTCATGACCCCTATCGTCTCCCGCGTGACATATTGCGACAAGGCATCCGTGGCCGACGGCAGATCGCTCAACCCGCGTTTGAGCGCCTCGTCGCGCCATTCAGGCGCATAATTGTCGCCGTTGAAAACAATCCGCCGATGCTCTTTCCAAACCTCGCGCACAACCGACTGGATCGCAGCGTTCAGATCGCCAGGATTCTTCTTGACGCGGGATTCAAGTGCCGTGGCGATATGATCCAGAGAGTCGGCAATGATCGCGTTCAGCACCATGATCGGCCCGGCTACCGACTGGCTCGATCCCACGGCACGAAACTCGAACTTGCCGCCCGTGAAAGCGAAGGGACTGGTGCGGTTGCGGTCACCATCGCCGAGCGGCAACGGCGGCAAGGTGTTCACGCCCAAAGTCAGCGCCTTGCCCCCCGTCTTCGGCCTGCGCGAATTACCGGCTGCCACCTGTTCAAAAAACTCGGATAGCTGCTCGCCCAGAAATATGGATATGATCGCTGGCGGCGCCTCGCACGCACCCAAACGGTGATCGTTGCCCGCGTGAGCAACCGAGGCTCGCACCAGATTCCCGTGCAGCGAAATCGCCCGTATTATCGCCGCGCAGAAAAGCATGAACCTGACATTCTCTTCCGGTGTGTCGCCGGGATTGAGCATGTTGGCGCGGGCTGTGTTCAGCGACCAGTTGACGTGCTTGCCGGAACCGTTCACACCCTTGAATGGCTTCTCGTGCAACAGGCAGACAAAGCCGTGTTTGGTCGCCGTGCGCTGCAACAGCGACATGATCAGTTGCTGATGGTCTGATGCGATGTTGGCCTGCTCATAGATCGGCGCCACCTCGAACTGTCCCGGCGCCACCTCATTGTGCCGCGTCTTAACCGGCACACCTAGCTTGTAAAGCTCTGTTTCACATTCAATCATGAAAGCCAGCACCCGCTCATGTATCGCACCGTAGTACTGATCTTCCATCTCCTGCCCTTTGGGTGGCTTAGCCCCGTACAGCGTGCGGCCGGCACTGACCAGATCAGGACGCAACAGAAACAACCTTCGATCCACCAGAAAATATTCTTGCTCGCAGCCGGCGTTGGCGTCAACCTTCTCGTCTTTCTCGCCCAACAGCTTCAGTATTCGGCGCGCATGACGGTCCAGCGCCTGCATTGAACGCAACAGCGGAGTTTTCTTGTCCAGCGCATCACCGGTGGTGGCACAGAACGCGCATGGTATGAAAAGTATACGGCCTCCCGCGCTCTCCAGAATATACGCGGGACTGGTCACATCCCAAGCGGTATACCCGCGTGCCTCGAACGTTGCGCGCAAGCCGCCTGACGGCAGGCTCGATCCGTCAGCCTCGCCGCTGACAAGCTGTTGAGCCGAAAACTTGGCGATCGCCCCGCCCTTGCCGTCCGGCGACAAAAAAGAATCGTGCTTCTCCGCCGTCAGACCTGTCAGCGGATAAAACACATGCGCGTAATGCGTCGCACCGTTCTTGATCGCCCATGTCTTCATCGCCTCCGCCACCTCGCCTGCAACGGAAATGTCCAAATGCTCGCCGTTATCTATTGTGCGCCGGACTTTACGGTAAACCTTCTCGGACAGGAGCTGCCGCATCACGGCGCCATTGAAAACATGACTGCCGAAACTTTCCTGCATCATACTTAGCGCACCGGTGTCGGCAGGCGCGTACCGCACCGCATCTGCGGCGATCGAACTGATGGCGGCGTATCGGTTGTTCATTGCTCTCCCAGTGATTGCTTTTCCCGTAGATCCATAGACATGGCGATTTCAGGGCATGTGAAGGGGTTGGTGTGCTTAGTGCAGTTGATGCATCCCATGTAAATTTTATGCATCACTTTTGTTTTCGGAATCTCCATAAAACCCAAGACACGGAAAAACTCGGGAGCAAAAGTCAGCACAATCGCCTGCGCCGGCTCGAAAAGCTTGACCCTCTCTAAAATGTTAGAAACGATCAGCGAACCGATATTGTTGTGCCGGAATCCCTCGGAGACCGCCACTGACTGTATCTCGACCGAGGCGCTCTCAGGTTCACCGATCTCCGGAAGTATCTTCCAGGCGGCGCATCCGACCACGCGGCCTTCACTGTCGCACACCACAAACCGGTCGATGTTTTGTGTGATGTCGCCCACCGACCGTGTGATCAAGTCGTCCTTGTGTTGCCGGATCAGGTCAAATATCTGTTCCACATCTTTGAGAGCTGCCGGACGGATACTGAACTTGTTCTGTTCTTGCATTAAACTACCCCTTCAGAGCGGCCTGCGCCGCAGCGAGACGGGCTATCGGTACACGATAAGGTGAACAACTGACATAATTGAAACCGAGGTCGTGACAGAAAGCCACGGTCCTGGGATCGCCGCCGTGCTCACCGCACACGCCGATCTTAATATCCGGCTTAACGCCGCGACCGTATTTTAGCGCTATCTCGATTATGCGCCCCACGCCGTCAAGGTCCAACACCTGGAACGGGTCATACTCGTAAAAGCCACGCGACACATACTCGCCCAGAAACTTGCCGGCGTCATCGCGCGAAAAAGCGCAGGTCATCTGCGTCAAGTCGTTCGTGCCGAACGAGAAGAAATCCGCCTCTTTGGCGATCTGGTCGGCAGTCACAGCGGCCCGCGGCACCTCTATCATGGTTCCGATCTTGATTTCCAGGCGTATTTTTTTAGCCTTCTCTACCTCGGCCACGACCTTCTGGATAAGCGCTTTCTGAGAAGCCAGCTCTTTTACGTTGCCCACCAGCGGCACCATAATCTCTGGTTTGGAACCTTTCACAACCGCCGCCGCCTCACAAATGGCGCGCACCTGCATCTCCGTCACCTCAGGATAACTGATGCCCAGTCGGCAACCGCGATGACCCAACATTGGATTAGTCTCATGAAGTGATTCCACCACCGCTTTGATATTCTTTTTACTGACCCCCATCAGCCGCGCCATCTCGGCCTGTCCGGCTTCATCCTGCGGCAGGAACTCGTGCAGCGGCGGGTCGAGCAGACGCACCGTACAGGGCATTCCCTTCAGCGCCTTGAACATGCCCGCGAAGTCCTTGCGCTGCAACGGCAACAACTCTTGCAACGCCTGATTGTACTGCTTAAGCGGTGCCGCCAGTTCCTTCTCAAGCTTGCCCCGCTCTTCTTTCTGGGTGCTGGCGGCAATCGCAGCCCGCAAATTCTTGACAGTCTCAGCCACCAGAATCATGCGACGAAAACTGGTGATGCGGTGTCCTTCGAAGAACATGTGCTCTGTGCGGCAAAGCCCGATGCCTTCGGCACCGAATGCCACAGCCTTTGCCGCGTCACGCGGCGTGTCGGCATTTGTCCGCACACCCAATTTACGGTATTTGTCGGCCAGCGCCATTATCATCGCGAACGGACCGGTCAGCTTAGGGTCCTCGGTTTCGACCTGTCCCCCATAAACCGTGCCGGTTGAGCCGTTAAGTGAAATCCATTCACCCTCTTTCATCACCAGCTTGCCACAGATTATCGTCTTCTTGTCGTAGCTGATATGTAGCTCGCCGCAACCGGACACGCAACACTTGCCCATGCCGCGCGCCACCACCGCCGCGTGAGATGTCATACCGCCGCGAGCGGTAAGAATGCCTGCCGCCACATGCATGCCTCCGATATCCTCGGGGCTGGTTTCGACACGGCAGAGAATTACACGCTTGCCTTCGGCCGCCCACTTTTCCGCCGAGGACGCGTTGAATACGATTTGCCCTGTGGCTGCCCCGGGTGAGGCAGGCAATCCCATGGTGATCCGTTTAGCTTTAGCTTCGGCACTCTTGACGAACACAGGATGCAGCAACTGATCTAGCTGAGAAGGCTCTACCCGCATAACCGCTGTCTTCTCATCTATCAATCCCTCCTTCACCAAGTCTGTGGCGATCTTCACCGCCGCCGCCGCAGTACGTTTACCGTTGCGGGTCTGCAGCATGTAAAGCTTGCCGTCCTCGATCGTGAATTCAATATCCTGCATGTCACGGTAGTGGTTCTCAAGTTTGACGCGGATCGCGTCAAGCTGCTTGAACACAGCCGGCATGGACTCTTCCAGCGCCGGATACTGCACCTTGCGCACGGCCTCGGGAATGTTACGGGCCTTAGCCCACTCGCGCGAGCCCTTGACCGTGATCTGTTGCGGTGTGCGTATTCCCGCCACCACGTCTTCGCCTTGCGCGTTGATCAGATACTCGCCATAGAAATAACGGTGTTCGCCTGTCGAAGGATCGCGTGTGAAAGCCACACCCGTTGCCGAGTTGCTGCCGGAATTTCCAAACACCATCGCCTGAACGTTCACCGCCGTTCCGATCAGGCCGCGTATATCGTTCATTTTGCGGTATTTGATGGCGCGCGGGTTGTTCCATGAACCGAACACCGCATTGATTCCCAGCTTCAACTGAGACATCGCGTCTGTCGGGAAATCGCACCCCTTGACTTTCTTGATCATCCGCATGTATCTGGCTACAACTTCTTTCAGATCGTCAGCGGTCATTTCCGTGTCAAGCGTGTACCCCCCCGAATGTTTAACCGCCTCCAATTCGTGTTCGAAGCAATGGTGCTCGACGCCCATCACCACGTTGCCGAACATCTGGATGAAACGGCGGTATGAATCCCATACGAAACGAGGGTTGCCGGTACGGGCGGTCATCGCTTCCACCGTCACCGGATTCAGCCCGAGATTAAGAACCGTGTCCATCATGCCCGGCATCGAGGCTGCTGCGCCGGAACGCACCGAAACCAGCAGAGGGTTGTCACCGTAGCCGAAGGTCTTGCCTGTGGTCTTTTCCAGTTTACACAGCGCCGCCGCCACTTCTTCGCCTATCAGCGCATGCAGCGCCTTCTCGCCGATCTGGTCGAACTTGGCGCATGCCTCAGTGGTGATCGTGAACCCCGCCGGCACAGGCAACCCCAACCCGGCCATGTCCGCCAGATTGGCGCCTTTGCCTCCCAGCAGCGGCTTCATGGTGACATTTCCTTCAGATTGTCCTGCACCGAAAAAATATACGTGCTTTCCTTTAGTGCCCTTGCTGCAGCATGCGCCGTTTCTATTCTTCATCTTAACGTTCTTTGACATTTCCTTTTAATTCCTTAGTTGGTAAAACGGGCGTTATTTTAGCACAGGAGGTTGATTAGTCAATTTTGGATTGCGGCACCTGTAGATGGAGGGTGCGATTCAACTTTGTTGTATCACACAGAGGGTTCAGGAGCCAGGGTTCCCCGAACCGTCCGCAGGTCCATGTCCGCCGATCCATACGATCCGGACAAGAATGCGGAACCCTTTCGAGCCATCATGCGGAAGTTGAACGTGAAGGAATACGAAGTCATCCGGCACAAATCACAAAATTCAACGGCGGGTTATGGTGTGTAGTTATGTTTCCGACGCGACTAAGCGCCGTCAGCCATCAGCAGCCATTTGCAGTAAACTAAGGGTCGAGGTGTTTGATATACTCAAAATAATCGCACAACCGCTTTATGTAATTGACAACAGGCATCTGATAAAGTAAATTTCCGGACGTTTTGCGGGCAAAAAGCACAATTAACATTTTTCCGGCGTAGCGCAGCGGTAGCGCAGTTGGCTGTTAACCAATTGGTCGTAGGTTCGAATCCTACCGCCGGAGCCATTTTCGACCTCGTTTTTATTGAAAAACCCCAATAAAAGCGGGGTTTTTTGTTTGTCCGGCATAATTGACCTTTGGCTTGATACAGTATGATACAAGCTGATTTATAGGGGTCAAAAACCCAAGAAAAAGCCCAAACAAACCAAAACGGCAAAATCTGCCAAAACTCAATAATATCCACGCCCACTTGGTTTAACTGCCTTTTCAGGTTTTACATGCACCAATTGTAACACACTTTTTTTACGTGTTTGGGCTTTTGTTTGGGCTTTTGCCCCTGATTTCTTGGAAATATTGACTTTTTCAGGTTTTCGCGCCCCCCGCCCAAGAAAAAGCCCCGCCGCCAATGATGGCAAACGGGGTCACGTACGGCCTCATAACCGCCGCTTAAACTTTATTCTCACCCTCCGCATCTTGACTCGCCACGCAAAAAAAATAACCCGTTGCAGCCAGCACAAATTTGAAACAATCTCTCTAGCGTCTGTTTCCGGACGCGAGAGAGAGACATCACCAAACTTCTTACCGCATATCGTCAGTCGCCGCCAGAGGCGGACTGCACGGATCCGGCGACCGCGTTGGTGGCGGCGTTGAGCCCGAACCTCTTGACCAGAGCATCGACCATAGCCTCGGCCGCGCCGGCAGGCGAGGCGAATGCGGACACAGCGTCGGCAATGGCCTTAATCGGTGCATCGCCTGTGATTCCCGCCGCCATCGACGGATTTGCCGTCAGGCCGGTCTTGTCCCCGCCTTCGGTGTCGGCGCTCTGAGCGATCGTGCCGTTGACGTCGGACACGTTGACCGTGAACGGTCCGGAAAGCCCGACAACCACGGGCACGCCGTTAGTCGCCCACGGCAACAGACCGAAGTTGTTGTTTACCGTGGTCACGTTGCGGCTGGCCTCGCTCCTGGCGCTCTTGCTGGAGGGCGTGGCGGTGTTGCAGCCTGCCGCCAGCAGACACAGCGCGGCCACCCCCGCCACAAACAAAATCATTCCCGTCTTCATCACACCCCCCGCTCTCTTTTTTACTCTCCCAATCGCCGGTCCATGCTCCCTTTTTACCCTCGTCATTGTGACCACTTAGTGGCCTCAATACCTCGCCCTCTCAAACCGCCTCCAGCACCCGCCCCCGCCTGGCAAACCTTCCCCCGCCTGCCGCCAGCGCCACCATGGCCCCCGAACCGCCCACCGCCGAACCCCGCCCGTGCCAGGCCAAAGCCAACGCCATCACACAGTCATCGTGATACCCCGAAGGCGCGTCATACGAAATCTGACCCGTCGGCCCGATCCTGTACTCATACCGCTTCATCTCATTCGTCAGCACCTCCCAATCGCCGCTCCCCGCTCTCTTTTTACTCTCGTCATTGTGGCCACTTAGTGGCCACAATAATTCCGTCTCACTACCAACTCCTCCTTGCCGGTACCCCGCCGGCCACCTCACCAGCCCCTGTTCCACCGCCACCATCAGCCCCTGCACCAGCGCCCGCTTCGACTGCGCCGTGAACCTGTAACCCTCCAGATCCCGCAGCTCCACCGCCAGATCGTCAAACACCGGATCGCCCACCCCCGTCGAATCCATCACCGCCCGGCCCGGCCACCGGCGGCAGAACTCCGCTATCCGCCGCTTCTGCACCGGCCAGTCAAGATTGTTGAAGCGCTCCATAGACACGCACCGACCCGTCGCCGCCTCCATCGCCAGACACACCGTCCAGTCCGTGTGCTTCGCCAGATCAACCCCCACAACAAACACCCGCCGCCTGCCTGCCGTCTCCCGTCCGGCATCGTCCGCCTCCCGGATCAGACAACCCTCGATCCCTCTGAACACACCCGCGCTGTCCTCCAGAAACTCCGCCATGTACTCCTGCCGGAACACATCTTCCGGCAACGAACGCCGCGCCTCCTCCCATTCCTTCGCCGGAAAATACGGCGACACGTTCGAAGGGAACGTGAAACTCCTGTGCCCCTCCTGACCCTCGATCCCGCGCGTGTGCATGTCGAAAAACCAGTTCCGCCCCGCAGGCGTCGAGATGAACACACCCCAGCCGTACGTCTGCGCCAGCGTCGGCCGCAGCGCATAGTTCCAAACGTCCACCGGCACCGCCGCCGCCTCGTCAACCACCAGCCCCTCGAACCCGAACCCGCGTATCGAGTCCGGATTGTCCGCCGACAAAAACCATATCCGGCACGGACCCAGCAACCCGCTGAACTCCACCCGCGCCGGCATCCGCCCGACCACCTTCACAAAACCCACGCCCAGCTTCCGGCAAGCCTCCACGCCCCGCTCGGCCACTCCATAAGTCGGCGCCACCCATCCGTAATCACCCGCCTTGTACATCCCGCCGCTGTCCAGCACCTCCGCCGCCATGCACAGCGTCTTCCCGAACCGGCGTCCGCAGCACACCGTCAAAAAACGGTTCCGCTTCCTCGCCTCGTGTATCTCCCGCTGCGCCGCGTGCGGCGTGTACGCCAGACTTTGCCGCCTCATCAACTCTCCCCTTTTTACACTCACCATTGCGGCCACTTAGTGGCCTCAATAACCCCGGTCCCCGCCAACCCCCTAAGCTTCGCAGATGCGGGCAGGGCGCACTTTGATCGTTTAGCCGGTATCCCGGCGCCATCTCGCTTTGCGAGAAAACGAGCTCGTGCGCATCGTCCCGCACCCCGGAGCGACTCACGCGCCTTGCTTTTTTACCCTCGTCATTGCTGCCACTTGGTGGCCGCAATAACCCCGAAAGGAACCCGCCATGAAACACCCCATCGCCCTACTCACCACCCGCGCCGCCCGCCGCTACGTCAGCCCCGGCTCACGGCCGCCCACCCGCGAAGAAGCCGAGACCCGCGCCCTCGCCTATCTTCTGAAAGATCCTCTTTGCGACCCCGACCTGATCAACGCCGCCGCCCGCGAAATGGCCCGCCTGATCCAAGGCGAACGCGGCTACCTGATCCCCGTCCCCGACCACCACGGCCGCACCGCCGCCAACGACGGACTTGCCCGCGCCATCCGCGACGCCCTTCCCGAACGCAGCTTCACCCTCGCCAACATCCTGACCCGCTACGGCGCAATAGATTCCGCCTGCCAGCGCCACAAACTGCGCCTGCCGCCACTCCCGCCCGAAAGCCACGGCATCCAGCACGCCAACGGACGCTCCCCCGTCAGACTCACCGGCAGCGAAAAAATCTACTTCGTCGACAACGTCATCACCAGCGGCAACACCATCGAAGCCTGCCGCCTCGCCATGTGCGGCCTCGGCACCGGCCTAGTCTACGCCGACGCCTCCCACCCCCCGCTCAAACACCACCGATCCACGCCCACCAAAAAAGCTCCGTGCCTCTGTGGTTAAATCCCCCTAGCGCGTCCGCCACGGCCGCGCCACTTCTATTTTTTAACCTCGTCATTAAGGCCACTAAGTGGCCTTAATAACCCCCGAAAAGAAACCCATGAAAACCCACATCCACATCCGTTGCGAAGGCCCAGCCCCCGACTGGAAAATCCTTCCCCAACCCGCCCTTGCCCCCCAATCCCGCTACAAGACATGGCGCGTATTCCCCGCCGACCAACGCGGCCGCCCCGTCGGCCGCGTCTACACCTTCCGCGAATACTTCCCCGCCCTCATTCTAATGCGCCGCATGGCCCGCGACCACGGCCGCCTCAACTTCCACCGCATCCTCACCACCTTCTAAACCACCCTCGAACCCCTTTTACTTCTCCCCCTTAAACCAGCGGCACAGCCGCGATTGAACCAGCGCCAAAGGCGCGTTTGAACCCCACCCGCCCCTCCCCTTCAAGCCCAAAAGGTTGGGGGCCGCGCCGCCGCCCCCGCCGCGCTGACGCGCTCCCCCCTCGCTCTGATTATTCCGGAAGGCCGTCCATCCCGAGACCATCAGCTCCGGTCCCCGCCACCCCACAAAGCGAAGCG
>CAZKZI010000019.1:0-32288 GCA_964557205.1 uncultured Lentisphaeraceae bacterium
TTGCATTATCAGATGGTCAAAGCGGCGCTGCTGGCCGATCAGCATGTGCTGTGCGTCAAGCCGCTGGTGCTGAATTACGCGCAAGCAGGTGAGCTGGAGAAATTGGCGATTGAGAGAGGCCTCTTCGTCGGCGTGGAGTACCATAAGCGCTTTGACCGCCGTTCGCTGGTGGCCAAGACCCTGTATGCCGAGGGGCGGTTTGGAACCTTCGTCATGGGTGAAGCCAAGCTGATCGAACCTTACTACTACCGCGACTCGAACTTTCAGAACTGGTTTGTGTGCGACAAGACCGATCCCTTTGTTTACGTCGGGTGTCACTACGTGGATCTGGTCTATTTCATTACAGGGCTGATGCCGGTAGCGGTGTCGGTCTCGGGGGTCAAGGGAACGTTGCCCAATGGCAACGTGGGGTATCTGTGGGCGAACGGACGGGTCCGGTATGAGAACGGGGCGCTGATGTCGATCAGCGCCGGCCTGGGCTATCCGAATGACGCCGCAGGCAGTAACGATCAGGCGCTGATGATGTATTGCGAGGGGAACGGCAAGAGCGGTATGATCCAGCATGATGATCAGGATCGAGGCGTACGGTACAGCTATGCCGAGGGTGCGGGCTGTGGCGGTTCGGTCTACAATTACGTGAGCCCCGATTTCTTCCGGCTGGTGCTGTGGGAAGGGAAAGGCCTGAAGCCGGTCGGGTACGGCGTCGACTCCATCGTGGCCAACGTGGAGACCATGTTCCGCATGGAGCGGGATACTGAGTCGCTGGAACAGCGGCGCACGATGATTCGCGAGGTGAATGAGGCTGGCCTGCTGGCGACTCCCGCGAATAGCGCCATTAACGAACTTGTTGTTGAAGCGGCGCGCCTGTCCATCGTCTCCGATGGCGACTGGATCAACATTGTGACTGGCGATCAACCGCACGTTGAAGCGAGAAAGAGATAGCTATGGCTGAATATGATCTGACACCCGTTGTTGTCCCCCACGTTCAAACGAAGTTCCGTACGATCCGTACCGCGATTCCGGTGCCTGAATCGTTGCCGGTTTTCGAGGCCCTGCGCCTATCCGAGCCGCGTTCCATGGCGGGCCAGCCGCCCATCGTCTGGCATAAGGCCGAAGGCGCCACAGTCTCCGACCGCTGGGGCAACCGGTGGATCGACTGGTCGTCCGGCGTTCTGATTACAAACGCGGGGCACGGGCATGCCGCTATTCGCGAAGCGATACGAGAGGAACTGGATCGCCCGCTGCTTGCCACCTACGTGTTCCCGCATGAAGGGCGCGCCACGCTGGTCAAAATGCTGAGCGCCCTGTCGCCGGATCCGGCAAACTATCTAGCCTTTCTGCTCAGCACGGGCAGCGAAGCCACAGAAAACTGCATCAAATTGTCCAAGACCTACGCCCTCGAGAAACACGGCCCCGCCAAGAAATACATGATCTCCTTCAACAACGCCTTTCATGGGCGCACGATGGGCGCGCAGTTGGCGGGCGGCATGAGCAAGCTGAAGGGTTGGATGGGCGCGTGCGACCCGTCCTTCGTGCAGGTGCCCTTCCCGGACGGCTACAAGAACGAGGATGTTTCGTTTGACCTATTCCTTAAGACACTGAAAGAAAAGAGCGTCAGTCCGAAGGAGATCGCCGGCGTGATAACGGAGAGCTATCAGGGCGTCGGGCCCGATTTCCTTCCGGTCGAGTATGCGCAAAAGCTTGAGGCCTTCTGCCGAGAGCACGATATCGTGCTGACGATGGATGAGGTCCAGTCCGGGTTCGGCCGCACCGGCAAGATGTTCTGTTACCAGCATTATGGGATAACGCCCGACCTGATTGCCTGCGGCAAGGGGATTTCCTCCTCGCTGGCTCTCGCGGCTGTGATCGGACGGACGGATATCATGTCTCTCTATCCGCCGGGCTCCATGACTTCCACACATTCGGCATCGCCATTGGCCGTGGCCGCGTCGATTGCGAATCTGAAGGTGCTCAAGGACGAGGGGCTGGTCGAGCGTGCGGAACGGCTGGGCAAGTGGTTTATTCCGGAGATGCGCCGCATCCAGGGACTTTACCCCTCCGAGTTGGGCTGCTTTCAGGGCAAGGGGCTGGTCGCCGGCATTCAGGTCGTCAAGGCGGGAACCCGAACGCCTGATCCGGCCTTGGCGCTCAAGATCAACCTCGCCTGCCTGTACCGAGGCCTGATGATGTTCGCGCCGGTGGGGATCGCGGGAGAGTGCGTCAAGATCGCGCCACCGCTCTCCATCGAAGAAGAGGCTTTGCGCGAGTCGGTGTCCGTCTTCGAGGAGGCGGTTCATTTCGTGTTGAAAGCAGAAAGTTAACGGGGTCGTATCGGAATGAGGACAACGAAATGACAGCAAAACAGTTCTTCGACTGGCAGACAGAGGGTGGAACAGATGACGTAATGCGCCTTGTGGATTGTCTTGAGCGCTCCGACATTGCCTGGTGCGCCATTGGCGGAGTGGCCGTCAACCATTGGACGGAAGAGCCTGTCATCACACGGGATGTGGATTTGGTTGTGGCGACCGACCAGGTTGAAAAGGCGGTGGCCGTTCTGACCGAGGCCGGATTCAAAGCCAAGCAGTTCTCTTGGTCGATCAACCTCATGGGACGTTCAAATGTAAGCGTGCAAATCAGCACAGAAGCTTTCTACCGCGAATTCCCCGGTCGGGCGCGGCCTGCCGATGTCCACGGAATTCTGATGCGTGTGGCCTCGCTTGAAGATACCCTGCGCGGAAAAATAAAGGCCTGGCGCGACACGGAACGTCGGCAGAGCAAGAAGTTCAAAGACCTCGGGGATATTGCTCGGTTGGTAGAAAGCCACCCGCACTTGTGGTCGCTGCTGGGCGAAGATCTGCAAGCGGTGATACAGCCTCCCGAAAAGACCTGATCCCACGTTCAACGTCCTACCCCCCCCTCCTTTAATCCCTAGCCACGGCGTTTCCCAAGACCTGCTAATTGAACCGTTTAAGCGTTTCCGCAAAAATGTCGGCCTGCCGATCAGCGTCAGCCGTATCAAAATAGTTGGTCTTAAGCATGATAATCCGCGGATGGATCACCTCGTCGCCGGCACCCTTTGTTAAATGATCTCCAACGCCGGAAAGCTAACCGTCCTCCCATTGGCTTCCCGGGACAATTCACCGGCAATCACCACCTTGTTCAACGCGACACTCCGTTCGAACTCCGCTGCGGAAAAGTCATTGGCGATAATCTTGGCCGCAAAGGTCTGCATCATCTTGCTGATGCTCAAGAAATACGACTCCAGCGTCGGATCGGTGTATTGAACGCAATGCGGAGGGATCCCTTTTTCCGAAAAGCAGCGGAATTCCAGAGGCAGCGCGATTTTCTCAATGACCTGCAAGATAACCGTCAGCCCCGTTTTATAGCGGATAAACACCGTATCCTCTTTTTCGCCGCCGAGATTCTGCACGCGGTCAATGTCGTAACCGAACAGCGAAAAGATCGGATCGAGCAGATGTGCGGCGTACCTGATCCAAATACAGGGGCTGACGGCATGAACGGTGATCACTTTTCCGAGATCGAGTGTTTGGCTCGCCTTCTCGACCTCAGGCGCATACCGGAAAGACGATGCCGTCATGATCGGATAATCCGGCCCCGTCGCGTCGATAAACTTGCGCAGCGTATCACGGTCATGCCCCATCGTTTTATCCATATAAATCGGCAGCTTCGCGTCAATAAACGGCTTAGCCATCTCCCAATGGTTCCAGATGTCGTCGCGCGTAAAGAGGATGGCATCGACCTGTCCGATCATGTCCTCCGCACGGTCGACCACATGCTCAATGTTGGCGATGCGTGCCACGCTTCGCGAAAGCGCCTTGTCCTGTGTCCAGACATGCGTCACCCTCGCGCCGGGAACGAACTCCTGATTGCGGTGATGATCCTTCAAATACTTTTTGATGAGTTCGAACGGGCATTCGGCTTGTAGCGCCGCATTATTGAACCCGTTGAAAACTGCGGAAAAGGAATACGGATGACCGTTCCCCTCATTTAATCCGATGACTCCCAGACGAAGCATAAGACTGTCCCTTTCATTTAAACCGGGTGAAACCGCCATCGACAAGCAGGTTGTGCCCCGTGATGTACGCCGCCGCCTCAGACGCGAGGAACACGACAACGCCTTTCAAATCCCCGTTCTGCCCCATCCGCTTCAACATGGTCCTGCTGGAATAGGCGTCGATGAAAGCCTGCGGCTGGGTTCTTTCAAATCCGCCGGGGGAGATGCAATTGACCCGGATCCCATAATCGCCGAGATAAGCGGCCGTGTCATACGTCAGCCCGATCATGCCGGCCTTGGCGGCCGTATAGGCGATCGGGTTGGGGATCATCGGCGACGGATAGACGCTGCGGTCCCTGCCGATCAAAGAGGAGATGGATGTGATATTGATAATGCAGCCGCTCCGTTTCGGCATCATCAGCTTGGCATACGCGCGCGTGGTCAGAAACGTTCCAGTCAGGTTGGGCTCGATGAACGCATTCCAGCTTTCCAGCGTTTCCCTTTCCAAATAGCCGCAGGCGTCAGGTGCGTGTCCACCGGCATTGTTGACCAAAACATCAAGGGTGCCGAACTCGTCGCGAACCCGGGCAAACAGGTCGACAATCGAAGACTCTGTGCACAGATCCATGGACATCCCGACGATTTCGGCATTCAGTTGACTTGATAGCTCGGCCGCACGCTGAACCGCTTTGTCGTGATCGCGCGACGTGATAATCACCTTCGCGCCGGCTTGCGCCACCCCGACAACAATTTCAAGCCCGAAGTTCTGGCATCCACCCGTCACCATAACCCGTTTGCCACTCAACGAAAAACTATCCTTCATATTCATCTCCCCTCATTTCACCCGCCATTTTGTTGCCATCAGGCAGGTCTGCTCACCCTGTTTCTCGGCCTGATAATAGACGGTCAGGATACTGCCGTCAGGCATTTCAGCCGAGGCGGGATAGCCCAGATCGTAGTCAAAGTGACCTGCCAGCTTGATCTCGTTCGCCACATCCCATGTGCGCCCCTGATCGTCGCTGAGGCAGGCGTATTCGCCGAAAGCCGGCCCGAACCTGCGCCCATACACGGTCAGAAGCTTCCCGTTGCGCAGTTTGATCAGATGCGGCGGATACCCCTGTATCGGCGTCTTGACCGTACGCGTCCACGTCTTGCCGCCGTCGCTGCTCTCCGCCTGCCGCAACTGGCACTGGCTTGCATCGCGCTTTTCGCCCGGGACGCGCGGGGCCTCGACCCGAAACTGCGCCACCAGCCGCCCATCGTCCGTCTCCACCGCATGAGGCTCTTCGTGGGACTCGATCACATCCGACGGTCCGGGCTGAATAAGCGCGATGACCTGCCATGAACGACCGTTATCGCGTGACTCTTCAACCGGCAGTTCGTGTTTGACGTTTCCCCAAATCGTCGAAGTCAAATCGCCCCCGTACCGGCGTCCGACCATCAGCAGCCGGCCATCCTTCAGCAGGATCGAACCGTGGGGAGCCGAACCATAAGTTTTGACCGGCCTCTCCCACGTCTTGCCGCTGTCCGCAGACCGGGCCGTGTAGTAGCCGAGCCACTCCTGTTTGACGGACAGGGGGATTTTCTCGTCATGCAGCCACCAGTAGAACTGCGGACTGTCCGGCTTGAGCTTGCTGCGGTCGCGGATGCTGCCCGTGTAAGCCACCGAAGTGAACCATGTCACCAGCAGGTCGTTGTTCGGCAACTCCAGGATGCCCGCGTCGCGGTCATCCAACTTCGTGTTGCAGAGGGTCTGTGCCGTCGACCATGTCGTGCCCAGATCCGCACTCCTGACCATCTGCACCTTGCCCCACGGGCAGACGTGCGCGTCGCGGTCGCCGGAAAAGACGGCCAGCAGCTCGCCGTTTTTACGGACGCAGACCGAAGGCCATCCGATGTAACGTCCCGGCTGTTTGCACAACACCTTTGTCCACTGGAGTTCTGCCCGCTTCTGCTGCACCGGCGCTCCGTGAATCTCGGCGGGCGGAGCCTGTACGTCCGCATCCGCCTGCTGCTTTTGCGGCACCGGAACGGCTTTCGTATCTGCGGGCTTTTCCTGTACGCCCACGCAAGACACTAAACCGCACAGCACCCCCATGATAACCATCTGGTTTCTCACTCTGGTCCTCTCTTTAGAGCAACAGAAGCACGGTTCCTTTGGCAACAGCAAGAACATCAATACTCGTGTCGGCGGTGAACACGCCGTCCGACGCCACAAATTTCAGGGTATAAGCCCCCGAGCGGGTAAACCTGACGCTGGTGCCGGCCTCCGCGGCATCCTCGAAATGCACCTGCTCCGCTTCCCCGCCGGTCACGCTCCACCCAGTTGTAAACGCCTCCGCTGACGGCACCCCGTCGTCCCAGGCCGCAACCGGCAGGACAGCCCAGTCCCCAGTTTTCACCTTAAGCTGTTCCGCCGTCGCCTCGATTACGGGCGCGTGGTTATTGTCCGGATCCACCGCCAGCAATTGGATCTCCGCAGGCGTCAGAATACAGCCATAAAAGCGGAAATTGTCCAGCAGGGCGTCCAGATTCCGGTTACCCCCGTTACCCCCTACAAGGAACCCCCCCTCGACCGATTTGAATGCGCCGGTGTATGCGGGATTCACCGCGCTACTTCCCAAAAGGCGTCCGGCGACGGCGCTTCGTCTTCGGTGTCCGTCACCGTGACGGTCGCCGTGGCGGAGCCGGTCATGTCGCCGTCGTCCGCGTCCAGCGCGACCACATAGGTTCCGGGCGCAGAAAAACCGGCCTGCGTCGTCAAGGCATACGGCGCATCGAAAAAGACGCCGCCCGGCCCGGACACCTTGCGCCAGCGCTTGCGGACCAGCGCAGACGCGACAGGGTTCCCGTCATCCGACACCGTCCCTTTCAGCAACGCGTTGAACGGCCGCACGCACGTTGTCTCCGACGCCGTCGTCGCAACAACCGGCGCCGCGTTGCCGGACACCGACGCCACACGCATCACCTGACTGGTGTAAACCGCCCCGTTCAACGCGTTCGACACGCTCAGCGCGAACTGGTAGATCCCGATCTCCGGCAGGGTCACGCCCGTCTCCAGCCGGTCTGAGCGGTCGATCACCGCAGCGGGGCCCGACACCTGTTGCCAGAGATGCTCGGCCGTGAAATCGGGGATGAACGGGTTCGTGTTGACGAGTTGCCCGGACAGCAGGGTTTCGGACCGTGTCACGGTTTGCGCCGGGCCGGGATCGGCCTGCGGCGGGCGGTCTGTGAACAAGGCGTAGATTTCGCGGTCGGTGAGCACGCTGTTATAGATCCGGTAATCGTCAAATTTACCGCCGAACTCCCGGGTTTTACCCGTCGTATTCCCGATAGCGACCGCCCCCGCGGTAAAGGTCGGGGCGGTCGGGACTTTTCCTGATGTCGGCGGGCTCTGACGGAGGCCGTCAAGGTACAAAACAGGGACGTTGTTGGTTGCTTCGGCACAATAGGTCACCGCGACATGAACCCATTTGTTCGAGGCGAACCCGTTTCCCGGCAATTGCCACGTGCCGGTATAGAGCTCTCCCGGAACCGTAACGTTAAACTGAACCGGTTTCGTCGCAAGAGTCCCCGGGAGGAAGTGAATCACACACGCGCGACATTCGATAAACCGCGGAGACGTAGAAGTGGAGGCCGTATAGTAGACCCACGCCGCAACCGTCAGGTTGGAAAACACCGGCAACGAGGCTGTCGCGACGCCTTCGCCGTAAATGCCGGGGAAAAATGCCGCCTTGCCGAACAGCCCGTCCTGAATGGACACGCTTGCATCCATCGTCGCATGGCGTCCGTTCCCTGACGAATCGTAAAGTGTCGTCGTGTTCGTTTCCTCGTTCATCGACCACAACGCGAGCAGACGCGCATCTGTTTTCGCATAAGCGCCAAACATGAACCCTGCCGTGATGACCATCACCGCCATTTTTTTCATGACCGACTCCTTTTGTTTAAAAACCTGAACACCTTATCCAAAGATATCGATAGCATACACCCCCCGCGCCGGAAAAACGTTCATTTTATTACAATTGTAATTTGTTGTTGTTTCAAGACCACAAGTGACAATCTTAGCAAACCGGATGTGAACCGTGAGGGGCCTTCACCCGAAACCGGAGGGTTGTCCTCATCGCGACGCTTTCAGCCGCCACCGTGTTGCCATCAGGCAGGGCTTTTCACCCTCTTTTTCGGGCTGGTAGTAGACCGTCAGGATCGTGCCGTCTTTCAGTTCGACGGACGCGGGGTAGCCCAAGTCGCCGTTGAAATTCGCGGACAGCTTGATCTCGTTCGCCGCATCCCAGGTGCGTCCGTGGTCGTCGCTGATGCAGGCGTACTCCCCGAAGTCGGCGAAGCGTCGCCCGTAAACCGTCACCAGTTTCCCGTCGCGCAGCTTGATCAGGTGCGGCGGAAGCCCCGCCAGCGGGGTTTTCTGTATCGCCGTCCAGGTCTTGCCGCCGTCGCTGCTTTCCGACTGCCGCATGCAGTGGTCTTCGCCCGGATAGCGGATTTGCACCACGATCCGCCCGTCGTCCGTCTCGACGGCGTACGGCTCGTCGAGAACCAGCGGACGATTGTCTCCCGGCAACGGCGGGAGATCCGCCAGATGCTTCCAGGTCTTGCCCAGATCGCGGGATTCGGCGACGGCGATAAAAGCCTGCTTGTTAAAGAAGCAGCCGAAATAAAGAAGCCGGCCGTCCTTGAGCAGGATCGGCCCATGCGGCGTTGAGCCGGTCACCCCGATGATTTGCTTGGGCGGGGTCCATGTCTTTCCGCCGTCCTTTGAACGCACTTCAAAAAGGCCGAGCCCCTGTTTATCCTCCGGCGTCTGTTTCTCGCTATGCAGCCACCAGTAGAGCTGGGGTGTTCCTTCTTTGAGCTTCGAGCGGTCACGAATATAGTTTTCGTAATATCGCGAATTGAACCACGACGCCAACAGCTCACCGTTGGGGAGCGCGATAATCCCGGCATCCCGATCGTCCAGCGGCGTGTTCCCGATGATTCGCGCCTGACTCCAGGTCTCGCCCTGATCCGCGCTCGTCACCAAAAAAACTTTGCCCCACGGGCAGACATGTTCGTCCCGGTCGCCGGAGAAAACCGCGAACAGCGCGCCGTTGCTGTCCATGCAGACCGTAGCCCAGCCGATGTAGCGCCCCGGCTGCTTGCAGAGCACCCGCGTCCAGAGGATCTCCGCCCGCTTCTGTTGCGCCGGCGCGCCGTGAACCTCGGCGTCCTTATCCTGCGCCCATGCGCAGAAAACAAAACCGCATAACATCCCTATGAGCATCATCTGTCTTTTCATTATGATTCTACCTTTTCTTGTTTCTCGTTTTGCAGTAATGACCCGCATGAGCGTTATTGCCTCGATACGTAACGTGATAACACTTGTCGTGAAGTTTCATGAGCACGGGACTTTTCCGCATGAACTCCCTCACTTGCGCGGGATCATAAAGATTGAAACACATCACGCCATCCGGGCGCGGACCGTATATCGAAAACGCCAAGCTACATTCTGAACTGCAGTCCGGCAAACGCCTGGAACCCGTAATCCGGGAACCCGAGCACTGTTGAATACTTATCGTTCAATAAGTTTTTAAGCGATACGTAGAGACGCGTTGGCCTCTCCTTTCCCAAAGTGTAGCCCATGGTCATGTTCAGATCGAAAAAGCCTCCCAGATCATGATATTTGCCGTCTTGCGCAAAACGCCTGTTCTCATAATCCGACACGTATTTTCCGAAAAAGTTCACGTCAATCCGATTGACGGTGGTGTTGACGCCTAACTTAGCGATCAAATTCGGGATTTCACGGTAATGCGCCCAGTCGCCGCCTTCGCGTTTCTCGGTCTCCATTAAAGTGCAGTTTCCGAAAAGCGTGGAATACTTGAACACCGGCATGCTGCGCCCTTCTGTTTCCAACCCATAGTGCCGGACGTCACGATTGACATACGCCCTCCAAACTTCGTCGGGGATAACTGTGGGGTCCAAGAGAATCGCGTCTTTGCGCAAAGTTGTGAAAGCGCCGAACGACAATGTGCCGAGCGCAGAGTTGTCCAACATCACACCGCCGTCCAAGATCAGCCGCCCCTCCCTGTCGATGCCGCCGGAATCCAGCGCAACCGCGCCCGGAGGAGCATCCACCAGGCCGGCCGCCATGTGAGAATATAAAGAGACACCCTCGAAAACCCGGTACTTGGCACCTGCGGTCGCGGTCGCCGTCGGGTCGCCCCACTCGTCCTCAATGGCGCGTCCAGCCATCGAGGCCCCGGTTATGTTGAAAGTGCTTTCGGTGTAATCGCGGTAATAGCTGCGGGTCAAACGCAGCCCTCCATCCAAAGTCAGACGATCCCATTGGTGCTCATCCATGATCACCCCGGAAACGGTGTGGACATCCATGCGGTTTCCCACAAAAAACCGCTTGCCTTCAGGACACTCCCAGTGGTTGTACTGCACACCGAAACGCAGCGTGTTGGCGTCGGACAACTGCAGCGCGTGAATGACCCCCGCATTGTACTCCCAGTCACGCTCACGGTTGACCGTCTCTGGCTTGCCGGGGTCTTTGCGGTGATAATCGCCGGACCTGAAAGCGTAACCAAAATCGAATGACGTGCTCGAACGGTCATTGTGCTTGGCCAAAGCACGCAAGATTGCACCGAAAGAATCATATGGTGAGTACTCTTCGGTGCGATTCTGCAGCGATATCAGCCCTGGCGGCTTAATCCGGCGCAACTCGCGCTCACCCGTCAATCCGAAGACCGTCAACTCAAGATGCAGGCGGTCATAAGGATCCCATCCGCCTGTTCCGAAAAAAGATGTGAAGCGCTCTGCCGCATTCTCGCCGCTGGGCCCCTCGGTCGAATAGTGGCTGACCCCCACCGTGTAGTCTCCTTGTTCCAAGCGGTCTCCGTAAATCAATGACGAGCGAAAAGTGTCGTAACTTCCGCCCTGCAGATCCAATATAGTCGTCTCCTCCTCAAACCGTCGAGGAACAACATTCACCGCACCCACCAGACCGGAATTCGGCCCGACCATAATCGCGCCGCCGGAACGCAGCACTTCCACTTTGCCTATGGCGGCAGCCGGAAAAAAAGCCGGCACCTCCCAGAACGAGCGTTGCCAGACACCGTTAATAGCAAAATCCGGATAGGGATACATCTGGCCGCGGAATGAGGATAACTGCTTCTCTTTCCGGCCTCGGGTTTCAGTGAAAACCCCGGTTGACAAATCCAGCGCCTCGCTCAGCGAAGCGGCGTTGTGCAACCTGATCTCATTTTCATCTACGGTAGACGTGGCAATGCCAAGAGACGCTGACTCGGCCGTAGGCGTTTTCAGCAGGTCGCGGTCAATGCGGCTCCCCAATACCAAAATTTCCCCCAGTCGAGTGACGCGGTTTGTCGTGTCGGATTCCACCTTCTCGTTGCTGGATGTTTTTTCTTCTGAGACTGCCGTGCCCGCCAAAGCCAAGCATATCGACGTTGAAACCAAAAACTTCCACCCATTCATACACATCGTCTCTCCCCCTTTTATTTTGTTACCCTTCTCTGTTAAAAAAAGTCGCACTCTTGCTTGACACCCCCTGAGGCACTTGCAAAACCTTCGGCTTGTGCAAGCGGAAGGTTCAGAGTTCAGGTGGCTATTCCGGCCTGAACCCTAGCTTCCTGACCCCTGACTTCTCTCTTGCAAATCCCCAAGAGGGGTTTTGCAAGATGCTCAACTATCCTCCGCAGGCGTCAAAGCCAGTGACGTCTGGATCGGATAGGGGCAAGTACACCCCGCGCTCGCCTCCGGTATCAATATCATGCCGCCGGCCGGGATCGTGTTAATCCAGCATCCCGGACGTGTGGCTACGGAGAGCGGCTTGCCCGTACCGGTTTCCAGATCAAAAATATATGGCACCTTTTCGTTCGCAAAACGACTGAAAGCGCAATGGCGCGTCATGGACAACGTGGCGCACTTGTGGCTCTTTTTCCATTTCCACCCCTCGTACGGCTCGCCAGTCTCCAGATGGAAGGCAAAGTCCGTCCCATATACGATCCCGTTAGCGATCGCCGGATGCTGAACTTGCTCGCCATGACCGCCGTTCAAAATCTCATCATAATTCGGGGTCGCGGTCTTATGCCACTTCAACGCACCGGAAGCCGCGTCAAACGCGAACAGGTCATAGCGCACCCGTTCGAGCTGTTCGGGCTTGGCTCTTCCCTTTGTCTCGGACGGATCGACCTTTGCATACCTGGACCCCGTGACCAACAACGTTTCAGAGGCATAACTCATGTAAAGGATGTGCTTTATGAGCGAAAGATCCACATCCTTCGACCAGAGCGGCTTGCCTTCCTTCACATCAAGCGCCAACAGCGCAGCCCCGCCTTCCACAAGGTCAGGAATGCGATTTCTACCGTCAGGCTTCTCCAATGTCGCCGGGTTGCTGCTTTCAATAAAATAAACGCGCCCGTTACCGATGGTGATCGAGGGATTGGCGATCGCCCCAGTCCGCGCCTTGTACTCCCAGAGCGGCCGTCCATCAGCTTGTCTGACAGCAAAGAGTGACAAGCTGCAGACGATCGGCTGCTCATTGCGCCAGATTATAGTATCCTCTGCCTTGCCCATCGCCCTTAATGACCCCGCCGCTTTCGCAACACTGCCAACGATCATGCCGTCAAGCACCGCCAGATAACCCCAAGCCTGATCCGGCTGGATGCCGGCAGCGGTTATTTCGCGCAGTTGCCTGCCGGTCTGCGCATCGAGCACCCGGCAATGACCGCCAGCCGCCACGAGCAATTCATCGCTGGTAGCCGCAATGTCGCTACAGTCTTTAAAAGCCGCTACACGCACTGAATCGGGTATCGTCTGCTCCCACAATACCACCCCGTTATAAGCGTCCACTGCCGCGATATAGTTGAACCCCGACACAAACAAACGCCCATTGACGTATAAAGGTGCTGGGCCTTTTTTATGCCGGTCAACCATTCGAGCTGGTCCCGGTCTGCCGAACCACTGCAAATCCATCGGTCCAGGACGAATCTCATCACTGCCACACGCTGTATTTGCCGGATCAGCGTAAAAGTGCGACCACTCGCCGCTGCCGGGAAGCCTGCCGCGCCGCGCAATGCCATGCACAACCTCACCCGTTTTAAAATGCCATCCCGGCAAATCCACTCCCCATGCTTTTAAGTGACCGCCGGCATCCGTACTTGGTCGCGCCGCAATGTAAACGACACCGCCGCAGGGACGTAAAACCCGATGCGTTTCTTTGACACAAGGTAAAGCCGCACCTTGCGTCAAAGCGCCTTCAGAAACAATCAGGTTGGCAAAATGCCGAGGATAGGGCATCTCGTCGCAACCGCCTTGATGCACTTCGATCTGTCTCCCATATAATCCGCTCTGCGCAAAAAGAGCCCTCATTTTCTTGACCTTGGCCGGATCTTCTTCACGGCAAATAACACGGAAACCCGACCTTCCGGCAATCTCCCAGGCCAATTGCCCTGTGCCCGCCTGCATGACCAGACAATACCCCTTGCCGACACCCGCAGCTTTTAAAGCGGATGCCGCATACCTTTCCAGCAACGCGTCGGGCTCATACAGCCTGTCTTTTAAAGACTCGGCTATCTCATGCGCGACACCCTCTCCTCCAGCAGCAGCGAAACAAACCGTACGCCCGTCATCCAGACTGACAAACAGGCGTTTGCCGCAGAGCGCCAGCCCTTCGGCTTTGCCGTCCAGCTCTGCCTGCCACAACTTCTTTCCTTCACCCTTGCTGTACACGGCAACTTCGCCCGTTCCCGCCGCAATGATGTTCTCGCCGACCAGAATCATGGTTGCAGCCAACCCGGCATCGACCTCCCACAACGGCACGGGCTGCTCGTTACGCCGCGGGTCTGCCAGATATGCGGCCTTGTCATAAGCCGAGAGCCGTCCGCTGCCCAAAAGATACACAAAGTCGCCACTGACGATAAAGTGCTCTGCGTTAACACGGAATATCGGATTTTTTTTCGCGAAAGAAAACCAATGGAACTGGCCGTCTTCGCTCGGACCTGTCGCCAGCAATCCATCATGTATCAGCGCGAAGCAGCCACCCATCAGATTCTTCTTCCACGGTTCAGATGCCCCATAGTTGATCAAGGGCTTGCCGGTATTTATGTCACAGCTCTGGAAAGACGTAGTACGCCCGGTCGGCACAAAAAGCCGCTCTGATGTGGCCAGCATTATACCCTGTGCCGTGAAGTCCAAAGGCTGCCGGTATATTTCCTTTCCGGTTACCGCATCAAGCGCACAAAGGAAAACCCCGTGATCCGCAAAAAGACCGGCAGTGAAATAAACCCGGCCGGATATTATAATTGGTCCGCTACGTACCGGCCAAAGCGATATCATCCTTCCATTGCCAGGCAAACGCTTTTCCCCTGCTCCGGCAAAATATTTCCAAACCAGCTCGCCGGTTGCAGCATCCAAAGCATACATATTACCGTCATCCGATCCGGCAAAAATCCGTCCGCCGTCAATAACCGGAGGCAAACGCACCGGACCTTCCGTATGAAAGCGCCAGCGCAACTCACCGCTGACGGCATCAAGCGCACGAACCGAATCATCCGCCGAAGAGCCGAAATAAACCATCTTTTCGTCTGCCACCACATGAAAAGCCCTGTCAAAAGTTAAAGTCTGACGCAACGGCCCGTGCATGACCGCGTAATTGGTCGACATCGGATCCGGCCATGCTGGCAACGGCGGCTGGCCAGGCTTGTAACTCCATGACCGGGCCAGCGGAACGGCTAAAGTTTCGCTTACAACGCACGAGCGCTGCGCGTCGCCGCGGAAGGTCGGCCAAACATCTGACCCAAAGACTGCGAACGGCAGCAGGGCCGCCAAAGCCGCCCCGGCCGCTTTACAAGCAGGAAAATCTTTGTCTTTTGGTTTTTTCATGTGTTCTTTTCCTTTATGAATTCGATCCCGCCCAACACTGGCAACCGTTTTGATCCCGGACGCTGGCGTAACTCGATCCGCAGTTCTTCCCCGGCTTTAACCCCGCAGAACTCCTTCTGCAGACCACATCGGCTCAAACGGGTCTCAGCAAAAATGTCCAGCGCCCTTATGACGCGTTTGCCCTGCAAATAGACATCAAACAGCCGTTCGTTTGCCTTAGCTCCCAAATCCGGCTCTGCAAAAAACAGCCGTACCGTATAACTCTGTGTGTCCTGTTGTCCCAAAGGTATCTCCACGTTTACCGTGCCTTCCAGTCCGGATGCCGTGACCTGCCGCGCATCACCGGTCATGCACAATGCGTGATGCCTGAAATACCGGACTTCCCCTTTTACACGCACCTTCAGGTCGGGACTCCGACCTCCGACTGAAGGATAATCCAACCACAAAGTCCCGCCCGGCGCAGGCCAGTCGCCCGGTGCTCCGAAATTCACCCCGGCTCGCTGCAACGGTCCGGAGACGTCTTCATAAGATTGAAAAGTCCACACCTCGACATCATCCATCGGCACCAGTGCCAGTGAGCACTGATTCTGATAGCTGCATGTGCATGTACGCGTGTAGTCCGGGGCGGAAAGCACCCCGTCAGCAGGCATCAAGTTGGAAGTGCATCCGGATTTGAATCCACCCCAATTGCCGGTACCGCCGTCGGAAGCAAGATCATAAAAGCCTGCTGCCGCCGACCTGAACAGCAGCATGTGCTGTCCTGCTATCGGGGTATTACATCCATAATTACGGCTATAACTCCACGTCGTCGGCTTGCCGGTCAAACGGTTCGGTAGCTGCTTTATCGCCCCCGTCATCAAATCATACGCCACACCGTAGTCAGCGTAAATCGTCGTGCCATGCAAGATCGGGCGCCCCTTGTATTGGTGCGTAGCACGCCACAGCAATTTTCCATCCACGCCGCGGTACGCCGCCATGTGCCCGCTGACCTCATCGCTGGCCCTGTCTCGACTGGGGCTTCCAGCTTCCAGTAAAATGTCATGCGCTTCAGAAAACCCCAACCATGTACCATGCACTTTTTCGCTTGTCTGCCACAAAATTTTTCCTGTGCCGGCCTCCAGCGCCAGCAATCGCATAGGCCGCTCCGGTTTTTCACCGCGACGTTTAAGCATTTTTAAGTTGGAGTCCGATATCCCGTCCAGACAGAAGATCTTACCCGCCCCGGCAACAATCCCGTTATGACGTAAAACCTGATCCGCCTTTTGTTCCCAAAGCTTCTGGCCACTATGCCGGTCCAGTACCACTAGACGCTTGGACGATGAGGCATACTGCGCGTTTAAGGTGACAACCGGCGGCTTATCCTTACCGATCTCTTTAATCAGCAACGGTGTCGAGCCAGCCATCAGCAGATCACCATAAACCCCTATGTATCCCCAGTGCGGAACCTGTTCGCCATTTGTGTGCGGCAATGAAAACTCCGACACCGTGACGCCCGTCGCCGGATCAAGCCGCAGGCACTTCCGTTCATACACTACATATACACCGTCCGCCATCGATACATAATTACCGCCGATTTCGTTCGCCCCCGGCTGATGCGACGTATTGTCATAAAACTTGCCCAATCCGACCAGTTCGCGCTGCCAAAGCAGCCTTCCGGTGTAAACGTCAACCGCCCGAAAAGCGTCCGGTCCCTCAATAAACAAACGCCCGCCGACTACCTGTGGAGACGGCCCGTGACCGTGGCGCGGCAGTATATCGTCGTTTGGCGGACCGCCGAACCACAACAACCCCAAAGGCGATTTAACCAGCATGTCTTTTGACACAACCGTGTTAGCGACATCAGCGTTCTCGTGGGTCCAGTCAGCCGATCCCGGCAACGCTCCGACTCGCGTCAAACACGCATGTGACTTATCATCGGCAATCTGCAGCTTGCCGTCTTCCGACACGAAAGCACGCGCCGCCTTCGCAAATGCCGCAACTCCCGACTCACCTCTGACCTCTGCCACGCCTCCATAAGGCCGCAATGAGCGCCAAACCCTTTGAACAAGGCTCTTGCCTGAGGCAGCCTTGACCATAAGATCTCCACTGATCTCAATCCTGCTCGCCATATACTGAGGCAACTCCATACTAGCTGGATCACCTGCTAGAATATGAACTCTGCGCCCATATATTCCATCCGCATCCATAAGTTTACGCGCCGACTCAACCCGTCTCGCGTCAGGATCGATTACAATCACATGATAACGCTGCGCCAATTCCGGCAACCGTTTCAATCCGTCCCCGTCCAACCCCAAGACCAAGGCGTACCCCTCCGGACCGGGTAAGGACAGCCCTTCCTTCTCGGCGCGCCCTTTCAGCTCATACCGGGCCACCCCGCTTACGGGAACATCTGCACCGAAGCAATACAACGCCCCCTCTTCCGTCACCACAAACAGCTTGTTGTCACCGGGCAACATTGTAAAAACCCGACCTTTAACCTCACCTTGCCAGGATAGGCCGGGTTGCGACAGCGGCGGCAAATCCACTGCGGCAATCCGCCCTGCCGCACCACTGAGATACACCCGATCGCCAGCGCTAAAATGCGCACGTTCGGCCCGCCAATCCGTCTTCACAGCGTGCTGCAAAACAAGACAGGGCTTAGAAACCCGTTTTTTCTTCCCCTTACGGTCGGTCTGATCCTCTTCCTTAATTTCTATTTCTGTTCCATACAAGTCAATCCCGCTCTCTTTGACTGCTAAAAAATGTTTCCCAATCCTCGCCACACTGAGAGCCCGTACCACATTACTGTCGTGCAGGTTAGCAATCGAAGAACCTTTCTTCAGGTCGTACACACAGCCGCGGTTAATAAAGCTTTCCCCTACCACGCCTAGATTATAGCCGCCGACATCTTTGCCGTAAGCCCGGCGGGCCACATGAAAATAAATAAATTTGCCGGTATCCAGATCATATGCGGCAGGCACGGTTCTTCCGCCTACGACCAACAGCACGCCTGCACCAAACGACAGGTATCCCTGCGGCGCGACCCCCGCGAAAGCCGGACTGTTGTGCTGTTGAAGCACATACTCGGAACCACTGCCGCTGTTGCTCCAAATCACCGCGCCGCTATCCGCATCGACCGCGTGAATGAAGATACCCATGAAAGGCCATATCCCCGCCGCGAAATAGAGCGTGGCCTTGCCGTCATCCGTCTCTCTTAAGACTGGTGCGCCGCGCACTGGCCAGGCCGACACCAGCCGGTCATTGCCCAGCACCATCCGGCTGTCCGGTCCGCCCCGCATAACCCAAAGGGGGTGCCCTGTAGACGCGTCCAGACAATACAACATCCCGTCGTCACTCACCACATAAACCTTGTCGTGCCAGACCAACGGTGCGAAGCGGACCGGACCGTCCACATATTTTCTCCAAAGTTCCTTGCCGCTCTCGGTGTCGTAAGCCGTCACCCGGTCTGACACCATTGACCCCACAAATATCCGTTTACCTGCCACCACCGGCTCGTATGAGAGATCGAACTGGATCTTATGCTGACTAGCCGGCCAGGCTGGCACGGGTTTTTCAAGACGGCGCACCCATTGCAGATGCAAGCTATTAGGCAAAGCTGATGTCGAACAAGCCGAACGGGACGCATCACCACGCCATGTTGACCAATCACCCGCATCTGAAGCCTCTGCAAATACCACAACCATAACCACGCAGAGGCAAACATAGCCGATACTCGGCCAGCGTTCCAGCGCCCGGAAACCGTACTCCCTTTTTATTCTAAAAATTCTCATAACTCTCTTTTCACTTGCAGATTTCCGATCTTCTTTGTACCTCAAACGCTCAAACGTTAAACGGAGGCGAATCCAACCTCCGCGCCTGCGCGGACTTAGCCGCTTACCAAAATTCCCGCTTCCATCCGCCAGACATGCTGTCCGCGCGCTGCAGCCCGCTCATCATGGCTGGCCATCAGCACCGCCCCACCGCCTTCGGCAAACTGCACCAAAGCGTCTAGAACAATCGCGGCATTAGTCGCATCCAGATTGCCGGTCGGCTCATCCGCCAGAATCAATCCCGGACGGTTCATCATCGCCCGCGCCAGAGCCGTCCGTTGCTTTTCGCCGGTGCTCAGCTCTCCGGGCAAATGGTTGCGCCTCGCGATCATACCGAACCTTTCCAAAAGTTCTTCAGCATATTTATGATCAGCTGTTCCTTCGCTGGCTAACAAAGGAGCCTGCACATTTTCCAATACGGTTAAATAGGGTATCAGGTGGAACTGCTGAAATACAAATCCTAGATTCATGGCCCGGCGCCTTGCACGGTACTCCGCTGACAAACCGTAAATATCCACTCCGTCCAATAGCGCTTGTCCAGAATCCGGTGCCAGCAATCCGCCGGCCACCAACAGCAGCGTGGTCTTGCCGCATCCGCTCGGCCCCTGCAAAGCCGCCAGCATGCCACCCTCCAGCCGCAAAGAAACTTTACGCAAGGCGGCCACCTCTTCTTTTCGACCATGGTAAGTTTTGGAAACATCGCACAGATTCAGCATTCCTCACTCCTCCCCCAGCACTTCAGCCGGGTCTTGCCGGACAGCCCTGACCGCCGGCCATAATGTCGCCAAGCACCCCAACAGCGGCCCCATCATGAACACCGGCAGGATTGTCCTGCCCCCGGCCAGCCACCATATTTCGCGCCACCCCGGAGCAACCCCTGAAGCCCAAAAGCCCGCCAGCAGACCGACCGCTATTCCAGCCACGCCACCTGCCAACCCCATCAGTGCGGCCTTGCCCAGGAACATGATCAGAATCTGCTTTTCGCGCACTCCTATCGCGCGCAGCATGCCTATCTCACTACGGCGGTCTCGCGCGTTGCCGTACGCCAGCAGCAACATCCACAGCCCGGCTCCCGCCACCGCCAAAGGCTGTACCGCCGCCATCAGGCGCTGGCGCTCACCGCGCAAGCCCAGCCGCTGCTCAAGTTCCGCCTGAAGCGCCGTCTTGCGTGTTTCCGCCGCGCGCTTTCGCGCTTCTGCACGTCCCTGAACCTTTGAACTGAACTCGAAAACCTGTGTATCCGGCAAAACTCCGGTCACCTGCCCCACAATCTTACCTAGCGCTTCGGCATGGCAGACGCATTCCAGAGCCAGGATGCCGTTGATCCGCCCCGGCTCGCTCAGCCACCCCTGCACTTTTGCCAGATCAACCCATACGGCCATGTCATCCGCTGTGCCGCGGAGAGCCTCAACCCGCTCGACTTTAAATGTTTCGCCCATTAAAGAGACCTTCTCGCCTGCCGTAACATCGACACGTGCGGCAATGGCATTGCCCAATGCTACGTGACCATCTGGAATTGGTGCCATGATCGGGGCCCGGCTGCCCTTTCGCCCCTGCAACTGCATCTGCCCGCGCACGCCAGTCAAAAGTATCTTCTCGCCCGTCTCCGGCCAGACCACACGCTTCTGCAACATCGGCAGCAGATGGTTAAGCGTCTGGAGCCCGGCTGCCGCCAGAGTTTCCGCATAAGCCTCCGGCATGGTGATAGATGGATAACCCAGAGTGTGCAGTTCTGCGATATCCTGATCCTTATGCAGTATCATGACGTTATAACCCATGCGTTTCATGATCACACGGTAGTCATCCTCCATCTTGGCCATCTCCACGCGTGTCTTGGCCTCTTTTATCTCAATCAGCTTCTCGGTCCTTAAATCATGACCGCGCAACAACGCAGTGCTGCAGGTGATCGCCCCCACGGCCACCGCCGCAGAGACGCACCCCAGCACAAAAGTCATTTTCCGGTATCCTATCTCACCAGCCATCACCCGCCAGAGATTCATCACATTCTCCTCCTGCGCCAAAAGACAAATAACAAAATCATGCCTGCCGACAAAAACAACAGTACCGCGGCGGCGGGCAGTATTACGTATAAAGCCCCGCTGTCCTTTTCGTGCCCCGTTGCGCCGCCAACTTCTATATCTGTGGTAACTGATGCCACTGTGTCCAAAAGCTCTGCCGCTTGGTCAGCGCGTTCAGCAAAGCCGGCAAGCCCGGCGGAAGCACCGTTGTCGCCCTCCCAATCCGCAGTCATCAAAAGCTCCATTCCGGGGTTTTGCGATTTGATCTCGCACGAGCACTCGCCTGCCAGAAACTCCGCCGTTTCCGTAATTGTGACAGCGTTGATGCCGGCCCCTACCAGGGCATACAGCACCAGCCCTCGTCCGTACACAGGAAAAACCATCGGCTCTGCGAACAGCCTTTCCAGATCGGGCTCACTTTGGGTCAACATCAACAATAGGGCTTTTTCCGCCGGATCATGCCGCGAAAGCCTCAGTACCTTGGACGTCACACCGCTTTCCACACCAAGCTCATCTTGCAGGCGCATGACGCGTTCAAAGCGCGACAGTTCCCTTTCCAAGCACTCATAGGCAGCCTCATCCTTGGTCTTATCACCGCTCTCCAGAAAAACCCAGACCCCCACACTCCCGTCGAGCAGCATACGCGTAATCTTCCGGCGTATCGGGGAATCCGTCCAGACGCCGACTTCATCGACCGAAGCAGACCCGGCCCAGACCAGCCCGCGTGTATCCATACGCACCGGATAACGCACGATCAGCCACGGCAAAGCGCCTGACTGCCCCTCATCAAGCAATACCCCATATTTTTTCTGAACCACCTCAGGTGCGGCTTCACGAACCGCCATATTAACAAAGCCTCCGGCTGCCTGGCGTAATTGTTCAAGCAAACGAGAGGCATCTTCTCCACCGCGATGCACCACCACAAGCTCGTATGCGTCCGGCGGCCACGTATTCAACGCATACTTGAAAACCGGTACATCGCAAGCACACACCCGGAGTGCAGACATCAGCAAAACTCCGCAAAAAACCGCCTCTTTAAGCCCCTTCCTCATGCCTCAAGAATACCAAACAACTCCGGCACAGCAACCACATTTTTTCGCACTCCCGTGCAGTTGCTGATTTAGCTGTAAACCTGTTCAGCGCGTCGCACCAGAACCTGCAACGCACCGGCGACCAGGGCATGAATCTTCTTCCGCCATTAAACCGCGATCATGACGCAATTGTAATCCTACGCTAGTTGCCCTTGTCTATACACTTTTGTTACAATTTTATAGTTGCATATCTATTCAGATGTGCTTTTAGCGTTATTCAAAGCTCTTATAAAGGGAATTTCTCATGAAATCCATTCTTATGGTTCTGGCCTTGGCAGCGACAACCTTCGCGGTTAGCGGATGCAAAAAAGAAGAGACCCCCGGCAACAAGCTGGACTCTTTGATCAAATCCGGACAGAAGCAGGCTGATTCAGCCGCCAAAGACACCGACAAGGCTGCGGGCGACCTGCAGAAGAAACTGGACGGCGCTCTCAAGAAATAAGCTCTTCGGGACAATTGACAGCCGGCAGGGTTTAATAGCCCGCCGGCTTTTTTTGTTTGTCCGCCATGCCGTGCTTTACTAATCTTGTTGGCATGAACACATCTTCTACAAAACTTAAAATAGCCGCGCTCGGTTCGGGATCAGGCTCTAACATGCAGTCGGTGCTGAACGCGATCAACGCGGGACTCTTGAACGCCGAGATTAGGATCGTGCTGTCCGACGTTGCTGACGCGGGCATACTCGATCGCGCACGGCAAAACAATATACGCCACGAGTGGCTGGATTGCTCGCCATTCAAGACCAAACTGGACGGCGCCGCCGAGCAACACTGCATCAATATAATGCGCGAACTCGACATCGACACCGTCATTTTGGCCGGCTTCATGCGCATTGTCAAACCCGGCCTGCTGAACGCCTTCCCGATGCGGGTCTTGAATATCCACCCCGCGCTGCTGCCGGCCTTCCCCGGCCTGGCGGCCTGGCGGCAGACCTTGGAATACGGAGCTAAGGTGGCGGGCTGTACCGTACATTTCGTCGATGTCGGAACCGACACGGGGCCGATCATCGCGCAACGGAGTGTCCCTGTGCTTGAGGACGACACTCCGGAGACGTTGCACAACCGAATACAGACACAAGAACACGAGGCTTACCCCGAGGCCCTACGCCTGCTTTCCGAAGGACGCCTGTCAGTTGACGGGCGCCGGGTTAGGATCAGACGAGATTGAAGCTTCCCTTTCTTCAGTGGCGGCAGCCGTAACCTTGGCCGGTTGTTCTTCAGCGGCCGCTGACACGTCCTCTTTATCAGACGCGATCGCCACATCCTGCTGATCAGCAACTGGCTGCGCTTCTTGAGCCTTTTTAGGTTGGGTCTCTTGAGCCTGTTCAGGCAACTCGGCTTGGGACTGTCCAGATTGGGCTTCTTGCGCCTGCTCTGTCTGGACTTCAGCGGACACCGATGCAGGACGCCCCTGGCCATCACTCGCAGAATTTCTTGGAGACGTTCTCCGATGCGCGGGAGCCTCATCTTTTCTGCCGCCCGTCTGCTTCTCTCCGGGCAAAATACGAAAGACCGGATATTCTAAAGGTGCGCTCAAAACTTCATTGTAATACTCTATCACATGCCCCTTTTCGACCAGCCACGCCAACTGCACCAGCGTCTCTTTGATCTTTTCCTCGTCTCCTCCTGCCAGCGTCATAACCATCTCAGCCTTGGTGCATGCGGGATGCTCGTTCACATAAGTCAAAACTTCGCTCAAGGTCTGAACCGTATGCGCCGGATCCAGAGCCACCGCCGGCTTGAGCATCACAAAATCAGGCCCGCGCGCGTCATGGATACGGAAAAGGTGGAGCTTTCGATGCCGGAAAGCCCCGCGTAAGGCAAAAAAGAGCGATGCTGGGAAGCGCCGCTCACGGTTCAAAACATCCTTCAAAGCAAAATATAACGGACGACTCGTAGTCTGCATGGCCACCGCCGCAGTGCAGACCATATGACGTACACTTGCGATCTGAGACGGCACAATCTCCCGCATGAAAACCATCTCGGCAATTTCGCGTTCCATCGGCGGCGGCCTCGGCGCATCCTCGGGCCCGTCCTGACACTCTCCGCCTTCCGGCTCTGCATCCGGCTGTACAACCGGCTCGATGGCTGTAACTGACGCGCCTTTTCGGCGGTAGACCAGCTTCTTGGTGCACTGCTGACGCCACTGCTCGATCACTTCGGGATCACGCACGGTCTCAATGCGCGACCGGTAATTTTCCTCGCTCATGTTCGCATAGCGCGTCCGCAACATCTCGTTGACCTTAGCGTTAAACCCGTGGTGATTAGGTGGTCCTAGCAACGTTCCGCTCAAACCACATCTGGCCACACACACAAAAGATCCGGTGGGAGGCTCGCAATCCACCTCTTCACAATCGAAATAATCTTCCATGTGCCGACTCAGAAGGTGCGCCTTGATCTCATCCTCCGACAACCCCGGCAATCCGCACACCTTGCACTGGAACAGTGCCAACTGCTGATCCTTTATCGGCTCAATGCGTATCAGGCACGACGCGGGATTGTCTAGAAAAAGCCAGGCGATGTCACGCAACGGGAACGCTCTGTGCGAGGTCTGGATGCGGCGTATCACCGCCCCCAGAGCTTTCTGCTCAGGCAACACACGGATTTCAAGCGGTAATTGCGGCGCCTCTTGCCGGAAATTACGGGAATCACCCCGCCGGTGGCTTTGATTAGCTTGAGACGAAGGTTCAACTTTCAGATCGGCAAACGCGGCGCGTGAATCAGGTTGCCGCATTTCACTGTTTTTGTCGCGCTCATTGTCTCGACGAGGTTTGCGTTCAAACGGGCGACGTGGCGAGTCATCAAAGTCACGCCTTTTCGTACGGCGCTCGTGGCTGTCGCCATGCCCTCGTCTATGCGACCGGTTATCCGCAGATTCATTTTCAAACCGTTCGTTCTGGTACCGTTTGATATGCGCTTCCGGTGAATTCCGCGCCCAACTGGGGGCAAAATCCAGATCAAGCACAATCCCGCCGTTGTCCTGCTCCGCAGGTTTAGCCTCTTCGTTATCGCTCATGGTTTGATCATGTTACCTTTTGCTTGTCCCCAAGGTCAATTGATTTATCCGCTCCTCATGCTTGTCCGGCCGCCACGGCAGACAAAAGGCCGCCGTTCAAAACAAGCGCCTTTTGGCGCGGTGTCAGACACGCTGTAACCCTGAAGGAATTTCCTTGTGTCTCATTCTCCACGGTGGCTTGTCCTTCCCGGCCCAAGGCACCGCGTAAATCCCTAATCAACAAACGGTCACCTTTGGCGACTCTGTCGTAATCGGCCGGGTCGTCGAATATAAAGGGCACAATGCCGAAATTGATCAGATTCGCCAAGTGTATGCGTTCAATGCTTTTGGCTATCAAGACTTTCACACCGAGATACATCGGGCACATCGCAGCATGCTCCCGGCTCGACCCCTGCCCGTAACTCTCGCCGGCCACAATCACGTTGTGCAACCCAGCGTCACGGTTGCCGGAAGCGTTCGCGTAAAAACCGGAGTCCACGTTTTCAAAAACATACTTCGCGTACTGCGGCACATTCGAACGATATTTCAGCCGGGCACCGGCCGGCATGATGTGGTCGGTCGTGATCTTGTCACCAACCTTGATCACGGCCACGCCGTCAAGATCATGCGGCAATGGCTTGCCGGCAGGCGCCTCCCCAATGTTGGGTCCGCGCACAACCTCCGTGCCCGGCACTCCCTTGCCTGCACTCTCCGAAAAAAGAAACATGCTGTCATCGACATCAAAGCGTGCCGGTTCGGCAACATCTTCCGCCAAAGCGTATCTGCGCGGATCCGTGAATTCTCCGGTCAAGGCTGCGGCAGCGGCAGTTTCGGGACTAACCAGATAAATACCCGCCGACAACGTGCCGGAGCGCCCTTCGAAATTACGGTTGCTGGTGCGCAGGCTCACCGCGTTTGTGCCCGGCGACATGTGATTGCCGATGCAGAAACCGCAGGCGTTCTCCAAAATCCGCACACCCGCCGCGACCAGATCGGTCAGCAGCCCCTCCTGCGCCAGCATGTTAACCACCTGACGCGAACCCGGCGCCACCCCCACCTCGACATCGGCGTGTATCTTTTTGCCGCGCAACATCAGCGCCACGGTTTTGAGGTCACGGTAAGACGAGTTGGTGCAAGACCCTATCAGCACCTGATGGACTTTGGCACCCGCCAGTTCAGCCACAGCCTTGATGTTACCAGGGGAATGTGGACAGGCGGCCATCGGCTCCAGCGCTCCCAGGTCTATGTCGAGCACATCCTCATACTCGGCGCCGACATCGGCAGAAAGCTCGCGCCAATCCCCCTCGCGTCCTTGCGCATGCAGAAAAGCGCGGGTGATCTCATCGCTCGGAAAAACCGATGTCGTCACTCCCAGCTCCGCCCCCATGTTAGTTATCGTAGCCCGCGCAGGCACCCCCAACCCGGCCAGACCGGGACCGCCATATTCCAGAACACGTCCCACATTGCCCTTGGTACCGTATATCGAAAGCACTTTCAGTATTACGTCTTTGGCCGAAACTCCGGGCGGCAGCCTGCCGCTCAAACGCACCAGCGTGACTCTGGGACAAACCAGATGGAAAGCCCCGCCGCCCATAGCCACCGCCACGTCTATCCCGCCCGCGCCGATAGCCACCATGCCGATGCCGCCCCCCGTAGGCGTGTGTGAGTCGCTGCCCAGCAAAGTTGCGCCGGGCTTGCCGAAACGCTCCAGATGCAACTGGTGGCAGATACCGTTTCCAGGACGTGAGTAGATTATGCCGTACCGTTTCGCCACACTCCTCAAGTAAGCATGATCGTCGGCATTCTCAAATCCAACCTGTATGGTGTTGTGGTCGACATAGCTCACCGCCAGATCCGCCTTGACCCGCTCAAGCCCCATGCTTTCAAACTGCAAGTAGGCCATGGTGCCCGTGGCATCCTGCGTCAACGTCTGGTCAACGCGTATAGCAATATCGCCACCGGGTTTCAGTTCTCCCTCAACCAAATGCGACTCTAAAATCTTCTCGACAATATTTCCAGCCATCTTTCTATCCCCGTCGTTGTTTCACGGCAAACTCATGCGCGTTCCTGAAAAACCGCATCCAGGGCCCGGCCTCGCCCGCGAAGAGCCCTTCCGGCCGGTAGGAAAGCTGCACAGCGCGGAAACCGCGCTCCGGATGCGGCATCATGATGGTAGCCCTACCATCCCGCGAAGTGAAGCCGGTCAAGCCGCCCGCCGAACCGTTGGGGTTCCACGGGTAACGCTCCGTGGCCGCGCCGCGACCGTCAACAAACCGCAACGCCGCGCACACCTTCCCCGCATCGCCGGTTTTGTCGAAAACCGCCAACCCCTCGCCGTGCGCCACCGCCACGGGTATGCGCGATCCGTACATGCCTCGCAGCAGAATCGACGGAGACTCCATAACTTCCAGCGTGGCATAACGCGCCTCGAACTGCTCCGAGAGGTTACGCCGGAAAGCCGGCCAGTGTTCCGCTCCGGGAATTATGCCCTTCAACTGCGAAATCATTTGACACCCGTTGCACACTCCCAACGTGAAGGTCTCCGGACGTTCAAAGAAACGCCTGAACATCTCTGCCATACGCGCGTTGTAAAGAATGCTGCGGGCCCAACCTGATCCGGCGCCCAATACATCTCCATAAGAGAAACCGCCGCAAGCGACCATGCCGTCGAAACCTGCGTCCAGCACCACACGCCCCCCCAAAAGATCGGTCATGTGCACATCTGCGGCATCAAATCCCGCCAGAGTGAACGCGGCTGCCATCTCCACATGCCCGTTGACCCCCTGCTCGCGCAAAACCGCCACTCGCGGTCTTTGCCGCAAATCCTGGACTGTTGCGGCGTCCGGATCGTAGTTGACCTTGAAAGACATGCCAGGATCATCTTCGTCCAGCGCGTTGTCGTACTCCTGCCACGCGCAGACCGGATTATCGCGCAACGCCTGCATGCGACAGGTCAAGGCCGACCACGCCCGCCGCAGTTTTGTCCGCGTGGTGCCAATCACCGTCCGTCCGCACACGGAAACCACAAAATCCTGGCCGTCCGAAGGTCTTCCGATCAAGCTGCATAACTCCGACCCGCCCAAACCGTGACGACTCAAAACATCCATCACTGCTTGTAACTTATCCTCCGCGACCTGCATGACAGCCCCGGCTTCTTCGCTGAACAAGGCGGCCAGCGCATCGCAGCCGGGCAGTTCAACCGTCATGCCGCGCCCTCCGGAAATGGCCATCTCCGCCAGCGTCACCACCGCACCGCCATCGGAACGGTCGTGATAAGACAGCAACAGCCCGGAAGCCAACAGCTCTTGCATTGCATCGAAAAACGCGCGCAGAAGCTCCGGCTCGCCCGCGTCCGGCGGCGTATCGCCGACCTGATTGTAGACCTGCGCCAATGCGCTGGCCCCGAGACGGTTGCGGCCTTTGCCCAAGTCGACCATCAGCAACAAACTGGCTCCCGGTTTCAGATCGGGCGTGACACTGTCACGCACCTCGCGCACCGGCGCGAAGGCACTGACGATCAAGCTCAAAGGAGCGACCTGCCGGCGCGGACTACCGTCCACATCCTGCCACACCGTCCGCATCGAGAGCGAATCCTTGCCGACCGGTATCGACACCCCGAGTCTGGGACAAAAATCCATACCGACGGAATGAACCGTGTCGAAAAGTGCCGCGTCCTCGCCCTCTTCACCGCACGCACACATCCAGTTCGCCGAGAGCTTGACGTTGCCGATGTCACCGATGTTAACGCCTGCGATATTTGTGATAGCCTCTGCCACGGCCATACGTCCGGCGGCGGGCGCGTCAATCAGGGCAATTGGCGTGCGCTCACCCACGGACATGGCCTCTCCGCTGTAAGCCATATATCCGGTGACCGTGACCGCGTTGTCCGCCACCGGCAACTGATACCTGCCGACCATCTGGTCGCGATGCACCATGCCCGTTACCGTCCGGTCGGCGATGGCCACCAAAAAAGTCTTGTCAGCCACAGCAGGCAGACGCAACACACGATCCAACGCTTCGGCAGGGTCAATTCCCGCCAGCTCCAACGGCGGCGGACACGCGGAGACGCACTTGACGTCGCGCACCATGCGCGGCGGATTGCCCAGCAGAACGTTGATGTCCATGTCGATCGGCCGGTTCTGAAAATGACGGTCGCTCAGAACCAGACGCCGGTCATCACGCGCCACGCCTATGAAAGCCACCGGGCAGCGCTCGCGCACGCACATCTCCTCAAATAGGGCGCGGTTTTCCGGCTTGAGCGCCAGCACGTATCGCTCCTGAGCCTCGCAGCACCATATCTCCATCGGGCTCATGGAGCGTTCCTCGTTATGCACCGCACGCAGTTCAAAAGTGGCGCCGGTCTTTTCCACCAGCTCCGGGCAACCGTTGGAGAGCCCGCCCGCACCGATATCGTGTATACTCTGAATCGGATTCGCCTCACCCATCGCCACACAGGCGTCGATCACCTCCTGGCAGCGACGCTCCATCTCGGCATTGCCGCGCTGTACCGAATCAAAATCCAACGCCTCGTCATTGCTGCCTGTCGCCATCGAGGAAGCCGCTCCGCCGCCAAGACCGATACGCATCGCGGGGCCGCCGATCTGCACTATAAGCGCGCCTGACGGAACCTCTTTCTTATAGACGTGGCCACGCCGGATATTGCCCATGCCGCCAGCCAGCATGATAGGCTTATGATAACCGCGGTGCCGCCCTGCCACCTCATCCTCGTAAGTCCGGAAAAAGCCGCAAATCTGAGGACGGCCGAATTCGTTGCCGAAAGCCGCGCCGCCTATAGGACCCTCCAGCATGATCGCCAGCGGCGTCGCCAGACGAGAAGAAAACCCGGCCAGACGACTCTCCCACTCCATCGCAAAATCCGGCACATGCAGGTTGGACACCATGAACCCCGCCAGACCGGCCTTGCTTTTGGAGCCTGTGCCCGTAGCTGACTCGTCACGTATCTCGCCGCCCACACCCGTGGCCGCGCCCGGAAACGGCGATATGGCTGTCGGGTGGTTGTGGGTCTCCACCTTCATCAGCATATCGATCTGATCCTCTTCAAACGCGTAAAGCCGCGTCTGCCGGTCAACCGCGAACATCTTGGCGCGAAACCCCTCCATCACGCCAGAGTTGTCCTTGTAGGCCACCAGCGTCCCATGCGGGTTGAGAGCATGCGTGTTCTTGATCATCTGGAAGAGCGAACGCTCTTTACGCTCACCGTCAATCACCCAATCAGCGTTAAATATCTTGTGACGGCAATGCTCGGAGTTCACTTGGCCGAACATCACCAGTTCTGTGTCAGTCGGATTACGACCGTCTTTAACGTAGTTTTCGTAGAGGTAATTGATCTCTTCATTACTGAGCGCCAAGCCCATCAGACGATTTGCCTCATCCAGCGCGTCACGCCCTTTACCCAGCAGATCAAAAACACGTCCGGGCGCTGGCGGTTGATGCGCGAAAATATCACCTACCCCAAGATACACGCCCTCAGTCATTCTGTCGTGTATAAGCCCCAACACCGGACGCAAATCATCCAAGCCAAGCTCAGTCCCATCGGAAAAAATACGCACATGGATGCCGCGCTCGACACGTATTACATCCTCCAGCCCGCAGTTATGGAATATGTCCGTGGCTTTGGAAGACCAAGGCGAGATCGTGCCTTTGCGTGGCGTCACGAAGAAACCGCCTTGCGGCCTGGCGTGTCCGTCGGCCCCCAACAGTGTGCAAAATTTCTCGATGGCACTTCCGTCCGGCTCACAACTCAAATCCAAAAAATAGACGTGCAGCGCTTCGGCCGCGACATTCCGAGCCCCTTGCAACAACGGGCTGATCCGTTCCTTCAGAGCAGCTAACCGGAAACCGGAAAAAGCCTCGGAGCCCTGTAAAATCAACAAGCTCATCCACACACTCCATCTAAAGGACACGACAATATAGCCGTCAGTATCGCGTCACGTGTTGTTGCCGCCAGTATTTTATCACACACCGTCCGCTCCATGAGACGACGACTCAGGTTCGCGAGAAAATGTATGTGACGACAACCGATCTTGGCCGGCACCAGCAGCAACACGAATATGCGTGTGGGCAGGCCGTCGGGCGCGCCGAATGAGACACCTTGCGGATGGACGCCGATCATGCAGACGATGTCTTTAACGCACTCCGTGCGTCCATGCGGCAATGCAATACCGTCAGGCAACGCCGTCGAGGCACTATTTTCCCTGTTCAGCACAGCCTGCACCGCATCATCCTTGTGCTGTTCGGGCAGTAGCCCTTCGCCGACAGCTTCTTCGATCAATTTCTTGATCACCTGTTCGCCGTCGGGATCTGTCAAACCCAACCGCACCAGACTTTTAAAAACGACCTCGTCAAATACCGGCATACCATCACCACCGTCAATAAGGCGTGCGCAACTCCTGGTTGGAAACAATATCTGACTTTAACAGGCCGTCCAGAGTTTTACCGACTTTGCCCGGCTTTCCGTTACCGACAGGTTGCCCTTCGAACTCAAAGGCCGACGCGACGTTTATGGTCGTGCCGACCACCAGCATCTCGTTAGCCGCGCGCACATCGTTCTCCGTGATGTCGCGAAAATCGATCGCCGCCAAGTCACCGCTTTCCACCAGACGCCTCGCCAAATGCACGACCCGCATCATCGTCGTGCCCTCAAGCACCGTATCCATGCGAGGGAACAGCAGTTCACGGTTGCTGGTAACTAAACCGAAATTTTCGGTGGCACCCTCGGTCATCAAACCATTTTCGTCGAAACCCACCACAAAATCAACGCCCCAATCCACGGACTCGCGCTTCATCATCACATTCGGCAGATAGTTGCAATTCTTGACCGTTGCAAAACGCGCCGGTTTGGCAGGTATCCTGCTGCGCCGCACGCTTGCGCCATTGGGATGCGCCTCCATAAAAGGCGCTTTCGCCGCGTACACCACAATGTACAAGGCCGGCCGCGGCGACTCGTAAGGGCTCACGCCAAAACTGCCTGGGCCTCGAGCCACCATCACACGCCCTGTGCAGAAATCTTTGCCGGCATTCGCCAGCGTCCCCAGTGTCAAACGCCTTATGTCGTCAAGCCCTTCCGGCCAATCCAGGCCGATCGCCTCCGCCGAGCGCATCAGACGATGCAGATGCGCGTCTAGATTATAGGCAGCCCTGCCGACACATTTGAAAGTGTCGAAAACTCCGTCACCCCGATGCACCAGGTGGTCGTCAATCGGCACCTGCATTAAAACAGGATCAAGCGTGACGCCTCCAAGTATACTAGAATAAAAAGCGTAATATTTGTCGTGCCAAGGATTGCGACTCGTTTTCAGCACAGACGCATAATTATCAGCATCAATTATTTTCATGAATTACAGATTTATAAAAAAACAGGCGGCAGCGCCACAAAAAACGAATAAATTAAAATACCACATCGCAAGGCGCGAAGCCAACACCCGAATGACCAATGCCAAATTAT
>CAZKZI010000020.1:0-11909 GCA_964557205.1 uncultured Lentisphaeraceae bacterium
TCCGACACTTGTGTCGCACGGCCACATGCTGGCCTCGGTGAGCCATGTGTTCAATGCCGCGATGGTCAACGGCGACCTGAGCGGCGACACGCTCTACTACGGGCGCGGCGCGGGGCGCGAGCCCACGGCCAGCACTGTGATCGGCGACATCGGTGACATCGCGCGTAACCTGATGGCCGGACGTTCGCGCTACCGGCGTGGCGTTTGCGTGGCGAACGAGGGCAAGCTAGCCATACGTCCTGCCGAGGAGGTGGCCAGCCGCTACTATCTGCGGCTGATGGTGCTGGACAAGGCAGGGTCGTTGGGAGTGATGACCGCGATTCTCGGACGGCACGGCGTCAGTATCCTGGCGGCGACGCAGCAGGAGACGACGGACCTGCCGGATGACGCGGGCTTTGTACCGGTGGTGATATTGACGCATCCGGCCAAAGGCGCGGCCATCGAGGCGGCCCTGCGGGAAATAAAGGCGGCGAATGTTTTAAACGAGGTGCCGGTTAAGTTGAGGATGATCTAGGGATGCGTTAAGAAGGGGTTGCTGGAAAGAACGATGAAAGTATGTAAATTCGGTGGTTCGTCTGTGGCGAACGCGGAACAGGTGTCAAAGATCGTGGAAATAGTCACGGCTGATCCAGACCGGCGGGTGGTGGTGGTTTCGGCGCCGGGCAAGCGCGACAAAACTGACGTGAGAGTGACAGACATGCTGATCGCCTGTGCCGAGGCTGCATTGGCCGGGCAGGAGTGTGAGCGATTACTGGCGGACATTGTCGAGCGTTATGCCGAGATCCAGCGTGAGTTAAAGCTGCCGGCCGGCATCATGGATGAGATAAAAAAAGATCTGCGTTTCCGTCTGGCCGGCGACAAATCGCACCGCGGCGGTTTTATTGACAACATGAAGGCGGCCGGCGAGGACAACAGCGCCAAGATCGTGGCACAGGCGTTTCAAGCTTGCGGCACAAAGGCCGTGTACCTTAACCCGCATGAAGCCGGCATGTTTTTGACAGACGATTTCGGCAATGCCCAGTTGCTCGACGAGTCATACCGCAATTTGGCCGAAGCTTTGCGAAAAAGTGAGGGGATAGTGGTCTTCCCGGGCTTTTTCGGTTATACCAAAGACGGCCGGGTGGTGACTTTCTCGCGCGGCGGTTCGGACATAACGGGATCGATCTTGGCGGCGGCTGTCAAGGCCGACGTGTACGAGAACTTTACGGATGTGGATTCGGTGTATCCGGTGGACCCTCGGCTGGTGCCGGAGGTCAAAGATGGCATTGTGGCCATGACCTACCGTGAGATGCGCGAGCTTTCATACGCCGGATTCGGCGTGTTCCACGACGAGGCGATCATCCCGGCGGTCAAGGCCGGCATACCCATCAATGTGCGCAACACCAACCGGCCGCAAGAGCCCGGGACCATGATTGTGCAGTCGCGGCGTGTATTGTCCGGCAGCGTGGTAGGCATCGCCAGCGACGAGGGGTTCTGCAACATATTCGTGGATAAGTATATGATGAACCGCGAGATCGGGTTCGGCCGCCGCCTGTTGCAGATTCTCGAATGGGAGGGTGTTTCTTACGAGCACATGCCTTCCGGCATCGACAATGTCTCGGTTGTGATACGCGAGCGCGATTTCTCTCATGAATGTGAGCGGAGGGTGATTGATCGCATCAAGCGCGACCTGAATCCTGACGCGGTGATGGTCGAGCGCGGTTACGCTTTGATCATGGTGGTCGGCGAGGGTCTTTATTACACTGTGGGCATGGCGGCCAAAACCACGCAAGCTTTGTCTGGCGCAGGCGTGAACATCGAGATGATGAATCAAGGGTCGTCCGAAATAAGCATGATGTTCGGGGTTAAGGCCGAGTATCGGGCCAAGGCGGTGCAAGCGCTTTACAAGGCGTTTTTTTAGACGGTTGTTGGCAGGAAAAGGAGTGGAGATGAGCGCAAAGGACAAAGTTTTTATCTATGACGCTACACTCAGGGACGGGGCGCAGGGCGAGGGCATCTCGTTCTCCGACACGGCCAAGGTCCGCTTCGCGCACCTGCTGGACGATTTCGGGGTCGATTTTATCGAGGGCGGGTTCGCCGGATCGAATCCGCGTGATCGGCGTTTTTTTGAAGACATAAACAAAGAACGGCTGTATCATGCGTGCGTCGCGGCTTTCGGCAGCACGCGGCGCAAGGATTGTGACGCGAAGGACGATCCTCAACTGGAGGGGGTGCGGGCTGCCGGCACCGAGTTTGTGACGATCTACGGCAAGTCGTGGATGTTGCATGTGCGTGACGTCTTGCGCACGACCGGCGACAACAACATCCAGATGATTGCCGACACGGTGGGATTCTTGCGCGCGGCGGGGAAGCGGGTGTTTTTCGATGCCGAGCATTTTTTTGACGGTTACAAGGATGATGCGGCGTACGCCCTTCGGGCGCTGGAGGCGGCTTTGCGCGAAGGTGCCGAGGGTGTGGCGCTTTGCGACACCAACGGCGGTTCTTTGCCGCACGAGGTTTTCGAGATCACCCGGGCCGTTTGCGCGTCTTTCCCGGCGGCGCAGGTCGGCATCCACACGCACAACGACAGCGGGTTGGGGGTGGCGACCGCGCTGGAAGGTGTGCGGGCTGGCGCGCGTCAGGTGCAGGGATGTATGAACGGTTATGGCGAAAGGGCGGGCAACACCAATCTGGTCTGCGTGATACCGGCCTTGGAACTTAAGATGGGGTTTGAGTGCGTGGGGTTGGAGCGGCTGAAGAAACTGCGCGAGGTTTCGGTTGTGACCGACGATCTGGCCAACCAGCGTCCTGATCCGCGGCAGCCCTATGTCGGCAGGACGGCTTTCAGCCACAAGGCCGGGGCGCACGTCAACGCGGTGCAGAAGAACACCAGGACCTTCGAGCACATCAGCCCCGAAGAAGTCGGCAACCAGCGACATGTGCTGATATCGGAGCTTTCAGGCGCGTCGAACGTGATGATGAAGGCCGCTGAGCTTGGAACTGATGTGGAGCGTCTCGACAAGCGGCAGGCGCGGGCCATTCTGGACGAGGTCAAGCGGCGTGAGGACAGTGGCTATTCGTATGAGTCGGCAGACGGCTCTTTCAAGATCCTGCTGCAGAAGGTGCTGAACCGGCATCGGCCGTTTTTCGAACTGGAAGGTTTCCGTGTGATCGTGGAGAAGCGCGGCAGCGAGGCGCCGTGCATCTCGGAGGCTACGGTCAAAGTCAAGGTCAACGGGGTTACCGAGTTGACGGCGGGCGAGGGTTACGGTCCGGTCGACGCGCTAAACGGCGCCCTGCGCGAGGCGCTGACGCGTTTCTATCCTGAGATCGGCGACATCGCTCTGATCGACTACCGCGTGAGAATCTTGGATCCGGAGGCTGCGACACGAGCCATGACGCGGGTATTGATCGAGTCGGGTGACGGCAAGCGGCAGTGGGGCACGGTGGGGGTCTCCGAGAACATCATAGAGGCTTCGTGGCAGGCGCTGCTGGACAGCATCGAGTACAAGCTGTATGAGCAACACGGCGAGGAGTCGGGAGTCAGGTTTCCGGCCAGAGGCTAACCATTAAAGCTGCCACCGCGATGCCCACTGCCATGCCTGCGAAGACCTCTTTGCGGGTATGGCCCAGCAGTTCCTTGAGCCTTGTGTGGTTTAGCTTGTGTTGACGGAAAAGCTCGTCAATCATCTGGTTCATGATTTTTGCCTGGTAACCGGCCGCTCGGCGCACGACGGCGGCGTCGAACATTGTGACGGCGGCGAAACCGGCGGCCAGCATGGCGACCGGAGAGGAGAAGCCCTCGGTCATCCCGATCGAGGTGCAGAGTCCGCAGACCATGGCGGAGTGGGCGCTGGGCATGCCGCCGGTGCTGAGCAGGTAACGGAAATCTATCTTGCCGGTTTTGAGAAAACCGTTGGTCATTTTGATGGTCTGGGCTAGGGTCCATCCGACAAAAGAGGACCAGAACCAAGGGGTAGAGAAGAGAATAGCCGGGTTGAAATCAGCAGTCATAGCAAATAAATCCCTAGCGATGCTGGATACTGGTTGATGGTTTCTGTATGCCTACCGCTAGAATCATACATCGATTTGGTGTTCCTTTTCAAGCGCTTGAATGAATCGTGTGCGATTTAGGGGCCAGGGTTCGGGGTTCAGGGCATCCAGCATCCAGGAGTAAAGACTACGAACTTTTTTTCTTTTATACGGTTTCAGTATTGCATTCTGCTTCATACGCGATTAAATTGTATGTGCTAAATGGCGATAGGGTGTCAAGTTTATCGATTTCAAGACACGGAGGCTGACTAATGAAAAGTATATCCAGTGTGTGGCGGGTTTCCGCTGGTGTTGTCGCGGCATCTTTAGTGTTGGCTGGCGCGGGAAGCCTGCGGGCGCAGATCGGCGGCAGGTTTGGTCAGCGGCAAGCGACGAAATCCGCGCGTGCGGACGAGGAAGACACCGCCAAGATTGTGCGTATGCCGCAGCCTAACAAGACTGCCATGGTACGTACGCCCGAGTTTAACAATAACGTTCAGCCAACGGTCTCCCGTGTGACGCGGCGGCCTCGCGAGTGGGCACTGTTTGAGATAAGATACAGCACTGGAACCAAGTGGACGGACGAGATGGCCTTCAACTATTTTGTGATGACAAAGGGCAAAAGCGACGAGGGGAAGGATGCTTTCAGTTTCTATAACGCTACGCTCCGTTATGTCAATATTCCGAAAGGCGACCACATGAGTTGCGTGGCGCTGCCGCCTAGTCTGGTGGAGCGCTATGGAGAGCCCGTGGCCGTAGCCCTGGAGATCGTCGGCAAGGACGGCAAGGTTTTGGACAGCAAGTCCGAGTCCACGATACCCTTTCCTTCCAAGGAGTGGTGGAAAGACACCAATGTTCTGGATAATCCGAACGTCACCCGCCGCAGCGGGCTGATCGACCGTTCGAAGACGCCGTTCGCGCTGATCAACGCGGACGATTACGAGGTGGTGCAATAGTGTTCTCCACTGACCGGATACTCGCGCTCAATGTGGGCGCGAGCAAGATTATTTTAGCTGAATTTACAGTCCGCAGCGGGCGGCCGCCGGAGTTGATTAATTACGGGATGTCGGCTCTCGTGGTAGATCCCGAGGGCGACACAGGGGTTGAAGAGCAGCTTGCGGCCTCGATTAGGGAAATCATGAAGGCGCACGGCATAAGGTCGGCGCCGGTCATGCTTTCGCTTTCCGGACAGATGGTGTTCCCGCGTTTTGTGCGTCTGCCTGCGGTCGGTGCGGACAAGCTGTTGCAGATGGTGCGGTACGAGGTCGAGCAGAACGTGCCGTTCCCGATGGACGAGATCGTCTGGAACCATCAGTTTATAGGCGATGACTCCACTGGCGAGCAGTGCGCGATGATCGTGGCCGCGAAGATCGATAATGTGCGCGCCATCACTGACCGTGTGGTTGAGGCGGGACTGGAGCCGGAAGTCGTGGATGTGGCGCCAATGGCGCTCTATAACTGCTTGCGTTACAACTATGCGGATCTTGACGGCTGCACCGTGGTGCTGGATATCGGCGCGCGTTCCACCAACATGATTTTTCTTGAGGACGAGAAGATCTACAACCGTTGCATCCCGGTGGCGGGCAACGCGATCACGCAGGAATTGGCCAAAAGCTTCCAGATACCGTTCGCGGAGGCCGAAGCGCTGAAATGCGAACGAGCCTTTGTGGCTTTGGGCGGGGTTTACGCGGCCGAGGACGAGACGGCCGAGCGCATCTCCAAGATCGTGCGCAACGTCGTTACCCGACTGCATGCGGAAATCAGCCGGTCGGTAAACTTCTACCGCAGCCAGCAGGGCGGAAACGCTCCGGTCCGCATGTTCCTCACCGGCGGTTCTGCCGTGCTGCCGCATCTCGACACTTTCTTTAAGGAGAAGCTGCAGGTGGAGGTGATTTACCTCAACCCCTTCGCGAATGTGGGGCTGGGCAACCGCATCAACCGCGATAAGGTCGGTGAAGACGCTTTTGTGCTGGCCGAGAGTGTAGGGCTGGCCTTAAGGCGCTCCTTGGCGTGTCCGGTCGAGATCAACCTGATGCCGCCGGAACTGGTCAAGCGCAAGTCTCTAAAGAAGCGCGTGCCGTTTTTCGGTCTGGCGGCGGCGGCGGTGTTGCTGAGTCTCGGCATCTGGGTCATGTACGAAAAGCAGATGGCCCAGCTCTACTCGTTCCAGAGCGAGCAGGTGTCTGTCAAGCTTTCGGGTGTCAGGGCTATGCAGTCCAAGTTTTCGCAGGCGGAAAAAGACAAGGTAACGATCAAGCGTAAGGCTGATGTTGTCAGCGCGCTGATGATGGAGCGTGGCGCCTGGCTGAAACGTGTGGACGCTGTCCGTAAAAGTCTGCTTGACGGAATGTGGCTGACGGAAATGATGCCGGTCAAGAGCAAGGATGGTGTGGTCACCGGGGTGCGTATTGTGGGAAGGGGCTGGTCTGACAAGCTCAAGCAGATCGAGGAGAAGGCCAGGGCGGCCGGGCGCACAGCCACGGCGATCGAAGAGCTGCGCGACCAGTTGAAGGTGCAGACGGTTTTTGGCAGCGGGCCTCAAGACGTGCGTATAATCGGGCAGAAAGACATAGGGGCATATTTGATAGAATTCACAATAGATGCCGAGTTGGCGAAGACCGAAACCCCGAATGATGCGAGTCAGAGATGAAACGTCACGAAATTGTCATGATTGTTTGCGGCGGGCTTATAGCCGCTTTGTGTGTTGTGGCCGGATGGCTGCTCTTTAGCGCGCTTTCTGTGAAAAACGCGGCGGCCGAAGAGCGCAACATGAATTACGAAGACCTGCAGCATATTTATCAGGCTAAAGTCTTCCCGAATGATGCCAACATTGACCGTGTTCGCGAGGATCAGCAGGTTCTGGAACAGTGGCTGGTCACGGCCTCTAACCTCTTGCACAAAGGCGATCTGGCATTTGACAGGAAGACGCCGGCATTGTTCAAGCAGGGTTTGCAGGAATCGGTGCGAGAGTTGTCATCACAGCCCGGCGCGGTCAACGGTAAGATCGTGGGTCCGAACTTCTATTTTGGATTTGACCGTTATCTGGGACAGTCCGACAGCCTGCCGGATCAGGAACATGTCGACCGCCTTACTCTCCAGTTGGCGGTGATCGAGAAGATCTGCCATGAACTTTATGCTGCCAACATAATGGAACTCAGATCCGTGGTGCGCGAGGCTTTCGAGGGAGGCTCGGCGGCCAAAGCCGCGGACTCTGGCACAACTGTACGGCGGCGACGCAGGCGTGATGACGGCGGTTCGGCGCCGCAGCCGGCTCAAAGCGCCGCTTTGGCCGCCGCCAACGAATATTTTTCGAAACAGCGGTTCTCTTTCGAGTTTGTCACACGGCCAGCCGCCTTTATCGAGGTTCTGAACCGCTTGTCGGCTCTGGATCTTTTTGTGGTCGTGGCCGAGGTGGAACTGCGAAAGACCAGCGACCCCTTGACGGCGCGACAGGCTGCCGGAGGCAAGGATTCCCGGACCGGACGAGCCGGTGGCGGTGAAGTTGCGGTTGATCCGGCTTCGTTGACCCATGTCCAGAGAATCGTGACCGATCCTGAACTCGAGCCGCCGGTCAACGTGAAACTGGAGATTGACGTCTACTCTTTCGAGGGAGTTTAAACTGTGGCTTTGAAAATCAACCCGAACAACCCTTTGATAAGGCACTACGACAAACTGATTGCGGTGGCCGCGCTGGGATTTTTGTCGATCTCGCTGTTTTACCTGACCAGTGCCGGCACAACGCGCAAAAAGAACGAGGCGGCCTATATCGACCAGTTGGGTCGTCTAAGACCCGTTTCAGGCGACATGCAGGCGATCGGCATGGCCGACTACGAGAACGCCGCGCGAGCGGTGCGCTCGCCGGTGCAGCTTGATCGCGCGGACGCTTTGCAGGTAGGCTTCCTGACGCCTGAACGGCGTGTCATATGTGTCGTGGCCGACTGCCAGAAGCCGATACCTTATGCGGCGGAGACCTGCCCGTTTTGCGGCGGCAAGCAACCGATACCACCCGAATCCGATCCCGGTTTGGACAGCGACGGCGACGGCATGCCCGACAAGTACGAGAATAAGATGGGCTTGAACTCCAACGACGCTTCGGATGCGGCCGGCGATCTTGACGACGACGGCTTCACCAATCTGGAGGAGTACCTGGCCGGCACCGATCCGCGAGACCCTAAATCACATCCTGCGGTGGTGAGTTTGCTGCGGGTAAAAGAGTTGCGCGGGAAACCCATGCCGCTCGTCTTCAACGGAGTGAACACGATGCCGGGCGGCAAGTTCCAGTTGGTGTTCAACCAGATGGCGCCGCAAGCCCGCACGCACTGGGTGCGCGAGGGTGGCAAGATCGGCGATAGCGGTTGGGCTGCCGTCGGCAAAGTGGAAGTCAAATTCGAAGAGCGTGATGACCCGACAATGCCAGGCGGCAAGCGGAGGGTGGACGTTTCCACTGCAGAAGTGAAACGCCTGTCGGACAACAAGACGGTGACGTTGAGAATCGGCGAAAGTGGAAAGAACACGGACATTGAAGCGGTCTTGGTGCTGCCTCTGGACAATGCCGAATACACGGTGTTGGATGGTGGCACATTCAAGGTGCGCGAGGAAACGTTCCGGGTTGTTTCCGTTGACAGCGGAAAAACGTCGGTGACAATCGAAAACAAAGCGAGCGGACTACAAAAAGTTATTCCAAAGCTTGATTAGTTTTCGGAAAAAAAGTATAGTGGCCAATCTTTTTTACTGCTCAGGAGTTTAAAAGCTGCCAGACAAATGAGGAGTTTCTCCAGATGACGCACAGATCAAGGTGGTTATTGTTGGGTGTTACAGTTGTTGCAAGTATCGCAATGACTTGCCTTTACGCGCAAGATGATCTCGAAGCGCTGTTAAAGGATTTGGGGGCGCAGACCAAAAAACCGGCTGAAGCCGCGGCCGCGCCCGCTCCGGCACCTGCCCCGGCGCCGGTCGAGCCCGAGCCAGCGCCGGCAGCTAAAGAGCCAGCGCCAGCGCCTGCCGCCAAGGTTGCGCCGCCCGCGCCCGCTCCGGCGCCTGCTCCGGTGCCGGTCGAGCCTGCGCCTGCCCCGGCACCTGCACCCGTCGCTGTTGAAGCGGCGGCTCCGGCTGCCGCTGCGGAGCCTGCCCCGATTGCAGCCGAAGCCCCCACGCCTGTCACAACGGAGGACAACTCCGTGCTGGTTTCCGAGCTGATGACGCTTGAGATGATACGCCGTCGGTCGCTCGACGACCACGGCTATGCCGCTCTAGAGGCAGCCCGCAAGGCCATGAAGGCTGGCGATTATCCTTTGGCCCGCGAGCAGTACAAGCAGGCCCTGGAGTTCATCGGCAACCGCCCGGCTACGCTCGCCGCCCGCGATGAAGCTAAGGCTGGCATGGCCGAGGCTTTCTATCTTGAGTCCCGTAAGGCCATGAAAAGGGGAGACACTGAACAGGCCCTGCCGCTGGCCGTGCAGGCCAAGGAGTTCAACCACCCAAAGGCTGATCGTCTGATTGAGGCGCTGAAGACAGAGCCCAAGCGGCAGCCCACCGACACCTCGGGTATTACCCATCGTGTCAACGAGCCCGAATATAAAGAGCAACGCGACGAGATCCGCAAACGCCTGCGCCGCTCGCGCCAGTATTACACCACCGGCGAGTACGACAAAGCTCTGGAAGAGTGCGAACTGATTCTCAGAGAAGTTCCCGATAACACCGAGGCCATGTCTTTGCGCGACCGCCTTGCCAACCGCATGAAGACCGTCGCGGACGTGGAGTTCGAGGCCACCCGCAGCCTGATGATCCGCGATGTGCGCAAAACATGGACTCCCGAGCGCTACGCGATCGAGAGCGCCCAGATGCCCAAGGGACGCGGCGACATGACCGCCAAGACCCCGACGGCGGGCATCACCGATATCAAGACAGCGGAACAGGTAGTGCAGCAGAAGCTGGTTAATATCGTGATCCCCGAGGTGACTTTCCGCCCGCCTGCCACGATCATAGACGCGGTGGACTTTTTCAAGCAGGCCAGCCGCGATTACGACAGCCCGGAAATCCCGGTGGAGCAGCGGGGAGTGAATCTGGTGCTGAAGCTCTCGTCCGAGGCCTCTGCGGCTCCCGCGGTTGATCCCGCCGACCCGTTTGCCGCCCCGGCATCGGCCGCCAGCAGCGGCGTGCCGCAGATTTCCGCCCTGAGCGCGCGCTTCATAAACCTCTATGACGCGCTAAAGCTGGTCTGCGACGTGACCGGGATGAAGTTCCGCATACGCGGCAACATCGTGATGATCGTGCCGGCCAACGAACCCGACGCGGAGCTGATGACACGCTCCTACAACGTGCTCTCCTCGCTGACCGAGCGCATGAGCGCGGCCCAGAGCGAGATGGGTGGTCAGCAGGCCGCTGGCGGCGACTCGACCTTCATGATGACCACCGACATGAGCACGAAACAGGACTGGAAGGCCTTCTTCCAGCAGTTGGGCGTTACGTGGCCGGACGGTTCCGCGATATCATATCTGACCACCATCGGCAAACTGCGCGTCACCAACACAGGAGAGCAGTTGGCGATCTTCGAGCAGGTTTTGGAGGATCTGAACGTGACCCCGCGCATGATCGAGATCGAGGCGCGTTTCGTGGAGGTCTCGCAGCGTGACCTCAACTCGCTCGGCTTCGAGTGGCTGCTCAACAGCGACTACAGCTTCAATATCGGCGGCGTGCTCGGCAAGGCGATGGGGCTCAAAGACATGTCGCCGGTGCATACTGAGCCCAGCAACACCGATCCAATTACCACTGGTAAAATACCCCTGCGGGACGGATCAGGCAACGAGATGTACAATTCCGACGGGCAGCAGTTGTTCACCTCGCAGAGCCGCCTGTACAACACCACGGTCAATGCCATCGACGGCACCACCTACAGCACGGGGCAGCGCTATTTGAGCACCACAGGCAATCCGATCGCGGGCGAGGGTAACAGCGTCAACGACCAGTTCATGCGCGTGAACGCTTTCTTGGGCAACGCGGATGTCTCCATGATCCTGCACATGTTGAGCCAGCGCTCAGACACGGATCTGCTCTCCGCGCCTAAAGTGGTCACCAAGTCCGGTCAAGAGGCGATCATGAAGGTGGTCACGGAGTACATCTACCCGACCGAGTACAAGGTGCAGATCTCGCAGCAGAGTCAATTCTCGTCTATTACCTCGGGTTCGGGCTCGGGTGATCCGATCGCCATTGTCGAGCCGCAAAACTTCGAGATGCGCGAGGTGGGCGTGATCCTGCAGGTGGTTCCCGAGGTTTCGGCCGAAGGCCAGATGATCAACCTGCTGCTCAACCCGCAGGTGGTTTCAGAGCCGGTCTGGAAAAATTACGGCACCAAGCTGCCTAAGACAGTGCGAAAAAACGTCTGGGACGAGATCGCGCAGGCGTTTTATGATGTCTCCGAGACCGAGTACATTGACCTGCCGATGGAGCAGCCTTTCTTCAGTGTGCGCTCGGTGCAGACTCAGATATCGATCTACAATGGCGCCACCGTGGTCCTAGGCGGGCTAATCACTGAAGAACGCAAGACCCTGGAGGATAAGATCCCATTCTTGGGCGATTTGCCTTACATCGGGCGTTTATTCCGTTCGCGTTCCGAGATGTCTGACAAACGCAACTTGCTGATCTTCGTGACCGCGCGTCTTGTGGATCCGGCTGGACGGGCCATACGCACCAGCGGCGGAGAGTCGGCGTTGATGTCCGGCGGAGCCGCAGCGGATGTTGTGGAGCCGCAGCCGTAATAGTGAAGAGTGAAGAGTGAAGGGGCTTGATTTATCAAGCCCGTTGGAAATTAGGAATGGTGGCGGTGAGCGGCTGGGTTCCGGGTTCTAGGTTCAAGGTTTCAGGTTTAACGTTTCAGGTTCAAGGTTTCAGGTTCAAGGTTT
>CAZKZI010000020.1:12009-32038 GCA_964557205.1 uncultured Lentisphaeraceae bacterium
AGGTTCAAGGTTTCAGGTTTAACGTTTCAGGTTCAAGGTTTCAGGTTCAAGGTTTCAGGTTCAAGGTTTCAGGTTTAACGTTTCCCTCTTCCCTCTTCCCTATTCTCTATTCCCTATTCTCTATTCTCTGTTCTCTATTCTCTCCCTCTCTCGCCCCATTCGCTCATTTTGTTTAATTCGTTGAAAAATTCCCCTGCAACGCCTAATCCCTAATTCCCAACTCATAATTCCCAATTCCCAATTTCTGCCTCCTGGACAGTTACGTTTATTTAATGATGAATCGTGTGGCCATAACCGGCGGCATCGCATGCGGCAAGAGTCTTTTTTCACGTTTTCTGGCCGATTTAGGCGTGGAGATCATTGATGCTGATGATGTTGTCCACCGCCTTGAAGCGCCGGGCGGTGAGGCGGTGCCGATACTGAAAGAGCTGTTCGGGGCCAAGGTCATTGGCGTTGACGGCGGAATTGACCGCAGGGCTCTGGGCGCAATGGTCTTCTCTGATGACACTGTGCGAGCCAAAGTCAATAAAGTGCTGCATCCTTTGGTGCGGGATATTATCGATAAGTGGTTTGCGCGGGCAGGGGGAACTTTGCGTGCGGCAGTGATACCGCTGCTTTTCGAGGCCGGGTGGCAGGATGTATGGGATGTGATCATCTGCCTCGTAGCCGGCAAGGATCTGCAGATAGAGCGGCTGACCTGTGGACGTGGTCTGACCCGCGATGAGGCGGAAAGACGCGTTGCCGCGCAAATACCGGAGGCGGAAAAGGCGGCACGTTCACATATTGTAATAAACAACAAGTCCGATGCAGCAGCGTTGGCAAAATCGGCGGAGGAGGTATACCGCCTTTTGACGGAGAGAGCCTATGAGTACAGAACAAACAAACCAGGAACATAATTCGCAACCGGCACCTAAGCCTGCCGCGCCGCAGCAGGAAGCGGCACGGCCGCAGTGGCCGCGCTTCACCCCGCGCCCGACCGGCACGGTGGCGCGTCCGTCATCGTCTTCTGAGCACCGCAGCAAAAGCGGCGGCCGCGGCCGTCCGCGACCCCAGAAGCATAACACCCGCGGCGGTCCGAACCGCGGCGGCAAGCATCAGGCGCCGACAGGCTTGCCTGCCGATCTTGACGCGCGTCCGGAAAGGTCGGCAGCGCCGCTGGAACAGGATACTACCCCGCCGCCGAATCCCGAAAACCTGCCGGATCTTTATCTGACCGCCCTGCAGAAACAGGACATGTCGGAGTTGTTGGAGTTCTTGCCGAATCTGAATCCCGAGTTGGCCAGTTCAATGCGTAAACACGAGATCATCTTCGAGGTGATCCGCAGTTATCTTCGGCGTGGCGGTACGGTCATAACCAGTGGAGTGCTTGAAATCCTGCCGGACGGCTACGGCTTTCTGCGCTCACCCAAGAGCAACTATCTCCAATGTCCGGAGGACGTGTACGCCTCGCCTACGCAAGTGCGGCGTTACGCCCTGCGGACGGGCGATGTGGTTGAGGGTCCGGTGCGCGACCCTAAGGAAAAAGAGCGTTTCTTCGCGCTGGGCCGCGTTGACATTGTCAACGGCAAACCTGCGGGCGAGGCGCGGCGCATAATACACTTCGAGAATCTGACGCCGCTATTTCCAGACCGCCGCATACGTCTCGAGACCGACGACAAGGAACTCTCGATGCGCGTCATGGACATATTCACGCCGATCGGCTTCGGCCAGCGCGGTATTATCGTGGCGCCGCCGCGCACCGGCAAGACTGTCCTGTTGCAGAAAGTCGCCAACTCTATCACCGCCAACCATCCGGACGCCATGCTGATCATCCTGCTGATCGACGAGCGGCCGGAAGAGGTCACCGACATGCAACGCCACACCAAGGCGCAGGTTTTAAGCTCTACCTTTGACGAGGCGCCAGAGCGACATGTGCAGGTGGCGGAAATGGTGATCGAGGTGGCCAAGCGCCAGGTCGAAAACGGACGGGACGTGGTGATCCTGCTCGACAGCATCACGCGGCTGGCGCGAGCCTACAACACGGTTCAGCCGCACAGCGGCAAGACCCTTTCCGGCGGTGTGGACTCAAACGCGCTGCACAAGCCCAAGCGCTTTTTCGGGGCCGCGCGCAACATCGAGAACGGCGGCAGCCTGACTATCATCGCGACGGCATTGGTTGACACCGGCAGCCGTATGGACGAGGTCATTTTCGAAGAGTTCAAGGGTACCGGCAACATGGAGCTGTGCCTGGACCGCCAGCTTGTGGACAAGCGGATATTCCCGGCGATCAACATGGAAAAATCCGGCACCCGCAAGGAGGAGTTGCTGCTGTATCCCGAAGAGCTAAGCCGCACCTGGCTGTTGCGGCGGGCTCTTACCGGCATACCTCCGGTCGAGGCGATGGAGATGATCATCAAGAAGCTTAAGAACACCAAGAGCAATGCGGAGTTTCTGGTCGGCATCAAAGAGCAGTGAGCAGAGAATAGAGAAGAGTTGAAGAGGGGGAAAATTAAGAGTTAAGAGATAATAGGTTATAGGGCGGGGTTGTTAGGGGGTTTTGGGGGTCTTGAGTCCTGAGTCGCGGATTATACGTGAGTTCGCCTGCTCGACATGGTATACTATATCCCTTTTTTGATAGCCGCGACTAGAAAGGTTTTAATCGGATGAAGGTCAATACGCAGAAAATCAGCCCGTGCCGGGTCAAGGTTATGGTCAAGGCCGAGGCGGATGAGACCCGCAAGGACTACGAGGAAGTTTTAAGTCACTTCATTAAAAACGCGCGTGTGCCCGGGTTCCGTGTCGGCAAGGTGCCGCGCGAGATCGTCAAGCGCGATTTCCACAAAGAGCTGACTGAAGAGGTGCAAAGGCGCCTGTTCAGGGCGCTGTACGCCAAGGCTTTGGAGCAGGAGGAGATCAAGATGGTGTCGCTGGTGGATGTCGGCGACATGCTCTTCTCGCCTGAAACCGGCATTTTGTTCTCAATGGTGGTGGATGTGCGGCCGCAATTCGATTTGCCCAAGTACAAGAAGATACCGGTGACATTCGAGGCACCTGCGGTCACTGAAGAGATGGTTGACCGGCACATCGAAAGTTTACGCAAGGAGGCGGTCAAGTTCACTGACGCAGATGAGGATTATTTGATCTCTGATGGCGATCTGGTCAGTATTGATTTTCGTGGCGAGATTGAAGGCCGCCCAGTGGATGAGCTGGCAGAAGAAGCCCGTCCGCTAGCCTCGGGGGAGGGATTCTGGTTGCAGGTGGAAGAGGGGCGTTTCATGCCCGAGATCGTCAACGCGCTTAAGGGTATGCGGATCAACGAAAGCAAAGAGAGCATTGAGGTCACTTTCGGGCAGGATACTCCGATTGAGGCTTTGCGCGGCAAGCAGGCGATATACTCTCTTACGGTCAAGGCGGTCAAAGGCGGCAAACTGCCGGAAGACGAAGAACTTTTAAAACACCTTGGTTTAGAGACCCTCGCTGCATTGCGTGAATCCGGCCGCGCCAAACTGCTTGAAAGCGCAAAACGTGAAAAGGAACGCCAGCGCGAGCAGGTGGTGTTGGATTTTTTGCTCAAGAAGGCGGAATTCGATTTACCGGAATCGCAGGTGAACGAAGAGATCCGGCAGACATTGGGCCGCATGTCGCAAGAGGCCCACTACCGCGGCCTGAAGCGGGAAGATCTGGAAAAAAACCGAGACGAGATCGTAGGCAACGCCACGAAGAATGCCAAACGCATTTTGCGGATGCGTTATATATTGAGCGGCATCGCCGAGCAGGAGGGCATAACCGTCAGCGCGGAGGAAGTTGACAGGGAGATTGCCAAGATGGCGCAAAGCTTGCTAAAGAATCCGGAGCAGCTACGTGCGGAACTGGAAAAGAACGAGCGGCTCGATGATTTCCGCGACAGGATTCGCGACGATAAGACCATGCGGTTCATTTTTGACGCGCTTAAAAAATAAAGGAGAAACAGATGCAGTCACCCCAATCTTCAATGCTGGTGCCGATCGTGGTTGAGCAGACCGGGCGCGGTGAACGGGCCTACGATATCTACTCAAGGCTTTTGCAGGATCGGATCGTTTTTATCGGGACAGGTATCAACGATGAGGTCAGCAACGTGATCATAGCGCAGTTGCTTTTCCTGCAGGCGCAGGACGCTGCCAAGGACATCTCGATATACGTCAATTCGCCGGGCGGTTCGGTTACGGCGGGTTTGGCCATATACGACACGATCCAGTTCATCGCTTGCGACGTGGCCACCTACTGTGTGGGCCAGGCCGCCAGCATGGGCGCGGTGCTGCTGGCGGCGGGCACCAAAGGCAAGCGCTTTGCCCTGCCGAACGCCCGCATCATGATACATCAGCCCTGGGGTGGCGCCGAGGGCAAGGCTTCGGATATCAGTATCGCCGCCAAGGAGATTCTGCGGCTGAAAGACCGGCTGAACGACATACTTGCCAAACACACCGGCAAAAGCGTCGAGGTGCTTTCCAACGACACCGAACGTGACTATTTCATGTCCGCCGACGAGGCCAAAAAGTATGGCCTGGTTGACGACGTGCTGTTTAACCGTATGCCGGAGAAGTGATATGGCGCGAAAACCACCTGTGCAAGACGAGTTGATCTGCTCTTTCTGCGGTAAGGGCGAGAGCAGTGGGGCTTTGATCGTACCCGGCCCCGATGTGAACATCTGTGACAGTTGCGTGGAGATCTGTCAGCACATCATGCAAGAGCTCCAGCCTGAAAAAAACCGCAAGACTCCAAAACTGGCACCGTTGAAGGTGCCGCCGCCCGCTGACATCAAGGCGTTTCTGGATCAATACATAATCGGGCATGACCGTACAAAAAAGATGCTTTCGGTGGCGGTGCACAATCACTATAAACGTTTGAATCAGACGTTGAGGCAGAAAAACGATCAGTTTGCCGATGTCGAGATAGAGAAGAGCAACATACTGCTGATAGGTCCCACCGGCTGCGGCAAGACACTCTTCGCCAGGACGCTGGCGCGGCTCTTGGATGTGCCGTTCGCGATCGCGGACGCCACTACCATCACCGAGGCCGGTTATGTCGGCGAGGACGTGGAGAACATTTTGCTGTACCTGTTGCAGGCGGCCGACATGGATGTGGCCAAAGCCGAGCGCGGTATAGTTTATATCGATGAGATCGACAAAGTCGCGCGCAAGACCGAGAACGTTTCGATCACGCGCGATGTCTCGGGCGAAGGTGTGCAGCAGGCTCTACTCAAGATTTTGGAAAGTACGGTCGCGCGCGTGCCGCCGCAGGGTGGCCGCAAGCATCCGCAACAGGAGTATATCCAGATCAACACGCGCAACATCCTGTTCATCTGCGGCGGCGCGTTTGTCGGACTTGATTCGATCGTGCGTCAGCGCGAGGGTCGCAGTGTGATAGGATATGCCGGCAGCAGGGCGGCAGCCAAAAAACGCGCCGTAAAGGAAAACGGACATGTTCCGCCTCTGGCAGTGCAGCCGGAAGACCTGATACGTTTCGGCTTGATTCCCGAGTTCGTGGGGCGTTTGCCGGTGCTGACTTCCATGAGCGAGATGACCGAGGATGATCTGGTCAGGATTTTGACAGAGCCGCGCAACTGTTTGACGCGGCAGTATCAGAAGCTTTTTGCCATGGGCAAGGTTGACCTGACGTTTGAGGAAGATGCACTGCGCGAGCTGGCCAAGTCGGCGATGGGGCGGAAGATCGGCGCGCGCGGTCTGCGGGCGGCTATGGAGGAGGTGATGGTTGACATCATGTACGAGGCGCCTGGCAATCCGAGTCTGAAGAAGGTTTGTGTCACATCCGAGATGATCCGCGAGAAAACCGACAATCACGACCAGGACCTGCGCCTGCCTGCTTAGGGAAGAGAGAAGAGAGAGCGGGTCGCTACAGGGTATAGGTCGATGCGCACGAGCTCGTTTTCTCGCAAAGCGAGATGGCGTCGGGATACCGGCTAAACGATCAAAGTGCGCCCTGACCTACACCCGCTCCACTCCCCTGCAATTCCTAATTTCTCTCTTCACTGTCATCGCTGCATACAGCTTCGCTAGAAGGCAGCGGCGGCAATGCGGTTATTTTCGTCCAGGCGCACGCCTTTGGGGTGGTGGTGCGGACGCTCCGCGTCGTCCAGCAGGCACCAGACCATCACGATCAAGCGGTCTCCGATCTCGCCTTTATGTGCCGCCGCGCCGTTAAGGCACGCCACGCCGCTGCCGCGAGGACCGCAAATCGCGTAGGTCTCGAAGCGTTCGCCGTTTTTAAGGTTGGCCACCAGCAGTTTCTCATAAGGCAATATGCCGACCGCATCCATCAAATCCCGGTCGATCGTCAGGCTGCCCTCATAATCCAATTCGGCTTGCGTCACGCGCAGGTGGTGCAACTTGGCTTTTAGAAGTGTGCAGAACATAATAATTTGCGGGCTCTTGCCTGGCCATTTCTTGAAAAGAGACAAAAGGATATGACGAACCCCGCCAAGATGCAAGAACAACAAAAAAGTGTCAAACGGAAATCAGGACTGGACATTCTGGCGGGAGAGAACAGCGTTAAGCATGGCGGTATTTTTCATTGGGGCGTTTTTGCGGGCATGTGCTAAAATGACCTATCTTTAACACATAACAGGAAGTAGTGGATGCGCGTTGTCTTTATGGGCTCTTCTGATGCCTCGGCCTATACGTTGCGGGCACTTTTGAAGTCGCCGTTGCTGAAGGTCGTCGGCATAGTGACGCAGCCGGACCGTCCCTCGGGACGGCGGCAGCATTTCACCCCGTGCCCCTGCAAGGTTTATGCCATGCAGCGCGGGGTGGAGCCGATAGTGTGTCCAGAGAAGGTCAACGCGCCCGAGGTGCTAGAACAGATAGCCGGGTTAAAGCCAGATGTGATTGTGGTGGTGGCTTTCGGCCAGTTTTTTGGTAAGCGCCTGCTGGCACTGCCGCCGCACGGCTGCATAAATGGCCATTTCTCGCTTTTGCCGAAATACCGCGGCGCTGCGCCGGTGCAGGCCGCGCTAGCTTCCGGTGATGAGGTTACAGGTGTAACTATCATGCGGATGGCTGAAGGCATGGATGACGGCGATATGCTGCTGAAGGCGATTGAGCCCATCTGTTCTGATGACACGGCTGTGACCCTGATGGATCGCCTAGCCATCCTTAACGCGGTCACGATGGCCAAAGCTTTGAAGCTGATGATCCACGGAGAGCTGAAAGGCGAGCCGCAGAACCACGCGCTGGCAACATTCGCGTCTAAGATGCAGAAGGCTGATGGCCTGATCGATTGGAAATTGCCTGCTGCCGTGATCGAACGACGTGTGCGCGCTTACGATCCTTGGCCGGGCGCCTTCACGTTTCTGCCTGAACGCTTGCGCAAGCCCGGTTGGCCGGGGCGCATTAAAGTGCTACAGGCAGAGATTTTAAAGGATCTGCCGGAGGGTATGCGGGCGGGGTTGATGCCGGGAACAGTTTGCGGAATCGCTCCTGCCGGGCCGGTAGTGGCAACAGCCGGCAAAAATTTGTGCCTGACGGCTGTTCAGCCGGACGGCAGCCGCCGGATGGACGGCAAAGCTTTTTTGAACGGGCACCCGATGATGATAGGAGAACGCTTCACGGCCGTGCCGCAGGCGCCACGAAAGTAAGCGATGATACGCGACAATATTTTCATTGTTGGCCAACAGGATGCTGGCCGTCGGCTGGACGTGCTCCTGCTCGAAGCATTTCCCCGCTCCAGCCGTGCTTTCTGCCGCCAGGCGATCGAGCAAGGCCGGGTGTTGCTAAACGGGCAACAGGCGCCTAAGGGGCGGAAGGCGGCCACAGGCGACAGAATCGCTGTTCTGGCTTTGAAGGAAGAGTCCGACAACCGTGTCCGGCCTGATCCGTCGGTATCGCTGACGATAATTTTCGAAGATGCGCACTTGATCGCGGTGAGCAAACCGGGCTGCATGGCTGTGCATCCATTGAACAGTGAAGAGCGCGGCACACTGATGAACGGACTGGTCGCGCGATATCCCGAACTCGCGACAGTGGGTGACCATCCTCTGATGGCCGGCGCGCTTCACCGGATCGATACCGGCACTTCCGGTCTGGTGTTGGCGGCACGCACGGACGAAGCCTTCGAAAAACTGCGCGGGCAGTTCAGCGCGCAGAGTGTGCGTAAGGTTTATCTCGCGCTGGTCGAAGGGCATGTGGCGGTGCCGGGGCACTTGGAGCACGAGCTGGCGCACTGCCCGGATCTGCCACACTGCAAGATGGCGGACGCAGCGAGGTTGAGGGAACCGCGACGGCGCATGCGGGCCGTGACAGCCTACCGGCCGGTGGAGCTGGTCGGTCGCTACACGCTGATGGAGGTGGTTATTTACACCGGAGTGACACATCAGATACGCTGTCAGATGGCGCTGGCCGGCTGGCCGGTGGCGAACGACATGCTTTACGGGGCGCGGTCGGCGGAGGGCTGCCGGCGGCACATGCTGCATGCCTTTGAAGCGGAGTTTGAGCATCCCGCTGACGGCGCCGCTTGCCGCCTGCAGGCGCCGCTTGCCGCTGACTTTAAGGCTTTCATGCGAAAGGCGGGTAGCGTATGATAAGCAGCGTTATGCGCAAGACGCTGTTTTTGATTCTGGCGCTGCCCATGCTGGGCGGCCGGTTTGCTTTGGCGGAAGGGCGGCCGGTGATATTCGTGACCATCCCGCCGCAGGAGTGGCTGGTGAAGCGCCTGACGGGAGGCGACGCCGAAGTACAGGCTCTTTTGACGTCCGGCGCCAATCTTCACACATACGAGCCTGACGCCCGCCAGATCAAGAAGCTTTCCGAGGCGGCACTTTATCTGACAATCGGAATACCTTTTGAGGTAACGCTGGCTGGCCGCATCGCGCGGCTGAACCAGGGAATGAAAGTGGTGGCGATGGATAAAGGCATTGCGAAGATGGGCGGACATGATCATGACCATGCTGGTTTTCAGTGCTGTCCGGGCGGAGAGGACCCGCACATCTGGCTTTCGCCGCGGCTTATGACGGCGATGGCCTCCAACACCGTCGAGGCGTTGTGTGTGCTCTTTGAGCAGCCGGTACAGGCATACGAAGAGCGTCTGTGCGAGACAGTCGCCGAAATAGCGGCTGTCGATGCCGCGGCGAGGGCCCGGCTGCAGGGGCTGGAAAAACGCGCCTGGGTCGCGTATCACCCTTCATGGAACTATTTCGCGGCGGATTACGGTCTGCGTCTGCTGGTTATCGAGCAGGAAGGCAAGTCGCCTTCCGCCCGTCATCTAGTTGAAGTCATCCGGGAAGCCAGGCTGGCTGGCGTACGGAGGGTTTTCGCGGAACCGCAATATGACCTACGGCCGGCAAAGACGCTGGCACGGCAGATCAATGCGGAACTGCTGGTGCTTGATCCTTTGCGCGAGGACTGGCCGGAACTGTTGCGAGAGGCGGCCGAGGGTCTTGCGGATTGACAGGAGGTGTCATGGATCAAACAGCATTGGCAGTTGAGGTGCGGGACGTCTGTTTCGCTTACGGCAGCCAGGAGGTTCTGCACAATGTCTCTTTCAGCATCGCGCGGCAGGAACTGGTGGCGATCGTCGGCCCGAACGGCGGCGGCAAGACCACTTTGTTGAAGCTGCTGCTCGGTGAATTGCAGCCGCGTTTCGGCGCGATCCGGATTCTGGGGGATGATCCTGCGCTTGCGAGAAACCGTGTGGGGTATGTGCCGCAGGCGATCCCGTTTGACCCTCGCTTCCCGGTTTCCGTGCGCGAGGTGGTCTTGATGGGCAGGGTGGCCAAAGCCAGGCTGGGGCTTTACGGAAAGGCTGACCGTGCGGCGGCGGAGGCGGCGCTGGAGAAGGTCGGCATGTCTGGGTTCTCCGGCCGCGCTTTCGCGGAGATCTCAGGCGGGGAGCGCCAGCGGGTGATGATCGCGCAATCCTTGGCGGGCGGTTCGGAAATGCTGCTTTTCGACGAACCGGTCGCCAATGTCGACTCCGAGCATGCCAGCCAGTTGTACAACCTTTTCAAAGCGCTGACATCCGAAGGGGTTACGGTGCTGATGGTCTCGCACAATCTGGGGGTGGTGACGGTACATGCCACGCAGATTTTGTGCGTGAACCGTACGGCCGGGCTGCATGCCATCGGCGAGCTGGCTTCGCAGACTTTCACCGAGGCTTTTGGCGGCAGCCTTACGGCCATCAGGCATGAGGCTGACTGCCATGTGCTGGACCCTTCTTCCGCGATGCACGCGCCGCATCATGGAGAACTAGATAAGAGAGAAAGAGAGAAAGAGTGAAGAAGAGAAGGATGGGACGGAGGTAATCGGTGATCGGTGCGCGGCTGGGTCTTGCGTCCTGAGTCCAGAGCATTAGAGAAACCATCGACTATCAACCATCAACTATCAACCATCAACTATCAACCAGTAACGCTATGCGTTACTTATCAGTTTGAGGCGCAGCTTCACTAGTCGTGTGAGAGCTGACAGACAAGTATGGTTACCTTTTTTAAAGATTTGCCGGAGTATCCGTTCTTGGTCAATGCGGTCTTGGCGGCCGTGCTGGCGGCGGTGGCAGCCGGCCTGACGGGCAGTCTGGTGGTGGTGCGGCGTTCGACCTATCTGGCGGGGGCAATCTCGCACAGTGTCTTGGCGGGGCTGGGCTTGGCCCGGCTACTGCAGCGCCGCTTCGGGGTAGAGTGGCTGACCCCGATGGGCGGGGCGGTGCTGGTGGCTGTGGGAGTGGCCTTGCTGATGGCGCGTCTCGCCGAGCACGGGCGCCACAGATCCGACACGGTTCTGAGCGCTGTCTGGACCGGCGGCATGGCTTTGGGCGTCTCCTTTGTGGCGGCCACGCCAGGATATCAGGATGACCTCATGAGCTATCTTTTCGGTTCCATCTTGCTGGTAAGCGGCGGTGACCTGTTGTGGATGACAGCACTGAACATCTTGATTATTGCGGTGATGCTGATTTGCTACAACCGGTTTCTGGCGATTGCTTTTGACGAGGGGCTGGCGCGTTTGCGAGGTTTGAACACGGCGTTTTACGAAACGGTTTATCATCTTATGGTCGCTCTGACCGTTGTATTGCTGGTCCGCGTGACCGGCATTGTGTTGGCCGTGGCACTGTTGACCCTGCCTGCGGCCGCTGCAGGCTTGCTGGCGCGGCGCCTTGACCGCATGATGGCGGTTGCTGTGTTGATAGGCATAGCGGTTGGCGTAGGCGGATTGGCTGTCAGTTACGCGCCCGGGTGGCCGCCCGGAGCGACGATTGTGGAATTGGCGTTGGCGGTCTACCTTTTGGCGTCCCTGATTGGCCGCAGGCGTTTAAAGCATGGGAACAAGCAATGAGGGGATGCGATATTTGTTATTGTATTAGCGATGCTCGGTCGGTAGGCTAATGGATTTTTAGAAACTCAAAGGAGATGGCAATGACAATGATGCAGGGTATAGTTTTGTCCATGCTGGGATTGACGATAGGCTGTGGTATGATATGTTCAGACAAGGGCGACAGCGCGCCTGTTTGCGCGACGCGGTCTTGTTGTGCTACATGTCCGTTGCAGGCGGATGAAGCCCCGCATCCTGATTCGCGCAACTGGCGGTCACTGTTCAATCTCAATCTTGACAACGCTGTGTTCAATAAAGGGGTCTGGTTCCTCAACGAGCGCGGTGATCTGACCGCCAATAAGGACGAGGCGATCTGGACGGACCGGGATTATGAAAACTTCATCCTCGATCTGGAGTACACTTTCGACCAGGCGGCCAACAGCGGTGTGCTGATCTACTGCAGTGATATGGCCAACTGGATACCGAACACGGTCGAGGTGCAGATTCTCGACGACAACAATCCGCACTGGGCTAAGGAGAAGCCCTTCGCCAAGAATGGCGGGCTGTATGGCCACCTGCCGCCTAAAGTGAACAACGTCAAGCCTGCTGGTGAGTGGAACCGCATGACGGTGACGGCACAGGGCAAGCGCGTTAAGGTCGCAGTCAACGGCGAGATCACGGTGGACACCGACCTGTCGCAGTGGACCAGCGCCAAGAAGAATCCCGACGGCACAGATATCCCGTCTTGGCTGAGCCGCCCGAAGGCGGAGCTGCCGACCAAAGGGCGTATCGGGTTTCAGGGCAAACATGGGGCTGCCGCCATATTCTTCCGCAATATCCGGATCAAAGACCTGTAAAAGTTAACGCATTGCGGCGGCCGGTCTTTTTGGTATCATTCCGCGCCGTTTTCAAAAGCAAGCAGGAGGTTTCGCACATGAAGCAGTACAAAGTGGGTTTGGTGGGCATCGGGGCGGTCGGCACGGAGATGGTCAAGGTTTTACGGCAGCGCAAATTCCCGGCCAGCGAGATACGCATCATGGCTACGCGCGAGCGTGAAGAAGAGGTGGCGGGCGAGACATTTCATGTGCTGGAAGCCAAACCAGAGGCTTTCGACGGACTGGACATTGTGTTGTTTGCCGGCACCGAGGGGTCTAAAGGCGCCTCCAGGCTGTTCGGCTGGGAAGCGGTCAAACGCGGCTGCGTGGTCATCGACAACGGCGACGACTACCGCATGGACGAGCGGGTGCCGCTGGTTATTCCGGAGATCAACCCCGAGGCGCTGGATAAGCATCAGGGATTCATCGCCAACCCCAACTGCAGCACGATCATCACGCTGATGGGAATAGCGCCGTTGCACAAGCGGGCGCATATTGAGCACATGACGGCAGTGACTTTCCAGTCGGTCAGCGGAACCGGACGGTCGGCGATTGAGGAGTTGGATCAGCAGATGCGATCCTACGGGAGTGGCGCGGAGATGGAGGTCAAGGCCTATCCGCACCAGATCGCGCTGAACGTTCTGCCGCAGATCGGCGGCGAGAAGAAAGAGATGCCCGGGTTCACCAGCGAAGAGGCCAAGTTGACTTTTGAGTCGCGTAAGATTCTCGGTTGTCCCGGGCTCAAGATCGCGGCCACCTGTGTCAGGGTGCCGGTTTTTTACGCTCATTCGGTGGCGATACACGCTGCGTTCCGTCAGCCGCTTGCGCCGGATGAGGCGCGGCGGATCTTGGCGGCGAGCGAGGGTGTGGCGGTGATTGACGATCTGGCGGCGAGCCGATACCCGACGCCGCTCTTAACCGCAGGCGGGGATGTTGTCAATGTCGGGCGCGTCCGGGTAGATACCAGTGTCGAGAACGGCTTGGCTTTATGGTGTTGCGGCGACAACATCCGCAAGGGCGCCGCGCAGAACGCTGTGCAGATCGCCGAAGCCATGATCCGGCGCGGGCTGCTCTGACAGCCCGCACGGGATCATCCGCTGACTCAGGCGCGTCCTTTGGACTTGAGGAACTCGAAGCAGCCGCGCACGTTCTCAATCGACTTGGGGTCGGCTTCGGTTTCCACGATATACCACTCGGTTACGTCCGCCTCGGCCGCCGCGAACACGGCATTCCAGTCCACGCCGGTCTTGCCTTCGGGAACCTGTCCTAGGATGCCCGGCCCGGGATAGATCTCTTTGGCGTGCAGCGTGCGTGTGCGGTTGGGGTATTTTTTCAACCAGTAAACCGGATCTGCGCCGGCCGAAACCACATGCCCCACATCCAACTGCTGGCAGACGTCGGGAGCGGCGTTGTCGAAAAAGATCTCCCATTTGCATTTGCCGCCGAACTTGTCCTTAAACTCATGCTGGTGGTTGTGATATCCGACATACATGCCTGATTTCTTGGCGGTCGCGGCCGCCACGGAGAATTGCTGCGCCAGCTCTATCCATTTTTGCGCGTCCGGTCCGTTAATACCGGGCACCATCAGGTATTTGTTACCCAACTCCTGGTTGTACTCGATGGTGGAGGCGATCTGGTCGGGTCCAATGGTTGTCAGGCCGGTGTGTGTGCCGCAGGCGACCAGTCCGATATCGTCAAGTATCTGGCGCATTTCCTTGGCGCTCTTGCTGTAATAGCCCGCGAACTCGACACCCGTATAACCGATCTCTTTGATGGCCTTTAAGGTGCCGACCAGGTCTTGCTGGCACAGTTCGCGTACGGAGTAGAGTTGTACGCCGACCTTTGGTTTTGCGGATTTGCCGATGATGGCACTGGCGTTCGCCGAGGGGGAGAGAGCTGTCAGGGCAACTCCGGCTGCGCCGGCCTTTAGAAAATCACGACGTGAAAAGTTCTGCATAAGAGTGATCCTTTCCTTCTGTTCTAGTGTTGATGGTTGCTGGAATCATACATCTGTTCGGTGCTCCTTTTCAAGCGTCTAAAGGATTTCGCTCCGCATACCGCGATTCGGCGGACGGTTCGGGGAACCATCCCTACCAGGCACACGCGGACGGCATGGTAGGGACGCCTCCCCTGTCTGGGTTGCGAGCCACGTCCGCATCAGGGCTATAAGTCGTCAGGAACTTCGATTCGGATTGTCCGGTTCTTGATGTTCTTGAGGCTCTCGTTATCTATTTGTTGATGTTCCAAGTCACTGCCGTGCAGAGTGCCCGGATCCGAGAAGAAAGGCACTTCGAAACTTACTCCGCAAGACGGGCACTCTGTGGCACTGCCGGCCATGTCAGCGGGAGCTTCGATCTCCTGGCTACATTTTTTGCAGAAGAATGAGAGCATGCGCTTGCTCGGTGCGGGCTTCTGGGTGGCGTTGGGGTTTTTGTCAAAATCAAGGGCCGCCAGATCGATACGTATGGTTTGGGATTTGTTTTTCAGGCCGGGGTGGGGCGGTGGCATGCTGGAATTCGCTTCAGTGGCGGAGGCGCGAGGCATCTGTATGCCGGGACTGGTGGTTGTCGGGCTGGCCGGGACGGGCGGCGGCTGTGCGGCTACAGGCGGCCCGTGCAGTGTGCCAGGTTCAGATTCGGAAGGGATGGTTACGCTAGCGCCGCAGGCCGGGCATTCCGCGGAGATGCCGGCGGCAGACAAAGGCGCCTCGATCTCCTGACCGCATTTCTTGCAGCAGAAGGAGACGGCAGTGGAGAAATCATCCAAAACGCGCGGGTTTTCCGGCGTTTTCAAGACGGTTACCATGTTTTCAGGGGGCGGCGTGACTATATTGCGCGCCTTCTTGAGGATCCGCACCCTCAGTGAATCATGTTCAGCAATGAGAATAGATTCTCCCGTTTGCGGATTTTTCATCTTGCGTGCCTTGCGACTGATAACGTCAAGACGGCATATTCCGGGGATGGTAATGCCTTGATCATGGGCCTCGCGGTATACTATTTGACATAAAGCGTCCAAAACAGAGCGTGTTTTTTTCTGCGTAATCCCGGTGTTAAAAGCTAATTCTCTCACCAGAGTGGTTTTGTTATAGCGCTTTTCTTTCATTTTCTTGCCCGATATGCGGTTAATGCTTTTCTAATAAATAAGCAGTTTGCATGCCATGGCGGTTTTCATGAATGAAGGGGGGTGCGGCGGCGCGGTTATTTTGTTTGTGTTTGGCACTGTTTCTGCTAAATTACAAATGAAGTTGTGAATAATTGGAAAACGCAGATGAAATTCTGGTTTAGAAAAAAAGAAAATGCGGACGAGACCAGCGCCACAAAGAATGACGTTCAGCAGGAAGTTAAGCCGGATTTGACGTCAATCGAGAGTGGCGAGGGGGCAGCGTCTATAAAACCGGACGCGGGCAAGTCTGTGCCTGACGATGAGGCTAAGTCCGTTGAAAGCAACGAGTCGTCAGATGACAAAGCAGATGCGGGCGTAACGGACACCTCGCAGACCGCACCTCCAAGCCCGGTTCTGAGGGCGGTGGTGCCGACAAATTCCGGAGCCCAAAGGATTCGTCCGATCATAAGCCTGAAAACCAAAGCGCAGGGCGCGGGTCTGGCTGCACTTGCGGCTGCGGAACGTCAGGCACCCGCAAAGAAAATTGATGCGGTCATGAATGCTTCCGGCAAGGTTCCTGAAACGGGTCTAAAGTCTGGCGATGACAGCGGCGACAAGACAGGCACTGATGATATTCAGAAGGCTGAGGCTAAACTTCCGGAAAAAGGACGGGCGGTACTCGAATCGGAAGGGATCCCTGTGCGGCCCAAGCCGGATCAGCGCGCATTGTATTACCAGTTGATGAACGGCTTATACGATGCGATTCTGATTCTTGATGATAAAGGTTATGTCGTTGACTGCAACACCAGGTTTACAGACATTCTCGGATATGCGCGTGAAGACTCGTGGGACATGCCGATCGACAAGATCATTGCCGGCATGACCAGCCAGATGCTGGGACACCTGAAACGCAATCTGTTGGAGAACCACCATATTATTCTGGATGCCCGGTGTTTCAGAAAGGACGGCACGTCATTCACGGCCGAGGTGGGTGTCAGCGTTTTCTCTCTAACGCATGGCGACAACTTGATATTCATGATACGTAATGTGGAGCGCCGAAAGAAAGCTATGGATGAGTTGCGGAAGAGCCATATAGCTTTTGAGACGGCGTTAGCTCCGGCATTCGTGAGTGACACCGATGGCTGTTTCGTATTGGTTAACCAGGCGTTCCTGGAGATTTTTTCAATACCGGACGCGGAGCATGCCAAAGCCATACGGTTTGTAGACTTGCTGCCTGACGGATCACGAATCTTTCTGCGCGCAGCCTGCGGCGAGAAGATACGCGACAAGATACAGATTGTGTTGCCTGATAATACGCATCTGACACTTGACATCGCCTTGGTTCCCGTGCAGAACGGACAAGCCGTCACCGGTGTAGCCGGGTCGATCATGCAGATATAGGCATGATGTCGATACAGCAGGCAGCGCGGCGATTATGAAGTCGGCTCTCGACATTCCCGATCCTAGCCGCGTAGCAAGCCATCGTAGCCGAGACTGAAGCATTTTTGACATGCCCTTATTCGTCGCGGTACGGCTGGCCTTTCTCAAACCGAGTGAGGCGGCTGTTAAGCGCTGCGGCTTTGACCTCCTGGCCTTCCTGCGTGTAGATGGCAATCGATCTGCGTGTGGCGTCCAGCGCGCGCCGGAAAGAGTTGTTCTCGGCCTGTGCGACCCCCAGCACCTCCAGTGCCCTTGAATCCTTGTTTTTCAGCAGGGAGCAGGCTTTCTCAGCCATTTTAAGAGCCTCGCGCCCGTTACGTAGTTCCGGGAAAGGCGAAGCGGCCATGATCCAAGACGCTTCGCATAGGGCATCGGTGTTTTTTGGGTCATGTTCCAGAGTATCGAGAGCGGTCTTAAGCAATTCACGGGGCTTGGCCATGCGCGAAAGGCGCACGTTTTCTTCGCCTTTTTTCCTGAAGTCCATATTAAGACCAGCCAGATGCAGCTTGGTCTCGATTTCAGCTTTGTCAATAGCTTTGATGTAAGCGTCTTCGGTGGATATGATGCCCTTGCTGGCCAGTCTGATCAGCTCGTCGCTGAAGGTCTGCATGCCTTGTGCTTTGCCGGTCTGCATCACCGATCCCAGCATGTGGGTTTTTGCTTCGCGGATCAGGGCGGAGACAGCGGTGTTCACCAAGAGCACCTCGAAGGCGGCTATACGGCCGCCATCGGTTTTTTTGCACAGGGTTTGTGCCACGACGCCCTTTAAGGTGTCGGCCAACATCGAGCGGATCTGGTTCTGACGTTCGGACGGGAATTTGTCGATCATGCGTTCGACGGTGGTGGCGGCAGTGTTGGTATGCAGCGTCGCGAAAACCAAGTGTCCGGTTTCGGCGGTTTCGATGGCGTTCTCCATGGTCTCAAGATCGCGGATTTCGCCGACGAGCACGATGTCGGGGTCTTCGCGCAAAGCTGCTCGCAAAGCATGGGCGAAACTCTTGGTGTCGCGGTGTACCTCGCGCTGGTTGATGATGCACGCTTTAGGCGTATGCACGAATTCTATGGGATCCTCAATCGTGATTATATGCTCGTTACGGTTGCGGTTGATATAGTCGATCAAGGCGGCAAGCGTGGTTGACTTGCCGCTGCCGGTCGGCCCGGTAATCACCACAAGACCCTTGGAGAGCATGCAGAAGGTACGCATTATTTCCGGCAGGTTGAGCTCCTCGAAACTTGGTATCTGTTCCGGTATCACGCGTATGACCGCGCCATAGCCTGATATGTCGCGAAAGCCGTTTACGCGGAAACGCGCGGTGCCGGGTATCTTATAGGCGCAGTCCGTATCCCACTCGGCTTCAAGTTGCGCGATATTCTTTTCCGGCATTAACTCTTTAAGAAGATCAAATATCTGCGGACTGGACAATGTATTTTCGTGTGCGAGTGGCAGCAGGTTGCCGTGCACACGTATATAGGGCGGGCGGCCTGCGGTCAAATGCAGGTCGCTGCCCTGTCCGGAAATGAGTAGTATAAGGTAACGGTCTATTGCTGGCATAAGACAGGACGCAAAGTTCAGTTTTTCAGGGTGGCCTCGGTCGCAGTCTCGTCCGAACCGGGGTTGACTGCGGGTGAGTATGTGCGGTTGTCGTCAAGGTTGAACAAATCGGCTTTGGTGCGGTCGCCGGGTTCTTTCAACTCGCCGGTCAGAATATCACGGCCCAGGATGGCGTTTTTAGGCAAGCCGACATTTTCCGGCATATCGATGGGGTTGGCGATGCCGACTGTGACGAATATGATGATCTCTATTTGTTCCTTGTCGCGGCTCTTCCAGCCGAAAATACGCGGTCCGACCCAGGGTATCTCACGCAGGAAAGGGATGCCGGAATCGATGTTACTCTCTTTGGTTTTTGTCAGGCCGCCTATAACGGCTGTGGAGCCGCTCTGCATGGAAAACACGGTCTGCAGGCGCTGCATGTAAATGATCGGATACTTCGGGGTAGGCGACTCTGTGGCGTTTACGCCCGAAAACTCATAATATCTCTCCAGATTGCTGATAGAGGGCTCAACATTCAGGGTTATCAGTCCGGTGGGGCTGATGCGAGGGGTTACCTTAAGACTGAGGCCGTAGCTGAAGAAGACCTCGCCCGCGAACAACCCGCGTCCCTTTCCGTCCTTGTCGCCCTTGTCGCCGGGGATGACTTCCAGTTTGGCAGAGATGTCGAGCTGGTCGCCGGCGGTTCCGGTTCGTGACGATGTGACGCTGAGGTTGGGTTCTTTGGTGGTCATATCGACGAGCGCCTCTTTTTCATTGGCGACGATGATTTTCGGGTTTGAGAAGATGGACACGCCGTCCATTTGTTCGAAGGCGCTGAGAGTCAGGCTGAAGTCCTGCGCGGTCATCTGTCCGCCGATGCCGCGCGCCTGCCGCCAGGTCAGGTCGTCGGAAAGCAGGCCGGCTTTCGGCGCGTCGGTATATTCCCCGGGAATAAGGAAGGCCGCGACCTCTTCGGGGGGGGTGGCGGCTGTCATGGTTGTGCCGGTTTGCCATTTCTGCAGTTTGGACTTGGTGTACTCCATGCCGCCCGCGATGTTTTTGGTGCTGACGGTCCAGCCTTTCAGGCTGTCCCATTTCATGCCGAGTTGCTTGCTGGCTCTGGCGGTAAGCTCGACGAAGCGGACTTCGATGTAGACCTGGGGCGATGGCTTGTCGATAGATTTCAAGATCTCCTCGCACTCGGCGATCTGTTGTGCGGTAGCGGTAAGGATGATGGCGTTGGACTCTTTGAAAGAGGTCACGTCACCGCCGGTCTTGCCGATGAAGGTGACAAACAGCTCGGACACGTCGCTGGCTTTGGCGTACTCGAGTATAAAGGTCTTGGTGACGCGGGGTATAATGACTGTCTTTGTGGCGACAACGTAGATTTTCGAGCCGATCGGCTGTTCGAGCAACTGCAAGCCGTGCGGGTCGAGGATGGAGGACAGGCCTTTGCGCCATGGCACGTTATCCAGACTGACGCTGATGGTTGCGTGCAGATTGGTTCCGCCGGAGATTATATTGGCGCCGGTGGCGTCGCGGAACGCTTTGATAACGTCAGTTAGCGGGGTTTCATCGAAGGACATCGAGACAAGCGCTTCGTCACCAGCGACTGGCGCGTCGGTCACGTGCACAATCGGCTGGTCTGGTATGACGGGCTGGGCTGGCGGCTCGGCATTAGTCTGCTCTGCGGCGGCCTCTGGCACGGCTGCCGGCGCTTCTGCCTGAGCCCGGGTGATTTGCGGCCCCGTAAGAAAAGGGTCACCTGTCAAAGTAAATGCTTCTAAAAGCGGGTCATCATGGCGCATAGG
>CAZKZI010000021.1:0-2209 GCA_964557205.1 uncultured Lentisphaeraceae bacterium
TCTTTGCCGATGAAGTGATAAAGTTCGGCCTGCGGGGTTTGCCACCAATCCTCGAAAAGTTCCTTATGCTCGTCGCACCATTTCTGTAGAGATGCCATATATCCGATTGGGGCGTCCACCCAGACATAAAAGAATTTGCCGGGGCGTTGCGGTATCTCAAAACCGAAATACGGGGCGTCGCGCGAGATGCACCAGCCGCGCAGCGGTTCGTTGAACCATTCCAGCAGTTTGTTGGCGACATCCGGCGCTGTGTGCAGAGGTATCCATTGCTTTAGGAAATCGCGAAAAGGCTCGAGTTCGAAAAACAGGTGTTCGCTGTCACGGGTCAGCGGAGAGCGTCCGCACATGGCGCAACGGGCGTTGACAAGTTCCTCCGCGGCATAAGTTTGCCCGCACACGTCACAGGCGTCGCCGTACTGGCCTTGCGCGCCACATTTCGGGCAAGTGCCTTTGACGAAACGGTCGGGCAGAAACATCTGGTCGTGTTCGCAGTAAAGCTGCGGCAGGCTGCGCGTGGTGACGGCACCGCTTTCAAGCATTGCCTCGTAAACCGCATTGCAGAAATTCTGGTTCTCGGGGCTGTTGGTGGAGTAATAGTTATCGAAACATATCTCGAAATCGGCAAAATCGCGAGTGTGCTGGTCGTGACTGGCGGCGATTAGCTCTTCCGGGGTGATGCCCTCAGTGCGGGCTCGCAGCATGATCGGTGTGCCGTGGGTGTCGTCGGCACAGACGTACACGCACTCGTGACCACGCATTTTTTGGAAACGGACCCAGAAATCGGTCTGGATATACTCGACCAGATGGCCGATGTGGATGTCGCCGTTGGCGTACGGCAGGGCGGATGTGACAACGATTCTTCTACGCGGTGTTTTCATGATCTGTGTTTGTGATTTCAGTTGCGGGCTTAAGTTTTTTGCAGCTCGCGGCGTTTCTTTACCGGCATGTTCAGAATGTCAGCCAGCAGGGTGGTCGCGGCGGCGGGATCGGCTGTCAGTGCCGCATGCACAAGGCGGAACAGCAGCTTTTTTTCCAAGACGGTAAAGTTGTCGAAATTATCGGAATAGGCGCGTATTGCCAAGGCGCAGGCGTTGAAGCGGCTGCGCATGGCAGCTTCGGCCTTGTCGGCGGTCTCGCCGGCAAAGGGATACGAGCCCTCGTCACGCCACTGGTTCAGCAATTCAGCGGTAAGCGCTTCACGGCGCTCCCGGAAGTGGCGGCGGAGGATGTCGCGGGCGGCATCCAGAAAAGCCCTGATCTCAGGGTGCATCTCATCGAGGATCAGCAGGTTCTCGGAGTGCAAGGCGGCGAAACGGCTTGAGACCAGATATGCGGTATAGTTGAAGCCGCTGCCCGGCCGGACCGCGGCGTCAACCTCGTGCAGCGCGAAGCCGTCGTTATTACAGAAAACCACTTTGCCGCGTCCCTGCTTGTTTTTCCATTCTATGACCTGCATCTCCGCCTTGGAGCCTTCGGATGACTTGAGGTGATAATTGCTGCTGGTGCGTTGCACGATCACCGGGTTGACCAGCAATCCCTGGAAATAGATGCGCACATTGGGATAGGCTTTCAGGTAAAGGGCAAAGTTTGATGCCAACTGTTGCACAGCCCACGGGGTATCGAGCAGCGCACCCAAGGAGTTTTTGATGTCGGTGATCATTATCTCTGTGCCTGCGGCCGGACCGGGCGTGGGGATATCTTCCAGGTTGAAGAGGCTGGGGTCTTCAGCTTTGCCCGTCAACACGAAAGAGCGCATTTCGCTTTCGGTCTGGATGGTGGTGCGCCACTCCACAAGGTTGCCTAAGGCGAAAGCTTTGAAGCGTCCTTTGCCTTTATTTCCGTGCAACACTCGTCCTGAAAGCTGGGTCTTGTTCTTGTCGCGTTTCCAAGAGCCGCCGAGGTTGCCGAAGTGCTTCTCGGCCTGCAACGCATTTATGCCCAGACCGTCGTCAGTGACGCGAATGGCTTCGATGCCGCCGAGCGGGTTTTGCATGACGTCGATCTTGACGTCGAAGGCGTCGGCGTCCAAGGCATTCCAAACCAGTTCGGTCAGAGCCTGGATGGGCGAAGCTGTACAGAGAGAAGAAATATGGTCTTTCTGGGCCTGAACATGAATGGTTTTCATGATCCGTTTTCCTTTTGGCAATTCGAAAACATATAGATTAGCGAATAATTCAGGTTTTGGGTAGGGCGGAGAACGCTACGGGGT
>CAZKZI010000021.1:2309-31862 GCA_964557205.1 uncultured Lentisphaeraceae bacterium
ATGGGCCGATGCGCACGAGCGGGACGCTACGGGGTATGGGCCGATGCGCACGAGCGGGACGCTACGGGGTATGGGCCGATGCGCACGAGCTCGTTTTCTCGCTAAAGCGAGATGCCGCCGGAATACCGGCTAAACGATCAAAGTGTACCCTGGCCCACACCCGCTTCGCTTTTAGAGGCTGGCGGGGACCGGGGGGAATTCGTCTGACCTACCTGACTCCTAACTCCCAACTTCAGACTCCCGAGCATTTATCATAAATGCCCTACCACATGTCGCCGAGGTGGCCGCAAGGCACGATCTCGATGGTGGCGTCGATCTCTTCGCCGGGAGCGTAGCCGACTATGCCGACCACGACGCGCATGGGCAGGTGGTCGGGTATGGTGAAGCCGCGTTTGCGCTTAGAGCCTTCCCAGACGATGTTGAGGCGGTTGTAGGAGTAGTGCTTGGCGATGCGAACCTGCGTCTCTTCTTCAAGCATAGGTACGGACATCGAGGCGATCAGGCGGTCACCCTCATCAATACTGTAGACCGCGGCGCAGGCGGCAGGCCCGGTATCCTCCTTCAAGGCGGGGCGTTTGGTGCGGTAGATGATCTTGCAGACCAGGTCGCGGCTGTCGTTGAGCCGCCAGGCCATGCCTTTGCCCAGCCAGCTGACGGCCTTGTTGTCAAAATTTACCGTGCTGTGCCGCACAGTGCCGCGCACGTAGGCGCGCATGGTCTTGGGGTAGACGAAGATACCAAGTTCATCCGGCTGCGCGGGTTGGTTGTAAAGGGCGAAATCGTGTGAATAGTTGCCGGAGCTCTCATAGCGCCATTTGGTGATTTCCGGTGGCCAGTCCTTGTCGTACTCCAACGGTTTCATCAGGTAAGCTTGGATCACCGGCGGCAGATCGGTTAGAGAAAGCGCGTTGAGCCGCTGCATGGTCGGCACCGGTTCAGCGGCTCGCTCTTTAAGATTGGCGATATCCGGCACCGGCGGCAGCAGGCGGCACTTGGCTCCGGCTTCGTCAAAGGCGCGGTTGGCAAAATCCTTGCGCTGCATAGCCACGCGCATGCGGGTGGCCTCCTTCTTGGCCGCCGCGCCCGCCTGCGGCTGGTTCTTCTTCTTGAAATGCGTGGCCAGACGGTCGAGCCCACCGATGTATTTGTCGGCCAGCGCCGTGATCTTCTCGTTGCGCGCCAGATCATTGGCCGTGCGTCTGGCGGCATAATTTTCCTGTGTCAACCGCAAGGCCGGAGGCACGTCGGCCAGTGCCTCGGCTGACATTTCCGGCACGGTCTCGAACGGGTCAGGCTCGTCACCGAGGGCTTTCATGAAACGCGCGGCTTCTTCGCGCGTGGCTTCCGTGCCGGTGGTGTCTTTGAGGCTGGTGAGCCGGACGGCCAGCCGCCGCAGTTCCAGCAGATAGTTTTCGGCCAGCGGCAGCAGTGAAGCGTCATACTCTCCGGCAATTTTTGTCAGTTCGGCCAGGTAGGCCTCGCGCATCCGTACGGCTTCCGGCGGCAGTGCGGCGGACAGCATCTGTGCGGTCACTGCCAAGACGGCGAGGCAAAGCAGCGCTTTTATGGTTTTGAGCATATGAAATTTTCCTTGATCGTGATCGGCCCGAGCAGGCCGGAACTGTGCAGCTTATCATCTTTCTTCGCCTGTTTGCGGCTAGCGAGAGTAGTGCGGCGCGGCTCTGGGCGATTTGTGCCTTTGAAAACCCATTCCGGCCAAGACTTGAGATAGCCGTTGGTGTCGGCAACGGTGTCGTCAGGATACTGCTCGTCGCCGATCAGACGGTTGAACCAGTTGTTGGCCACGCGGATCTCCAGCCGGTTGTCGCCTTCTTTGAGAGCGCCCGTCATTTCCAGGCGGCAAGGTTGTGTCCAAGCGGTGCCCAGTTCCTTGCCGTTCAATTTAACTGCGGCGATGTTGTGTACTTTGCCGAGGTCGAGCCAAACGCGCGACGAAGCGTGTAGTTTTGGCCAGGCGAAGCTTCCTGTATAGACTGCGATCCCGCTGAAATATTCAACGCGCGGATCGTCGCTGTCCTTCCAGTCCGTCAGGCCTTTGAAAGTCATGCTGAACTCCGCGCCTGCGGGCGGGCGGAAGGACACCTGCCACTCGCTGTTTTCCAGTCGCAAGATTTGTGGAGTGTCGTTGAACTCCCAGACGCGCGTTGTGCCGTCGGACATGGCTGCCGCATAGCGGCCGGCCGTGTCCGCTTCCAGCCGCAGCGCGGCGCCATCTGCGTCAAAGGACAGTGCGGCATAAGGTTGCGGTTTGCCGTTGAGGGTCATCGCGCTGGCAGGTACGCGCGATCCCAGAGGCTTGCGGAAGATAACGAAGAGCGAGCCGGAAGGAGCGAGCCGCAGCGGAACGCGAGTGGCGTGGGGCAGTATTGCGAAAACGGCAGTTTCTTTGGTGGCGGCAGTTACAGGATTCCACAACTCAGGCTGGTGTCCGGTGACGCGGAACTCGGGGGTGATCCCCAGCGGTTCATCGGTCTGGTTGCTGAGGAAGTAGATGTCGAAATCTTTGTCGGTGCGGTGGATCCAAAGCACCTCTTTCGGCAGCCCAGCCACATCGGGGGTAAGATCAACTTTGTTAAAGACTTGCTCAAGCGTGTGGCTGCGGAAGACGCGGCCTTTGCCGTAAGCGCGGTCAACGAGGTCGGCGCTAACGTCACCCCAAAGTTTTGTCGCCGATGAGCGTACAGCCTTATCGGCCTTGGGATAATCCCGCAGGCTGGGCGAGCGCGTCGGCGGGTTGCCGACCAAGATCAGTCCGTCTTTGACCAGCGACTCGATTTTACGGATCAGGCGCGGGGTCATGGTCTCGCAGGGAGGCAAAACCAACACACGGTAGGTTTGGCCGTGCGGCAGCGTGAGTCGGCCGTTGCGACAGCGGGTGTCGCGGTTAAGCAGGATCTCGGCATTGATGTAATCGTAGTCGTATCCCGGCGGCAGGGCCGGTTCTAGCAGGCCGTTCATGCGCGGCGCGTCCTCGCCGAAGAAATAGGCCACATCAGCACCATGCCCTCCCTGTTGCAGGAAGGCACAGCAACGACGCAGGTAATCGGTCCAAGCCTTGCCGAACTCCGTGAACCAGGTGGAGTGGCGGTTGAAATCAGTGCCGAACCAAGGGACGATTCCGGGAGCCGCGTCATAAGGCTGATGCGTGTAGAGATGCAGGACAAAGTGGTTGATGCCTTGCGCCAAGCACCAATCGCCGCGGGTCTTCATATTGGCGGGGGTTTGGATGAAGTTCTTGTTGGAGGTGAAGGCTTCGGCCGAGACCACGCGTTTGCCGTAGGTGTGGGCGCAGGATGAAGCCAGTCGGCACTCGACGTCACCCAGCTTTCCCCAGAGCCAGTATTCGCCGCCGATGTCGTCTGAGGCTCCGCCGTACTGGAGCGACTCGCCGCAAAAGCCCCAGTGGCCGTAGTTTTCCAGCCAGGTGCGCAGACCGTGCCGGTTGGCCGCAGCCTTGAGTCCGCCGACGTAGTTACGCGCGACGAGATCAGCCACAAGGCGGCGCCAGTCCCACAAGAAGCGGTCGGTCTGGTCGCGCGAGGCAACGACTTGTCCGTTTAGACAGGCAAGCCAAGGGGTGGGGGTATAACCGTAATTCTTACGGAAGATGTCGGTCATACCATCGGTCCAGTTTTGTGGGCCGACCTCATAACTGTCCAGGGTGATATGCTGGAATCCCTTGCGGTGTGCCGCCGGTATGCGGCGGATGAACTCGCCGATCATGCCGTTAAAATGCACGGACACGGCTTTGCGGCTCATCTTGTCACACTCCAGTCCGCGCGCCTGGGGCGGGGTGGGGCCGCACATGACGCCTGTGGAGGCCATGCCGATGCGCGAAATGACCCAGTCAGCACCGGCGGGTGTCTGCCACGAGATTGTGCCGTCTTTCTTGAGACGCGATGTGAGGTCCACGACGCGGCGCAGGTCTATGGCGGTGCCTGCTTGCGGTTCGGGCTGCAGCGGCCAGACGAAGGCATCAGGCGGGGGCACCGGTTCAGGATACATGCGACCGAGTTGCTTCTCGGCGGCGGAATCGATCAGGGCGGCGGCGCTGAAAGCAATGGCTTTAGCCACCGGCTTGCCCGCGATGCCGGTCAGGGTCAGGCGCAGATGGCGGGTCTCGGTCGGAGTGAAAGCGAAGACAAAAGGCGCTGTGACCATGGGCCCCATGGCCGGCATTAATTTGGTGCGGTAGATTTTAATGTCACGCAGTTTGGTGGCCTGATCGTTATGGACGGACTCTATCATGCCGGCGAGGCGCACCGGTGAGTCGCCGAAATCCATGGTCAGGGTTTGCACTGTGACAGGCGTGTTGAAAAACAGGTCGATGGTCAACGGTTTGGCGGGCAGAGCGCAAGCACCTGTTCCCGATGTCAGTAGTTCGGGCAGTCGGGCGACAGCGGGGACACAGGCGGCGCGTGCCGGGCACGTTGTGCCGTGGCTGGTGGCAGGCAGGGGATAGGCGATCACGGCCACATCCTGAATGGCCTTTTCATGCTTGGAGGGTTCGCCGCTGAAGAGTGTGCCGCCGGCGACCCGCGTTTCGGCGCTGACCAGGTAGCGCATGCTCTGTTCAGGTTTGATCCAGGGCCCGCCCGACTGGCTCCAGCCCGGGCCATTAAACATACCCACGCGCACGCCGATGCGGTCGCCTTCGCGTACCGCGTGCTCAACCAGTCGCCACCATTCGGGACTGAGAATCGGCACTTTGCCTTCCGGGATTCCATCGCTGACGACATGGCCGATAAAGGCCTCGCCGATGCCAGCTTGCCGCATGGCTTGTAGATCGGCGGTGATGCCTTGGGCGCTGACATTGTTATTCAGCCAGTACCAGTACATGTAAGGTTCGGTGGCGGCCGGCGGCTGCCGAAAAAGTTGATTGAGGTTGTCGGCGCGCAAGATAGTGCAGGCGCAGAGCAAAAGTGCAAGCAGTGACTTGAAGGCAAAGTTTTTCATGATCCTCCTGGCGCGTGCAAAGCCGCGAGCCCTCTCAAAATTACGCGCGGTTAGAGTTTTCCGGCGTAGCCCATCTGCTGAAGCAGCCAGAAATTTTTCATCCATGTCTTTTCGATTTTCACCCAAAGATCCAGGCTGACTTTAACACCGAATATTTCCGAAAGCTCCGGTTCTGCGCACTGCCGGACATATTTCAGCGTGCGGCCTTTGGGGCCGATCACGATGCCTTTTTGCGAGGGGCGGTTAACGTAAACTGTGGCTTGCACGGTCCATTTGCCCGGGTTCTCGTCGATCTGCTCGACTTTGACGCCCATCTCATGGGGCACCTCGTCCCGCAGGCGGGCCAGGAACTTCTCGCGGATGACATCGGCGATTGCCAGCTTACGCGGATAGTCCGTCACGATATCTTCAGGGAAGAGATATTCTGGCGAAGGCTGAGCCAATGAGAAAAGGCGCTTAACCAGCTCATCTGCGCCGGACTTTTTGACGGCCGATGTTTTTATCCACTCCACCTCTCGCTTCATTTGTTTTTCAGCCTGAACGGATGCCCACAGATCTTTAAAAGCCGCTTCGTAAAAAGGATTGCAGTCGTTCTTGTTGAGAACAAAGAGCACGGGCTGTTCGGCATACAGCACCCGCCGCATCCAGCCGTCATCTTCCAAGCGAGGGCGTTCGCCGCCATCGAAAACAATCGCCAGTATATCGACACCGGCCGAGGCTTGCCGCGCCATGCGGTTCATCAGCGTGCCCAGTGTGCTTTCCGACTTGTGCAGTCCCGGGGTGTCGATGAAGACCAGTTGACCACGCGGTTCTGTCAGGATGCCGCGGATTGTGTTGCGGGTGGTTTGGGACACCGGACTGACGATACTGATCTTCTCGCCGACGATATGGTTGAGCAGTGTCGATTTGCCGGAGTTGGTGCGGCCGACAATGCCAACCACGGCGCAGTTTTTCTGGGAGGTGTCAGAGGTTTTATTCACGGGAGGTTCCCGTGGTTGGAAATGCAAGCGTCTTTAGATCCTTCAAAATAGAGTGTCTGGCCGGTGGCGTCCAACACGGCGCGCCAGAGGTCGCTGTTAAGGTTCACCTTGTGACGCTCGGTGGTGGCCATCTTGATCGGAACCAAGGTGTACCAGTCGCCTTGGTTGCCGACCACACAGTTGGTGCGTCCGGCCATGGCGGCATGCACGGCGTTACGCGCCAGCATGTAGCAACGGATCGCGTCAGTGCCTTTGGCAGGCACGCTGCGGATTGTATAGCTAGGGTCGAAATATTTAACAGAGGCGATGGTCTTGCTCTTTTTAAAGTGGCCGGTGATGCTCTGACGCAGATATTCGCCGATGTCTTTCTTAAGGACGTTGCCGGAAAGATCTTTATGCACATCGGAATCCTTAATGTGCCTTTGGCCGGCGCCTTCCGCCACCACGATCACGGCATGGTCTTTGAAACGATCGAAGCGGCAAGTCAAAGCGGAGAGCAGTCCGTGCGGACCGTCCAGCTCGAAATCAAGTTCCGGTATCAGGCAAAAGTTAACCACCGGGTTGGCGAGGGTTGCGTAGGCCGCTATGAAACCGGAATCGCGCCCCATCAGCTTGACCAGCCCGATGCCGTTGAAGGTGCCCTTGGCCTCGGTGTGGGCGGCCTTGATGATCTGGGTGGCCTCGGCGACCGCAGTCTCGAAACCGAAACTGCGGCCTACAAAGTGCAGGTCGTTGTCAATGGTTTTGGGAATGCCGATCACGCTGATTGAAAGCTTACGTTTTTTGCATTCGTCCGCGATATCGCGGGCGCAGCGCAGGGAACCGTCTCCGCCGATGCAGAAGAGCAGGTTGATGTTCATGCGCGCTAGGGCGTCTACCAGTTCGCCGGTGTCCTGCTGGCCGCGCGAGGAGCCCAGCATAGTGCCGCCGTGCTCGTGAATGGTGTCGACGCTGTCGGTGTCTAGCATAGTCGGTTTGTAACCGAAGCGCGGGACGAGCCCGGCGTAACCGTAGCGGATGCCGTAGATGGTTTTGATTCCGTAGTCGAACATCAGGATCTCGACCAACCCTTTGATGACGTGGTTGAGTCCGGGGCAGAGGCCGCCGGCGGTGACGATGCCGACCCGGCTCCACGAGGGGTCGTGGAATATCTTACGGCGCGGCCCGGCGCGTTCAAAAGAGGGCGAAACGTCCATGCGGTCTGTGATCTGCTTGAGGATAGAGGCGTTCTCGGTAATCAATATGCGTTCATTGTTGTCTATGAACTCACGGTTTCTGATCGGCGATTCGATTTTGCACTCGCCCAAGACTTCAACATCCAGCATCTGGTTGTCCGGGTTAGAGAAAATGTGGTCGAGATATGACATAGCTGTACCTTTCTCTGAAAACAACCATAAAGTATACTGCCGCATGCTGGTAGGGGCAATTCGCAAATGCAGGCCTGCCGGTTTTGGGTGCGATGCAACAAAGTAAAATCGCAGCCCCTTACAAACGGCATTGACACGCGCGGTTTGTTTATCTAAATTAACCACACGTTTTTGCCCAATAAAAGGGGTTCAGCTAACAGATTGTTTGTGGCGAGGTAGCTCAGTTGGTAGAGCAGCGGACTGAAAATTCGCGTGTCGCCGGTTCGATCCCGGCCCTTGCCACCATTTTTATGCCCTGAAACATAGCGCGATTCGGCGGACGGTTCGGGGAACCATCCCTACTGTGATACACGGCTCAAGTTCAAGTACTCTTTTCGTGAGCCTAAAAAAGCTCACTGTAGTTCAAAGTCGAACATGAGGGGTAGGTGATCGGAGAGGCGTACGCGGGGGATTTTGAAGCGGACGGGTTTGATGGCGGGGTCGTGGCAAATGAAGTCCAGTTCGCGGCAGGGGGCCCAGCTCGGGAAGGTGGGAGCGTGACGCGCGTTGGCGTTTTTGAGGCCGGTGGCGCGCAGGAACATGCGCATTTCCCAGACGCCGGAGAGGGTGTTGAAGTCGCCGGCGGCGATCACCGGTTTGGCGCTGCTTTTGATCAGGTCGTGCAGTTCCAGCATTTGCCGGTGGCGCGCGCGGATGCCCAGGGCCAGATGCACCAGGAAAAATGTGAGATTTGCGAGTTCAACCTCGATGGCCAGACTTTTGAAGCCGCTCTCGAAGTCATGGAAAGCGTAACGCAGTATCTCTTCGCGGGCGAGCACGGCGTTGGCCTGTTTATTGAGCACCGGCACATGGCTTCCAAAGCCGGTCTTGGCATATTTGATGCGGGTGCGGTGGTAATAGCTCAAATCTTTGGCCAGTTCGTGGGCTTGGTTCTTAAGGCGTGTCCGGTATGAGCCGGCGTCGACCTCCACTAGGCCGATGATGTCCGGGTCCATGTGTCGCACGAAACGGGTGATGTTGGGGAAGTGCGCGGTCGTGCGCATCAGAGTTTCGAGCCAGGCGAAACGGCGCAGGCGGCCGGTGGCATATTGGATGTTGTGCAGAAGGAGTCTCATGCTAAGGCCTGTTTAACGCCGCATAAGATTCGGGCTTTTTCCTGCCACGGATGAACACGGATAACCCCGGATTTCGCATAAAGCTTTATGGGTTTCATTGTAAAAAACGGAAAAAAGGTTGCAGTCTCCGCCTGCATCATTCCTCCTCGAAGAGCGAGGTCGGGAGAATGCAGGAGGCGAAGACGTGAGAGGCGTAGATGGAGGAGTTAATCACGTTCTTGCGCCCCTTGAGGTGTTTGAAGGCATCGAGCCACTGTCCCAGCAGCTCGATCTGAACCTGTCCGCTCAACATGTCGATGCCGGTGATCAGAAGATCGCGGGGACTGTAGCGGATGCCGGTGCCGAGAGCTTTGGAGATAGCCTCTTTGGCGCACCAGAAACGCAGCATGGCGGTTGGGGCTTTGCTGGTGTTGGCAGCGAGTTCCAGTTCATCCTGCGTAAAGACGCCTTTGGTGAAATCCTCGCTTAGATCACGGTTTACGGCTTCGATGTCAATGCCGATGCGCGCGTTAGCGGCCACCGCCGCGACCACCAGTTTTTCCGTGTGCGCGATCGAGATGTCGATTTTAGCCCTGGTATGCTCACGCCAGTTGCCGAGCGCGTGCGGCTTGCCGGAATCGTCGGCCCAGACCGGGATATCGGCGGCGGTCCAGCGCGACTGGTGATATCTCAAGAGAAACCGACGCACGGAATCCTTGGCGGCGGCACGGCCGAAGAGCCATTCGGCGCGTCGGCTGGCGGCCCCCTGCATCTCCATCCATTCTTCGCGCTCTTCCGGCGAAAGCAGGACATGCGCCAGAGTCTTGAGCCACAGCTCTTGGTTGTTCTCGAAGATTTTGAGCGGAACGCCATTGGCGACCGAGGCCGCGACAGGCGTGGCCGGGTTGCCCAGCATCTCCAGCGGAAGCTCTTGCGTCAGGTATTGCTCGGAAGGGTGCAGGATGTAGTTGTGGTACTCTTGAGGAACCCGTTCGCAAATTTCCTCCCACCCGCGCATATGTATCAGCAGGTTGCCGTTGCCGTCGGAAACCTGAATATCTGCGGCGTGGGAGCGCGGCGTGACGGATTTCAGGCGGAAGTAGCCGCGCAGGCGCGTACCTTCCGAGAATCCCGCGGCGTAAAAGTTGATGTGGCGGACGCGGAATGGCAGTGAGATGGCCCCCGAGAATTTTTCGTGCGAACGCCAGAGCGGGAAGCTGGAGACAATGCCGTCGAGCAACATAGGCCAGACGGAGAACAGCGGGATGCGGGTGTGCCGCACGGCATTGTCCCGGCTGGGCACTTCAAGTTCGAAGTCGATGCCCTCGTCGCTCCAGAGGTCGACATGCTTGATCAGGCGCAGCCGCTCACCGTGAAAGAGCCGGTCCGGGTAAATGTCATGCCCGGACCAGTTAACCGGGCGGGGGTTGGCCAACGGCGGGGGCTGGATCGGCGGGTGCGTTTGATCTGAGATGGACAGCAGAATGGTGGCTTCGATGATAGGCCAGGTGAAGGCGCTGTTGGGCGAGTCATCGCGCAATTGCACCTTCACGGCTGAGTATTGAGGGTCGGTCCATGCGATGCGCTCGGCTCGGAGAAGCACTCGCAGCACGCCGTTCTCGAAGCCTAACCATCGTTGTGCCCTGAGATTCTCGACTTGGGTGACACGGCGGCGCGGCACAAGTTTACGTGCGGCCTCGCACATCATTTCCAAACCCGAAACGAGTGAGAGCAGTGTGAGTCCTTTCATTTCAGGTCTTGTGTAAGAAAGCTGATAAGTGCCCAGAGCGTAATCGCTCAGGAACGGGTAGTCTTCCAGGGTCAGGGTCTTTGCGATTTCAATTAATGAGCCGGGGGTTTCACTCAGAATCTCGGCGTTAACCAGCATCGGCAGATCAGCACCGAATTCCAGCCGCCGGTTGTCGCTGATGATCGGCACGGTTTTGCGCGGTTTGTCGGCGGCGGGGCGTGTGGCAGTGAACTCGGCAGAGGGCGAGAAAAGCGTCAGCGTCGGCAGGCGGGCCGAGAGTCGCAGATCATTATCCGAACGCACGGTCACCGACATAGGCTTGTCCAGATCCAAAACGTTTCTGCGCCGGTATTCGTAGAGCCGTGTTAAATCCAGCGGCACGCCTTGTGCGGCCAGCAAGCCTAAAGCATGGTTTAACTGGGTCAACCCCGAGCGGTGTATACGGTTGACCGCCACTGCCTGGTGCGGCAGGGTTTTGAGGGTATCGTCGATTGAGTTGGTCATGTTGCCGCGCGCGCCAAGCTCGATAAAGACGCGGAAGCCGTCTTCGTACATGCGTTTGACCGTGTCTTCGAACAGGATGGGCGATGTCCACTGGTCGGCGATGAGATTGAGTATGGCGCGCGGCTGGGACGGCATGCGCGCGGCGGTGGCGCAGGAATAGACGGGTATATGAGGAACATGGCGCACCCAGTGGGACAGAAACTGTCTGATAGGCGGCAGGGCCTTGGAGCACCAAGGGGTGTTAAACGGCCGGTTGATCGGGACGGCCATGGCTTTGGCGTCGGCCCCGTTAAGAGCCGCGGTCACAGACGTGATTATTTCCGGTGAAACCGCGATGGTCTGTTGCCGCGGGCTGTGGTAGAAAGCCAGCGCAATACGCCCGGGATATTTTTCGATCAGAGCATCAAGCATTTCGCGCGGCGCGTCGATGACCGAAAACATCTTACAGTCAGGCAGATCTTCGCGGTCAACAAAGCGGTTGAGCATCTGGTAGCCTTCGCGCATGAAGAGGATGCGCTTGTTGCGCGACAATTTGCCGAACACGCCTGCCACATCCAAAGCCGCGAAATCGCCTCCGCTGAACCCGACCAGCCCGTCAGGTGTGATCCCGACTCTTTCAATCAAGCGGTACATGGCGGTGTTGGCGGCATGCGCGGCAATGAAGGACTCGGAAAAAGCGTTAGCGGCGAAATCTTCGGGGGCGCTGCGATAACAGGCGGCGGGAGGGAAGACTAAATCGGCTGGCGAGAAGTGCATAGGCTCGCTGGAGAGCAAGGCTTCTTCCAGCTCATCAAAGGCGCTGCGGCAGTCATCGAAGACCAGGCAGATGTCGCGCAGCATATCCGGGTAGAAGGAGGCCGCGCCGGGGAAAAGGAAAGCGATTTTACCATTGGGGCAAAGCTTGTCCCTGAAGAAGTAGGTTCCGCTCTTGTCACGTATCCGGCCGGCTTTGTCGATGAGCTTGCGGTGGGCCAGTTTAAGACGGTCGCGTAAGTCGGCGGTGGACGATACCACAAAGGCGATAATGTCGGGCATGCGTCTAGAGGTGAGCGCACAGGTATAAGCCACATCGGACAAAGGGGCTCCAGGGGCATTTTCCAAGAAATGAATCAGCCTTTGGACTTCGTCGGACAAGGCCGCTTCACTGGGCGCGCCAACGAGCACAAGTTCACTGGCGACATGATCGTAAAGATGGCTGGCCCGGTTCATTGGCCCTCCTGAAATTCTTCGAGGATGACCGCCGCGCACGTTCCGGTGAAGTCAATGGTCGACACGCAGGCTCTGCGCGGGTTTTTTTTGTTGCCGCGAATCCAGGGGCGCGCTTCGGTCAACAGATAGACGGAGGATTTGGCGGACAGGACTTTTTGGATAGGTTTATCAATCGCGACATGTGGCGCCAAAACGCGATGATGCAGGGAAAGTGCGGCTTTCAAAACACCGGCGGCGCCTGCGGCCCAGAGTGTGTGTCCGAAGTTGCCTTTGACTGATCCCATTGCCACCAGCGGCTGGTGCGGCTTGCGGATGCCGAAAAGCTCGTGCATGACCTGTATCTCGGTCTGGTCGGAGTGAGGGATGCCTGAGCCGTGCGCCTCAACGAGCTGAATCGAATCCGGGTCGGCGGCGGCGGAATGCATTGCACGGCTGATGGCGCGCATCAGGCATTCAGGTGTCGGAACGCGTTGATTGCGGTCGGGCGCGGCCGCAACGATGCCGGTGCTGCGGACAATGGCGTAGATGCGGTCGCCTTGGCGGATGGCGTCTTTCATCCGCTTAAGCACGAAGAAAACCCCGCCCTCGCCCGGCAATGTGCCGTCGGTATTACGGCTGAAGGGCTGCAGGGTCTTGCGGCGTGAAAACGGCAGGGTGCCTGACATGCCTTGCAGCATGGCGTTGTTGAGGGGCGGTTGAATGGCCCCGGCCAGGGCGATGTCAGAGCGGCGCGCGAGCAGATCGTCCATGGCGCCTTGCAGAGCTTGCGGACCTGACACCGCGCCCGCATCAAAAACCAAGGCCGGGCCGGCGAACCCCAACAGTTGCGCGATCCAGGCTGATATGACACAGCCTAGCGAGGAAAGCAACGCATACGGAGTCGGAACAGGCAGAGAGGATGTCAACTGTGCGCGGATTTCATCGAGTTGGGTTGAAACTATCGAAGGCAACAGCTTTTGAAGAATGTCAAGCGTCTGATCGATGAAGAAAGTGTGTTGCAGCCAATTGACTGAGGCGACGTTAAACGGCTGGGCATAGCCGAGGTGCAAGGATATGCAGTCAGTGGGCAGACTGCTGGTAGAGATGCCGCTGTCGCGCAGCGCGTCGATGACAAGTTGCGCGCAGAAAAAGACATCCTGGTTTTCGCCCGCGTTTATTTTGCCCGGGAAGGATTGGTCTGATGGATTGCAGGCGTAAAGCTCGCCCAAGAAAGAGCCTGCGGCGGGGAAAGGGCGGTCGAAGATGTTTTTCTTGGTGGTGGCGGAATCGGTTTGCAAGGAGTCTTGCAGGGGAGTGAAGAGCGAACGGCGCTGCATGACATTTTGCCAGAACGCCGCAGGATTGGCAGACTCGGCAAAGCGGCAGGCAACGCCAGTTATGACGATGTCCTCACGCGATTTACTGGTTTGTGACATACGTTTGTATCAGATATAAAATTTCAGCCCTGAATGGCGCCAGAGGGCGTGTAGGTGTGTTCAAGACCGGGGTATGCTCCTTGGCGCACCTCTTCAGCGTAGGCCATAAAGGCCTTTCGCACAGCCCCGGCCAGATCGGCGTACTCTTTAACGAACTTGGGCGGTTTTCGGTCTGTCAGGCCCAGCAGGTCGTGCATGACAAGTATCTGGCCGTCACAGGCAGGTCCGGCGCCGATGCCGATCACAGGCACGGGCACAGCTGCCGTGACAGCGGCCGCTATATCGGGCGGCACGCATTCCAGCACGATCGAGAAGACGCCGGAGGCAGCCAGAGTCCGACCGTCTTCAATTAGCCGATCGGCATCGGCCCGCGTCCGTCCCTGGACTTTGTAGCCGCCGATTACGTTACACGACTGGGGGGTGAGTCCGATATGCCCGAGCACCGGTATGCCGTTTTGCACAAAGGCCCTGACGAGTTCGGCACGGAAAGCGCCGCCTTCGACCTTGACGGCATCCGCACCCGCCTCTTGAAGGAAACGGCCTGCGTTGCGCAGTCCTTCGGGGATCGAAATCTGGTAGGAAAGGAAGGGCATGTCCGCCACCACCAGCGCTGAATCGGTGCCGCGAACTACGGCGGCGGTGTGGTGCAGCATAGCCTCCATAGTCACGGGCAGGGTAGATGTATGCCCCAGGACCGCCATGCCTAGCGAGTCTCCGACCAGCAACAGGGGGATGCCTGCGGCATCGGCCAGTTTGGCAAAAGCATAATCATAGGCTGTGACGCAGGGCAGTCGGGTCACGCCTTTCGAGGCCATGATTTTGGCCACATTCCAAACTTTCATGCCCGCTAGTTTAGCACAATTCGCCATAGGGGCAACCTGCGAAAGTCAACATCCTCATTCGGGTGCGATTTTACTTCGTTGCATCGCACCCGGAAGTCAGGAGTCAGGAGTCAGGATTTTTGCGATTCATGGCGACAAAAATAAAGCGCATCTCATCATTCCAATATTCCGCCATTCCGGTTAAAATGCGTCGGTGTATGGATAACGTGTTAGACAACATCAGGATTGTTTTGGTCGGTACGCTTTATAGCGGAAATGTCGGTTCAGTGTGTCGGGCAATGGCAAACATGGGGATCAGCGACCTGGCGCTGGCAGGTCCGCAAATATGCGATGACTGGCAGGATGCGGTCAGGATGGCAGTGCATGCCGGAGACATTCTGGAAAAAAGGCGTGAGACAGCGAACTTGGCCGAGGCGGTGGCAGACTGTGCTTTCGTGGTTGGCACAACCGCCCGCGGCGGACTGTACCGTCAGCATGTCAAGACACCGCGCGAAAAGGCGCCGGAGCTTTTGCAGTTGGCTGCGACCTGCAGGATAGCCCTGGTCTTTGGCCGTGAGGACAAAGGTTTGGTTAACGACGAGATCGGTATGTGTACGCATCTGATCCGCGTTCCAGTACATTCCGGTTACACCTCGCTGAATCTGGCGCAGGCGGTTCTGCTGTGCTGCTATGAGCTTTACGTCGCGCTCGGCGCGTATGAGCCGCCTTGCGAGAAGTCCGTGCCAGCCAATGCCGCCAATAAACTGCGGCTCACCGAGCTATGGCGAAAGATGTTGCTGCTGATCGGATTTATGAAAGAAGACAAGGCCGACCATATGATGCAGGGTGTTCAGCGCATATTTTCCCGGGGGGTCTATACCGACGACGATGTCGCGATCATGATGGGTGTGGCGCGGCAGGCCGAATGGGCGGCGCGTAACAGCGCGGGCGTAAAGCCCAAGGGTGAAAAAACGATAGTCACAGCTTGCCATAGACGGTAAATCCGCAGTTTTTTGGGTATGATTGCGCGGGAGCAGCCGCGTCCCTTCCGACTCCAGCAGGGGGGTGGGAGTAGAACGCCATCCCGCCCTCACTGGTGCGGAAAAGCGCGACCTCCGCGAACCCCCCGCCTGTTACACAGGTGAAGACAGAAATGTAGGGGATGGGTCTGTTCGACACAAAGGATGCGACAGAAATGTGATGGGCGGGTGCAGGAGGATGTCTTTCCGGCTAACTGTTTCATGGATATTGGTTCCTGACTGGACATAACCGGGCGTAAAAATTGGTTGGCATGTCATGTGCTTAATTAAGCTATGCATGTGTCCTGCGACAAATTAGACAGCCATTTTACAAAGGATGAGCCGCGTGAACACTGCGGTGTGGTGGCGGTGTACGGCGTGGAGAACGCTGCGCTGACGATCTATAACGGCCTGTTCGCTATGCAGCACCGCGGGCAGGAGGGTGCGGGGATGGTGGTCAGCGATGGCAATCTCCTCCATTTATGTAAGGGCATGGGTCTTGTGAGCGAGGTGTTTACGGGCGATTTTACGGAACACCTGCCCGGTCAGATCGGCATCGGCCATGTGCGTTATTCCACCACCGGCGCTTCGCGTTCGACTAACGTGCAGCCGTTTCTGGCCGAGTGCCGCGACGGCATGTGGGCTATTGCCCATAACGGGAACTTGGTCAACGCGGGCGAACTGCGCGACCGGTATCAGAAGCAGGGCTCCATATTCCAGACCACAGCGGACAGCGAGATCCTGCTCCACCAGTTGGCTGACCCCGCCTATTTTGGCCAGAGGGATCGCATTCGGATGGCCTTGGCCGAGCTCTGCGGATCCTTCGCGTTTGTGATCGCCCGACCGGACTGCGTGTATGCGGCGCGTGACCCGTGGGGGATTCGTCCGCTCTCACTTGGTCGGCTCGGCAAAGGTTATGTGGTGGCCAGCGAGACCTGTGCCATGCAGCAGATTGGCGCGGATTATCTGCGTGACGTGACTCCGGGCGAGTTGGTGAAGCTGGACGGCAACGGCATCAAGAGCTTGCGTTTCGCGGATGTGCCGGTCGGCGGTTACGGTCAATGTGTCTTCGAACACATCTATTTTGCGCGTCCGAACAGCCATGTTTTCGGGCAGAGCGTGTATCTTGTTCGAACTGCGATCGGACGGAAGTTGGCGCAGGAGCACCCGGCCGAGGCGGACGTGGTGATCCCGATTCCGGACAGCGGGGTGTTGGCGGCATTGGGGTACTCTCACGAGAGCGGCATGCCTTTCGAGATGGGATTCATCCGTAACCATTATGTGGGTCGTACGTTTATCATGCCGACCCAACGGTCGCGTCGAGACGGGGTCGACCTGAAGTTGGCGGTTGTTCCTGAGGTGGTGAGCGGCAAGCGTGTGGTGATCGTGGACGACTCAATCATCCGCGGCACCACAATCCAGAAACGCATCGACGTTGTGCGGCGTGCGGGCGCAAAGGAGGTGCATGTGCGCATCTCGTGCCCACCGACGCGCTATCCCTGTTATTTTGGGATCGATTTTCCAAAAGTTTCCGAACTGGTGGCTTCGGGTCGATCGGAAGCGCAGATCTGCCGGTTATGCGGCGCGGACTCCGTGGGATATCTGAGCCTCGACGGCTTGCGTGCGGTGCTGAACAATCCCGAACACTTTTGTTTTGGTTGTTTCAACGGCCATTACGTCTGTGAGACCGAACATGTGGTAGGTAAACACGCCTTGGAGCGCAATAGTCCGGAGAATCTTGAAGAGCGCCACCATCGGTATGGCGTGATGATGCAGTGAACACTCAACGCTGAACGCCGAATTCTCAACGTCCAAGTGAATTTCAATTAAGGTGAGTATGAGAAAAAACGGTACGGGGTATTATCCGGAGCCGCAAGGCTTGTACGAACCATCCTTCGAGAAGGATGCGTGCGGCGTGGGCATGGTGTGCAGCCTGAGGGGTGAGAAATCCAACGGTATTGTGGTCAAGGCGTTGCAGGTGTTGGCCAATCTTGAGCATCGTGGCGCGACGGGATACGATCCCGAAACCGGCGACGGTTCGGGCATTCTGCTTCATATCCCGCATGCATTGTTCAATTCTGTCGTGAAGGGGCTTCCCGAGGCGGGTCTATATGGTGTGGGCATGGTGTTTCTGCCGCAGAACGGACAGAGTCGGAAAGACTGCGAAGCGATGCTCGAGCGTCACCTGAGGGCTGAGGGTCTGACGGTTCTTGCTTGGCGTGATGTGCCGGTTCGGCCCGAGGCCATCGGCGAACTGGGACGGCGCACCATGCCGTTTATCCGACAGGTCTTTGTGGGCTGCGGCAAGGTTTCGGTGGAGAGGCTGGATTGTCATCTGTTCATCGCGCGCAAATTAGCCGAGAATGAGATCCGCGTGAGCGGGCTTGACGGGCGCGAGCAGTTCTATCTGTCCAGCCTCTCTTCCAAGGTGATCGTGTACAAGGGATTGATGCGCTCCTTCCGTGTGGCGCAGTTCTATCCCGATCTGAAAAGCCCGTTGGTGGTTTCCGCATTGGCGCTTGTGCATCAGCGCTACAGCACCAATACCTTCCCGGCCTGGCCGCTGGCGCAGCCGTTCCGGTTTATCAGCCACAACGGCGAGATCAACACGCTACGCGGCAACTTAAACTGGATGAAGGCACGGCAGGGGCTCTTCAAGTCTGAACTGTTGGGCACGGAGCTGGAACGGCTCTTCCCGATTCTGACCGAAGGCGCGAGCGATTCGGCGATCCTCGACAACGCCATTGAGCTGCTTTACCACGCGGGACGCTCGCTGCCCCACGCGGTGATGATGCTGATCCCCGAGGCGTGGCACCACCACACGGAGATGAGTCTTGATAAGAAGGCTTTTTACGAGTACCACTCTTGCCTCATGGAGCCGTGGGACGGCCCGGCCTCGATCCCGTTCACGGACGGTAAGGTCATCGGTGCGGTTCTTGATCGCAACGGTCTGCGTCCGTCCCGTTATACCGTCACCAAGGACGGCTTGGTCATTCTCGCTTCCGAGACGGGAGTGCTAGAGATCGATCCCGTGAACGTCGAGCACAAGGGGCGCCTTCAGCCTGGCCGCATGTTTCTGGTCGACACGCAGCAGGGGCGAATCATCGCCGACGAGGAAATCAAGGCGCAACTCAGCAACCGCAAGCCATATGCACAGTGGCTTGCGCAGAACCTGCTGGATCTGGACGCGCTGCCACCGCCCGCCGAGGACGGGCGCCTGACGCTGGAGGGCGAGGTGCTGGCCGCACGTCAGCGGCTTTTCGGCTACAACATGGAGGATATGAAGATCATCTTGGCGCCGATGGGACGCACCGGAGCCGAGCCGATGGGCTCCATGGGCAACGACGCGCCTCTGGCCGTGCTTTCCAGCCGTCCCCGTCTCTTTTTCGACTACTTTCACCAATTGTTCGCGCAGGTCACCAATCCGCCGCTCGACGCGATCCGCGAGGAATTGGTGACGTCCTTGGAGGCCTGCATCGGCAAGCGGGGCAATCTGCTGGACGAAACGCCTGAGCTGTGCCGTCTGTTGCGTGCCAAGCAGCCGCTACTCACAGAGGTCGAACTGGAGAAAATCCGCGCGGCGGACAACGCGGTGATTCGCAGCGTGACGCTATCGACCCTGTTCGAGGCGGCAGGCGACGGTCCGGCGCTGAAGCGGTCGCTCGACGCGCTGTGTGAGCGGGCCGCGGCGGCAGTCGCTCAGGGCAAGACGTTCCTGATTCTCTCGGACCGTGGGGCAGACGGGGCGCGGGCGCCGATCCCTTCCCTTCTGGCGGTTTCAGCGGTGCATCATCACTTAGTGCGGCAGCAGTTGCGCACGCAAGTGGCTCTGGTGGTGGACGCCGGCGACCCGCGCGAGGCGCATCATTTTGCTACGCTGATCGGTTTCGGCGCGGATGTGATCTGCCCCTACATGGCCTATGCCTCCCTGCGCGACCTGTGCGTGCATCAGCTCTATATCGAAGACGATCCGGAGGAGGCTTGCGCTCACTATATCAAGGCGGTCAACAAGGGGTTGCTCAAGGTGATGTCCAAAATGGGTATCTCCACCTTGCAGAGCTATTGCGGCGCGCAGATCTTCGAGTGCCTCGGGATCAACAGCGATGTGACGTCCCTGTACTTCGCCGGCACGGTCTCGCGCGTACAGGGCATCGGTCTGGAGCAGATTGCGGAAGAGGCGCGTCGCCACCACGCGTCCTGTTTCGGGAAGCTGGTGGCGGGGACGCCCGATTTGCCGCCGGGGGGCGTTTACCAATGGCGACGCGACGGCGAGGCGCACCTGTATAATCCAGCCACTATCGCTTTGTTGCAGCAGGCGGTAAAGAAGAACGATGCCGACCTTTTCAACCAGTATGTCAATCTTCTTTGCGGCGAGCAGGCCGGCCTTTATACCTTGCGCGGACTGCTTAAGCTGAAGAAGGTTGCACAACCAGTTCCGCTGGATGAGGTCGAGCCGTGGACTGCCATCGTGAAGCGCTTTAAGACCGGCGCCATGTCGTACGGCTCTATCAGCCGTCAGGCGCACGAGACCTTGGCGATTGCGATGAACCGGATTGGTGGCAGCAGCAACAGCGGCGAGGGCGGCGAGGCGGACGAGCGTTACCGTCCCGACTCTGAGGGCAACCGGCGCATCAGCCAGATCAAACAGGTGGCCTCGGGGCGTTTCGGCGTGACGAGCCACTATCTGGTTAACGCCCGCGAGTTGCAGATCAAGATGGCGCAAGGGGCGAAGCCTGGCGAGGGAGGCCAGTTGCCGGCCGAAAAGGTGTACCCGTGGATCGCGGCGACGCGTTTTTCTACGCCGTACGTGCAGTTGATCTCGCCGCCGCCGCACCACGACATCTATTCGATCGAGGATCTGGCGCAGCTCATCCACGACCTGAAGAACGCCAACCCCGACGCGCGTATCAGCGTGAAGCTCGTCTCCGAGGCGGGCGTGGGCACGGTGGCGGTGGGCGTGGCCAAGGGCAAGGCGGACCTTATTTTGATCAGCGGCTGGGACGGCGGAACTGGCGCCTCGCCGATGACGGCGGTGAAGCACGCGGGCTTACCCTGGGAACTGGGCTTAGCCGAGGCGCACCAGACGCTGCTCATCAACAAGCTGCGCGACCGCGTGCGGCTCGAATGCGACGGCAAGCTCATGTGCGGCCGCGACGTGGCGGTGGCTTGCCTATTGGGGGCGGAGGAGTTTGGCTTTGCGACGGCGCCGCTGGTGGCCTTAGGCTGCGTCATGATGCGTGTCTGCCACCTCAACACCTGTCCGCAGGGCATCGCCACGCAGGATCCGCGCCTCAGCAAGAAATTTACGGGTAAACCAGAGTATGTGGTGAACTTCATGCGGTTCATCGCCGAGGATTTTCGTCGCGTGATGGCCGAGATGGGCTTCCGTACCGTCGACGAGATGGTGGGACGTACCGACCTGCTCGACGTGCGCAAGGCGCTCACGCATTGGAAAGCCAAAGGACTGGATTACTCGTCGATTTTGAGGCAGGTGCCCTCAGAACCGTCGGAACGCCGCTGTACGCGGCAGCAGGATCATGGTATCAGCGACACGTTAGACCGCAAGCTGATCCGGCTGGCCGAGCCTGCGCTGGAGGGCGGCCAGCCCGTGAAGCTGACCGTCGATATCCGCAACGTCAACCGCACGATCGGCACGATGCTAAGCAGCGTGATCTCAAAAAAGTATGGAGCCAAGGGGTTGCCCGCAGACACGATTCACATCGCATGCAAGGGAACCTGCGGACAGAGTTTCGGCGCGTTCGGCGCGTCGGGGCTGACGCTGGAGGTCGAGGGCGACGCGAACGACTACTTCGGCAAGGGACTGTCGGGCGGCAAGCTGATCCTCTATCCGCCGGCGAGCGCGGGCTATGTGGCCGAGACGAACATGATCGTCGGCAACGTGGCGCTGTATGGCGCGACACAGGGCGAGGCGTACATCCGCGGACTGGCGGGCGAGCGCTTCTGCGTGCGTAACAGCGGGGTATACGCGGTGGTCGAAGGCGTGGGGGATCACGGTTGCGAGTACATGACCGGCGGGCGCGTGGTGGTGTTGGGTTCCACGGGGCGCAATTTCGCGGCGGGCATGAGCGGCGGCATCGCTTATGTGCTCGACGAAAGCGACCTGTTCGTCGGGAAGCGTTGTAACCGGGAGATGGTCGACTTGGAGGAATTGCTCGACCCTGTCGAGATCGACAAGGTGCGCGGGATGATCCGCCGCCATCTCGACTACACGGAGAGTCCGGTAGCGCAGCGTGTGATCAACGAGTGGTATCAGGTGCGTTCAAAGTTTGTGAAGGTCATGCCCCGCGATTACAAGCGAGCGCTGGCACGTCTCCAGCGGGAAGAGGCCGAGACCATGATCGAGTAGGGGCAGGCTCCTGTATCTGCCCGAGAGGTGTTTTATGGGGAAAATCACGGGATTCATGGAATATGAGCGGCAGACGCCCGAACAGCGTCCGGTGGACGAGCGTCTGCACGATTTCAAAGAGGTCTACCGTCCGATGGACGAGGAGGCGATTATACGTCAGGCCGCCCGTTGCATGGACTGCGGCGTGCCCTTCTGCCATAGCGGCTGTCCCCTGGGCAACCTCTGTCCCGAGTGGAACGATCTGGTTTACCGCGGCCAGTGGAAAAAGGCGTGGGAACGACTCTCGGCCACCAACAACTTCCCCGAGTTCACGGGAAGGCTCTGTCCCGCGCTCTGCGAGGAGGCCTGCGTGCTCGGTATCCACGAAGGGCCGATGACCAACCAGCTTGTCGAGAAGATGGTCATCGAGTATGCTTTTCAGCACGGGTTCGTCAAGCCGGTGTTGCCGGAGTGGCGTACGGGCAAGAGCGTGGCCATTGTGGGGTCTGGGCCGGCCGGCCTCGCGGCGGCGCAGCAGCTCAAACGCGCGGGCCACGATTTGACGGTGTTCGAGAAAAACGAAAAGCCGGGCGGTCTGTTGCGTTACGGCATTCCGGATTTCAAATTGGAGAAGTGGGTCATCGACCGTCGGCTGGAGATCATGGCGGCCGAAGGCGTGCGGTTTGTCACTAACACCGATCCTTCGGTGGACAGATTGAAAGCTTTTGATGCGGTTGTGATCGCGACCGGCTCGGGGCGTCCGCGCGATCTGCCGATCCCCGGTTGCGAACTGAACGGCATCCATTTCGCGCTGGAGTATTTGCAACAGCAGAACCGTCTGTTGGGCTCGAATCCTGACGGGACGCAAGCGTGGGGTAAGATCAACGCCAAGGGTAAGAGTGTGATTGTGATTGGCGGCGGCGACACCGGTAGCGACTGCGTCGGTACGGCGTTACGCCAAGGGGCGGGCGAGGTGCACAGTTTCGAGCTGATGCCCATGCCGCCGGAGACGCGCACGGAGGATCAGCCTTGGCCGTTTTGGCCGATGAAGCTGCGAACGAGTTCCTCGCACAAGGAGGGAGGAGATCGCTTCTGGAGTATTCTCACCAAGGAGTTCAAGGGCTATAACGGTCACGTGCGCTCATTGGTGACGATCAATGTCGAGTGGATCCGGTCGGCCAAGAAAGGCGAGCGACCGCAGTTGCGGGAGAACCACAATACGCGGCAGGAGTGGCATGCGGATCTGGTTCTGCTGGCATTGGGTTTTTGGGGTCCTGAAACGGACAATGTGATCGCGCGGCTGGGCGTGGCGGTCGATGCACGCAGCACGATCAAAACCGGCACGGATTATCAGACCAGTGTGCCGGGCGTGTTTGCCGCGGGCGATTCGCGTCGCGGGCAGTCGCTGATCGTCTGGGCGATTTCTGAAGGCCGCGAGTGCGCCGTTGCGGTGGACACGTGGCTGATGGGAACCAGCAACCTGCCTCGGCGGACGGGCGTGGATTTGACGGCGGTGAAACGATAACGATTTTTTAGGAGATCCTATGAGTTGTAAGCATATCTTTGTGACCGGCGGCGTGGTTTCGTCGCTCGGCAAAGGCCTAACGGCGGCGTCGATCGGCTTGTTGCTGAAACGGCGCGGCTACCGGATCCGCATGCAGAAGCTGGATCCGTACCTGAATGTCGATCCGGGCACGATGTCGCCGTATCAGCACGGCGAGGTGTATGTGACCGAGGACGGTCGTGAGACCGACTTAGATCTTGGGCATTACGAGCGGTTTACGGGAATTGCCTGCGACCAGCACAGCAACTATACGACTGGCCGCATCTACAGCAATGTGATCGCGCGTGAACGCGCAGGCGGTTATTTGGGGAAAACCGTACAGGTGATCCCGCACGTGACGGACGAGATCAAGAGGGCGATCCGCGAGATTGAGGACGATCAGACCGACATTGCAATCACAGAGATTGGCGGCACGGCTGGCGATATCGAGTCGCAGCCGTATCTGGAGGCGATCCGACAGTACCACCATGAGCTGGGGCCGGGGAACAGCCTGTTCATCCATCTGACGCTGGTGCCGTTCATCCGCGCGGCGGGAGAGATGAAGACCAAGCCGTCGCAGCAGTCTGTCGGGATACTTCGCTCGATCGGCATTGTGCCGGAACTGCTGATTTGCCGGTGCGAGCGACCGTTCGCTGCCGAACACCGCGCGAAACTTGCGCTCTTCTGCGGTGTACGGCTAGAGCATGTGATTGAGGAGTGCGACGTGAAGAACTCGATCTACGAAGTGCCGTTGGATCTGATGAAGCAGCAGGTGGACGAAAAGATTCTGAAACTCTTGGAACTGCCGGTGCGCGAGCTTAACATGGGCGAGTGGAACACGATGCTCGACCGCCTGATCCGTCCGCCGAACGGAGAGGTGGAGATTGCGGTAGTCGGCAAGTACATCAGCCTCCGCGATTCCTACAAGAGCATCTACGAAGCGCTCACTCACGGTGCGATTGCGGCCGGCGTGAAGCTCAACATCCGCATGATGGAGTCCGAGGAGATTGAGCAGGAGGGCGCGGCATCCAAATTAAAGGGGGTCCGCGGCATTCTGGTGCCCGGCGGCTTTGGGACTCGCGGCGTCGAGGGCAAGATCGAGGCGATCCGCTATGCGCGCGAGAACGCGATTTCCTTTTTCGGCATTTGCTTGGGAATGCAATGCGTGGTCATCGAGTTCGCCCGTCACGTGTGCGGGCGAGAGGATGCCAACAGCACCGAGCTTGCGCCGGGCACGCCGCATCCCGTGATCTCGCTGCTCGACGAGCAGCGAGGGGTCACGGACATGGGCGGCACGATGCGCCTTGGCGCGTACCCGTGTCGCCTGAAGGCGGACACCAAGGCGGCGAAGGCCTACGGCCAGGAACATATCTCCGAGCGTCACCGTCACCGATACGAATTCAACCCCGCCTATCGGGCGCTGCTGGAGGAGAACGGGTTGGTTGTGGCGGGCATATCCCCGGACGGGAAGCTGGTTGAGGTGGTGGAACTCAAAGGTCACCCCTGGTTTGTGGCGTGTCAGTTTCATCCCGAATTCAAGTCCACGCCGATCGAGCCGCATCCGCTGTTTGCAGCCTTTGTGGCGGCGGCGGCGGATTCGCGCTAAGTCGAGATTTTGTTTAGCCGCTGAACGAATGGCCGTCCGGCACCCCAGTGCCGGACGACCATTTACATTGGCTCATCAACCGATGGCGGCCGAGCCCGTCTCGCCCGTCCGGATGCGGATGCATTCGGGCAGGTCGAGAATGAAGATTTTCCCGTCGCCAATTTGTCCCGTGCGCGCGCCCTTGATAATGGCATCAATGGTGGGCTTCACGAAATCATCGTTGATCGCGATACGCAATTCGACCTTCTTTAACAGATTGACCTCAGCCGGAATGCCGCGGTAGGTTTCTGTATAACCCATCTGCTGGCCGCAACCGATCACGTTCGACGCCGTCATTTTTGTGACCTTGGCGATCGTGAGAGCCTCTTTAACATCCGCTAGCTTGTCGGGCTGAATCACAGCAATAATCATTTTCATGTTGGGGAACCTTTTTTTATTTGGTTAGGAAGCCTTGGAAGTCTGGATACGCCTCGTTGCCGTGCTCGCCGATGTCGAGACCACCGAGTTCTTCCTCGCGGGTCACGCGCAACCCCATGAGCGCCTTGATCGTAAGCCAGAAGATGGAGGACAGCACGACTGTGAACAGACCCACCAGTAGCACGCCCTTGAACTGTTGCGCGAATTGGGCGCCACGGGTCAGACCTGTCGCGACTCCGGCGACGTTTGTAGCGATCGTGTTGTTATAAAAGAGACCCAGCGCCAGTGTGCCCCAAACGCCGTTCACGAGGTGCACGGAGAGTGCGCCCACAGGATCGTCGATCCTCTTTTTGTCAAAGAACAGGACGCTGAACACAACCAGAACGCCGGCGATGAGGCCGATGATCGCGGCTGAAGTGAAGGAGACGAACGCGCATCCGGCGGTCACGGCGACCAGTCCCGCGAGGCAGCCGTTCAGAATCATGCTGAAATCCGGCTTCTTGAGCAACAGCCAGGCGGTGGCGGTGGCGCTCAACGTGGCGGTCACGGCGCCGAGGTTGGTGGCGACCAGCACATGGGAGATGGCCGAACCGTCGCCCGCCGACATCGTGGAGCCGGGGTTGAAGCCGAACCAGCCGAGCCAGAGGATTAGGACGCCTAACGCGACACTGGTCATGTTGTGTCCCATCACCGGCCTGACCGTTCCTTTCGGGCGGAACTTTTCGATGCGGGGACCGAGGATGATCGCGCCTGTCAACGCAGCCCAGCCGCCTACCGAGTGGACGACCGTGGAACCCGCAAAGTCGCGGAAGCTGTGAAAGAAGGTGTTGATGCCTTCGGCTGCTTGAGCGGCCGCCAGCACACCGCCGCCCCAGATCCAATGCCCACTGACCGGATACAGCAGCCCGACGAGCAGTATGCTGAACACGATGAAGGACTTGAACTTGACGCGTTCTGCCATGGCTCCAGAAACGATGGTCGCGGCTGTGCCTGCGAACACGAGCTGGAAGAAAAATTTTGCCCATAGCGGGATGGGAGTCCAGTTGATCGCGGAGTAAACGCCTTCGTAGGTGGAGCTGGAAAAGGGGTTCATCGCCGCGTAGGCGGATCCCAGAGCCGGCGAGTTGTCGGCTCCCGCGGCGAAAAACAATCCTTTCATTCCGAACCACAAGCTACCGTCGCCAAACATCAGTCCCCAGCCGAACGCCCAGAACGAGAGCGTGGCCAACGCGAACACGATGAAGTTTTTGGTGAGGATGTTGACGCAGTTCTTGGCGCGGCAAAGGCCGCTCTCCACCAATGCGAAACCGGCGTTCATCCAGAACACCAGCATGCCTGCTACGAGAACCCATACGGTGTCCAACGCGATCCGCATGTTGCTCATTCCTGCCCGCATCGACTCAGTCATCGCAGGTGTGGCGGACTCTTGCGCCCACCCCGTTGCGACTAAACCGATGCCTGCCGCAGCCAACAGCACGGTTTGCCGGTTTCTCCATATTATGCTCATGATAGACCTTTTTCAGTTTTAACTTTTTGCTTTATGCAAACAGTCGATATGTGTTTAGCATTTGAAATGCCAAGGGCGATAAACGTTTCTGCCCCACAGGCGCAAGATGCTGTTGATAAGATAGATAACAAGGGTCGAAGTGTTTTTTAATGCCTGTGTGGGAAACGCAAAGGATGCAGACAAAAATGTTAGCTACAACATAAATTGGGTCGAGCTTAATTGCAACAACAACAAAAATGTTATGATCAAAATGTAAATTAAAGAACATCTCCATGTGGAAACGTGGTATAAACTGTAAACTCCAATTGTTGGCATATCCTGTGCTTAGAATCTTACGTCCGCTTGTTCGGCGGGATATAAAAAAGGATAGGAAAATGAAAAAGATCATGTTTCTTGTCGGCGTGGTGATTGCCGGAACCTCATCCGTGATGACGGCCGAGGAAACAGCGGCGGCCACGCCGGTTGCATTGAAGAAGGAAGCCGGGGACTTTGGTTTCGCTTTCGATGTTGCGCTGGACTTCTTCTCGGCGTATGTCTGGCGTGGTTGCGTGTATAATGACCGCCCCGTGTTTCAGCCCGGAGTGACGGCGACCTATTCGACGGAGGATTACGGCAGCTTTGGCGCGGGGCTGTGGAGTAACTTCGACCTGACCGAGCGCAACCGCCAAGTCGTGGCAGCGGGTCTGAATGAAATCGATTATTCGCTTTTCTATACGATCGATATTGAAAGCTTCACGCTCGAAGTTGGCCACCTTTGGTACACGTTCCCGAAGGCGAACGGTTCGGACTACTATTCGAGCACGAAGGAAGTCTACGCGTCTTTGGCTTACAACAATGACATTGTGACTCCGTTTGTGAGTCTCACGTATGACTATAACCTGTATGATGGGTTCTACGGCAACGTGGGACTGAACAAGGAGTTCGCGATGTCCGACCGGTTCACGCTGGGTACCGAGGTGTCGCTGGGCGCAGGCGATAACGACTACATGAGGTATCTCGGGACAGATGATGCCGGCCTGATGGACTTCAACGCCTCCGTGTTTGCGAGCTTCGCACTGACCGACACGGTCTCGCTCGGGGCGAAACTCGCTTGGATGTCTTTGATTGACGGCGACGCGCGTGACCAAGAGCCTTACAGGAAAGAGGATATCCTGTGGGGTGGTGTGAGTATCAACGTATCGCTGTGAGGCCGATCTTGAAATAGAAAGCGCATGCGTACGGATTGACGCGCCGTCGGTTCGTATGCTTGACTTTTGGCCGAGTGAAGTCTGACGGGGTTTTTATAGTCACGAGGAAAGGGTGTCTGCTGGACTTGAACCAATGAGGATCGAACACGATACGCTTGGCGATCACGCCGTGCCCGAAGGTGTGTTGTATGGCATCCACACGCAGCGTGCGGTTGAGAATTTTGCCGTCAGCGGACGTCGGGTGTGCCCGGATCTTATCCGCGCCATCACGCTTGTAAAAAAGGCTTGCACATGCACCCATAAGGAACTAAACGCGTTGCCACCCGTTATCGCCGATGCCCTCATTGCCGCGTGTGACGAGGTGCTCGAGGGGTTGCACGACGAAGCCTTCGTGACCGATGCGCTTCAAGGCGGTGCGGGAACTTCGACGAACATGAATGTTAACGAAGTCCTCGCCAACCTCGCGATCCAGAAGCTCGGGGGCACGCTGGGTGATTACACCTGTGTCAGTCCGCTCGATCACGTCAACCGTGGCCAGTCCACGAACGATGTTTATCCTTCGGCGTTGCGTATCGCAGCCATCTATCGGACCCGGGAATTGGCTGATGCCCTTGCCAAACTACAGGAGTCGTTGCAGAAAAAAGAGCAGGCCTTCGCAGACATTCGCAAACTCGGACGCACTCAGCTTATGGACGCCATACCGATCGGGCTGGGTCAAGAATTCGGAGCCTATGCGCAGGCCATCGCGCGCGACCGCTGGCGGATCTATAAAGTCGAGGAACGCTTGCGTCAGATCAACCTCGGTGGTACCGCCGTGGGCACCGGTGTGGTCGCCGACCGTCGTTACGCCTACCGCGTTGCCGAAATCCTTCGCGAACTGACGGGGATCGGCCTTTCACGTGCCGAGTATCCGATGGATCTCACGCAGAATTGCGATGTGTTTGTCGAGGTTTCCGGCCTGCTCAAGGCCTGTGCCGTCAACCTCTTGAAAATCGCCAACGACCTGCGGCTCATGAATTCCGGTCCGCGCGGCGGTTTTGGCGAGATTCGGCTGGAGGCGCGCCAGGTCGGTTCGTCCATCATGCCGGGCAAAGTCAATCCCGTGATTCCCGAATGCGTTGCGCAATGCGCGATGCAGACCATCGCGAACGACACAGCGATCACTCTTGCCGCGTCTAACGGGCAATTGGAGCTTAACGCCTTCCTGCCGCTGATCGCAGACGCACTGCTCGATTCGCTTGATCTCCTGTGCAACGCGGTCACCCGTTTCCGCACCGCCTGCATCGACACGTTAGAGGCTAACCCTGTCGCGTGTGCGTTTCATCTTCAAGCCTCGACCGCACCCGCGTTCCTGCTCGTGCCGCACCTTGGCTATGATGCCGCCGCTGTTCTCGCGAAAGAAGCACTCGAAACAGGACAGTCCATTCGGCAGCTTGTGGCCGAGAAACAACTTTTGCCTTCTGAAACCCTTGAACGCCTATTCACCCTATAAGCTGCAAAGATCCGTTATAGCCCTCAGGGCTAAACGCCTTCAACCTGACCACTTGTTATGTCCTCTCGCAATATAACACCTCAAGGCGAGCGCGTTCACATCGCGCTCTTCGGCCGACGTAACGTCGGGAAGTCTAGCCTAATCAATGCCCTTACAGGGCAGGATGTTTCGATCATCTCCGAGGTCAAGGGCACCACCACCGACCCGGTCTGGAAGGCCATGGAGCTGTTGCCGCTCGGCCCGGTCGTGATCATCGACACACCCGGCCTTGGGGGCGCTCCTTCGTGGGCGCTGATGAGCGCGTTCAACCGCGCTTGAT